>JBAVIH010000384.1:0-27794 GCA_049686695.1 Bryobacteraceae bacterium | reverse complement strand
CATTCGGTGCGATGGCGTTTCTCTTCACCGGGCCCGTCTCGGTCGCACAGGATTCCAAAACTCCGGCCGCACTGCCCGCGCCATCCAGCGGCAAAGCCATCGTCTGTATCTACCGCGTGTACAGATTCACCGGCTCGTCCTCACACGACGAGCTTTATATCAACGGCACTCACCTCGCCAAACTCCTCAACAGCGAATACGCATTCATGGAAGTGCCGCCGGGGACTGTTGTGATCTCCGGATTGCCCAAGGAGTATTACGGAAGCGTTATCATGTCCGCCGGGGCGGCCCTCAATCAAGCCAGGCAGAAAGAAAACGAGCGGGCCCGGCTTGAGGCGGAGGCGGGCAAAACCTATTACTTCAAATGGACCGCCGGACCCATGGCAACTGGGATCAAGGTCACGCCTGAAGATCCCGGGGTCGGAGCCAAAGAGATGCGCAAACTCCATCTCTCCAAGCCCGTTGACGACAAGGAAGAAGCGAAACCAGGAGCGCAAGACACCGACAAACCGACGCAGTAGCGTCCGCCGCGCGTAGCGGCCTAATGACTGCCGGGAAGCGTCGCAATTGCCTCAATTTCCACCAGTGCTTCCCTGGGGAGATTCGCCACCTGCACGGTGGACCGAGCTGGCGGGCTGTTCTTGAAGTAGCGGCCGTAAACCTCGTTGACTGTTGCGAAGTCGGAGATGTTCTTTAGGAATATTGTCGTCTTTACCACGTGCTCAAGATCGGTGCCGGCCGCTTGCAGGACCGCTTGCAGGTTCTTCAAGACACGGTCCGCCTGGGCCGCGGCATCAACTCCGACGATTTGGCCGGTACTGGGGTCGAGCGGAATCTGCCCCGCCGTAAACACCAGACCACCGGCCTTGATCGCCTGCGAATATGGGCCGATGGCCTTAGGAGCATCCGGCGTGGTCACGACCTGCTTTTGCCGGGCCCAAGCGCTCACGGCGAGCAGGAAGACCGCTGCGGTCAAGAGTGCTTTGCGCATCATTTGTTTTCGATCCATTGTACCGAACCAGCGGCGTCATGCTTTCTCCTGCGCCACATCGTGGGGGAACGGATCGTACGGAAACAGAACAGCGTGATACTTGCCTTCGAGCGCTGTGTGCAGGTGCAGGAGCGCGCTGCCAACGCCCGCGGCGCCCTGCATGTAGCCGGTCTGAGCGACCACGATCCATGGCTGGACTCGAAACTCGGACTGATACCAGCGGTAACCCTTGTCGTCAACGAAAGCGCGGTTGACCACGTTATCGAGCGCGCGGCGGGCAAAGTCCAGATACTGTTCCTTTCCCGTCGCCTGATACAAGCCGAGAAGGAAGTCGGCGATTCCAGCGGCTCCGCAGCATTGGCTGATGTTGTTCCAGAAACCGGGCAAGTGACCCGGCTTGATCGAGTATTCGACGCGCAGCGGTATCTGCGGATAGGCATCTCTCTGCTGCTCTGGAATTCCGCTCTTCAGGATCGCACCGGCGGCGCGTTCGGTGATGTCGAGCCAAGCCCGGTCCTTGGTGTTCCGGTAGAGCTCGTAGAACAGCCTGGCCGATCCGGCCGGTCCGTTGCACTGGCCCAAGTAGAAAAGGTCCAGTCCAGTTGGCTCGTGATGGTGAATCAGGAAGGTGTCGCGGTCGGCGCGCGCAATGCTCTTGAGATGGGCCGCACCCGAAAGCGCGGCATCGAGAAACTCCTGGTCTCGCGTCTGAGAATACAGTTGGGCCAGCACAGCGGCCACGCCCGCGGTGCCATGAGCGAAGTTGGGAAGCGTGATCCCAGCGGCCAACCCGCCCTGCCAGAAGAGATTGCCCTCCGGGTCTTTCACTGCAATCTGGCGCAGGTGCTTGCCCGCGTCACGCGCTAACTGGCGCCAGTCGTCCCGATCAAACGTTCTGGCGGCGTAGAGAAGGTAAGAGACGATTCCCGCGTCCCCGCCGCTGACGTCGAATGCCGGTCCCCAGGTGACTCCGGCGCCAGCCGCTTGCGCGCGCTTCGCCAGCGCGTCAGTTACCGATAGGGCCGCGTCGCGATAGCGAGTCTCCCCGGTGGCTTTCCACGTTTCGAGAGTCGCCCAAGCCGCGCCCGCCAGATCGCGGCTGAACCCGCTGCCCTGAATGGCGGCCGCGCGGTCGATCACGTAGTCGGCGGCTCGTTGGGCGTCTTCACTGTAGGACGCATCCTTGGCGGCCCGCGCCAACTCGAGAAAGAAAATCAAGGTGCCGGCATTGCCTTTGTAGATGCCAGGCCCGACGGTTTCCGGCTTATCGGGTTCGGAGGGCCAGGCAATGCCGGCGGATTGTTTGAGGGCGCTGGATCGAATCCACGCCGCCGCTTGTCGCGCCGGTTCCAGGTAATCGGCGGCGGCGCCCGAGCCGGTCGCGTCCGCGCCCGGGGTGGACGCCAGTGCCGGGCGGTATCGAGCAAGCGCTCCGCCGATGCCTACAGTCTGCAGAAACGTGCGTCTATTTGCGTTCATGGATTCTCCTCGGATTGAGATGGTTATCGCGTCGTGCCCTGATTTTGTGACACCAACGGGGCTGCTTGCTCCGCCAGCAAACGCTCGATCTCGGTGGTGAATTCTTCCTTGAGCAGAGTGTTGAACTCTCCGCTGGCGGGGGCCGCGAAGCCCACGTGGACCTTGCGAATGTGGCCGTTGCGGTCCTGGAAGAATGTGGTTGGCCAGGAATTCAAGTTGACCGCTTGCGGCAGCTTGGCATTTACTTCCGATTGCGTGCCACCGAGCAGCACCGGGTACTCGATCCCGTATCGCTTCACGTAAGCGCGCAGACGGGTCGGGTCCTTCAGTTGCTCCGCCTCTTCGAAATTCAGCGCAACGATTTCCAGGCCCAGCTTGCGATACTTGCGGTACAGTTCCGCCAGGTAGGGTGACTCGTCGTGGCAGTTCGGGCACCAGCTTCCTGTCACGTTCACCAGAACGACTTTGCCGAGAAAGCGTGCGTCGCCATCCGAGACAGTCTGTCCGTTGAGGTCCGGGAAGCTGAAGTGGAAGCGCTCATTGGAATCCTTTACGCCAGTGTGCAGCGTCGGATCGGAAGGCACGGGCAGCCCCTGCGCCCTGGCCAGCGCCGGACGCAGGGCTTTCAGCCGGTTTCCCGGCGCCACTTCGGCGTGACCATCGCGTAGCACCAAATCAAGAGTGCCATCGGCGGCCTGCGTTACTTCCAGACGCGCCGGGCGGCCGCCGGAGAAATGACTCAGCACGAACTTGCCATCGGCGTAAGTTCCCGTCAGTGCCCCGGTATCTCCGTCAATTCGCAGAATCGTGGCGGAAACGTCCGGCCCGGACTGGCTCACGATGAAGCGCCAGGAAGACTCCCCATGCTTCCTGCTCTCGCTGAGTGGAATCTCCCACAGGCCGTCAATCGAAGGGACATCGGCGGCCGCCGCTTTGGGCTGCGGCTTATAGATGGTGGCGCGGAACGAATTGCCACGCGTGATGCTGGAAGCGGCGGCCGAGTAGCGGCCGTATTGACCTTCGAGAACGCCATCTTTCAGCGTAGCTTCCAGCCGGGAGGCGTATATGTCGAAATTGAGAACGAGCTTGCCGTTCTCGAAATGCCCGCCGGTTGAGCGGACCTTCCGATCGCCATTGAAGAACCAGCCCTGGACCGCCGCCCCATCACCGGCAATCTCCAGGCGGAACGGGACTTCAGCGTCCTTGGTGATCAGCGTCGCTTGCCAAAGCCCGGCCACCGATTGCGCCAGTGCGGCGGGCGCAAAGGCAAGAACGAGTGCGAGTAAGTGTTTGAGTTTCACGTAAGTCTCCTTAGGTAAGTAACTGTTCGTTGTCAACTACTGCTTCGAGGGATAGCCGACCAGATGGCTGTAAAGTGGCTTCTGCGCCGGGCGCAGGCTCAGCAGTGCGATCAGAGCATCCGGATCGACATTCGCGCGGAACGAGCTGGCCAGCCCCTCCGACGCCGCAAACAAATATACGTTTTGTGCGATGAAACCCACGTGCGCGTTCGACCACGCCGTTTGCGCCGCCGGGTCCGGGACTCGTCTTCCGGCGGCCTTCGCCTTATCCTGATCTGCGATGTAGACGAGGGTAACCGGAACGTTGGCCGGCCCCGACGCGGAGGGACGGGGCACCGCACCCGGCGCGGGCGGAGGAGGCTGCCTGGCGCTTTTCGCACGCTGATCGCCGGCCAGCACCGGCTTGAGAATGTGAGCCGTAGCATCGTACACGTACACTCCTTCGGGCAGGAACACGTAGATGTCGATGTCCTGGATGTTCATGGCCGAGGGGGCCGTCCGCTTTCCGTCTGGACGGTTGACGCCGAAGGCCGCCCACAGCAGGTTCGAGAGCGTTTGCGGTGGAAGAGGGGCCGGCCCGATGTTGCGCAGCGTCTTGCGCTCGCTCAGCGCCTCCAGCAGTGGCTTGCCTCCCTGAATGTTCGGTTTGGGAAGTGTGATCGATCCTGACGGCTTTGTCTCCTGGCTGGGACTCGGGGTTTCGGCCATTGCGGAGAGAGCCGGCAGCGCAGCTCCCACACCCCATAGGAATGATCTTCGTTTCACTGAGTATCCTCCAGAATTCCGTGGTGCGACTCAAAGGTGCGCAGGAACGAGTCAACGTCCCTGCGCCATTCGCCGCATGAAGGAGAGCCGGGCTAGTTCCGCGCCTGCTCGACGTGCGGGTCCACCTCAGTCAGCGGACGGTCCCAATGCACCAAGGTCAGCCGCCAGCGATCCTGCTCTTCCTTGCGAAACGTCTCCTGATCGGGGAAGAGCTTCTTCGTGATGCCGCGCGCCTCGGCCCGGTAATTCGCGTCCCTGTAATAGATCAGGACGCGGAGGTCCCAACGCTCGCTCTCGCCGACATGGCCGCCGCCCTTCTGCACGATGTACTTAGTGACGATGCCTTCTTTCTTCTCCTCGTCCAGAATGGCAATCTGATACTTTTTGAAAATCGCGTACCAGTCGTCGAAATAGCCCCACTTGGTCGCGTAGACCCATTCGACGATGGGAGCGGCTTCCGCCGCCGGCTGGGACGGGGCGTTTTGTGCGAAAGCCGGGCGGACAGCGCCGATGCCGGCCATTGCCGCGCAGACGGCCAGCGATGCGAATAGCCGTTTGGATGATAAGTGAATTCTCATTGATTACTCTCCTTGAGTTGAGTTAGAACGTGAATCGTAGGCCGAACTGTCCCATCCTCGGATTATTGATCTGGCTGGTGATCTGGCCGAAGGTAGAGCTGCCGAGTGTCGTATTCGGCGTGCCGAAGTAGGGCGAATTCGTGGCGTTTAGGGCCTCGAAACGAACTTGCGCCGTGACCCTCTCCTTGATGGAGAACTTTTTGTCGAGCGAAATATCCCAGTTGAACAATCCCGGACCGCGGGCAGTAAGAAACCTGCTGAGATTGCCGAATGTGAGTTCCGGGGCTACACTGAATGCCGCCGGGTTGATCCATTCGCCGAGACGCTGGTCGGTAGAACCGGATGTGACGGGAGAAACGCCAGTAGCGTTGGGCCGCTGATAGCTGGCGCCGATCAGGGTGTTGCCGTTCGGCTGCGTCACGGACAACGGATATCCGGTTTGGATCACGCCAAACGCATTCAGGGACCAACCGCCGATGGCATAGTCGAGAATCCGGCTGCCCGCCAGGAACTGCTTGCCCTTGCCCACCGGCAGTTCATATGTGATTGCCGTGGTGAACCGATTCGGCACATCCTGCGTGGAGAGGCTCCGCTCGCCACTCAGGTTGTACGCGTTTTGCGGACCGGAAACTGCAACCACCTCGGCGGAGCCGGCGGTATTCAGACCGGTCACATCATCCACGCTGCGCGACCAGGTATAGGACGTGAGCAAACTCAGTCCATTGGAGAAGCGGCGTTGCGCCCGGAAATAGACTGAGTAGTAACGGCTGGCGGCGGTGTCGGAGTCCGACACCGATACGGAAGCGTACTGCGGGAACGGCAGGAGTAACTGCGCCTGAGTCACCTTAGCGGTACCCAGCGTCCCCACCCCGCCGTTGTTGTAGAGCGGATTCGGCACGCTTTTCGACAGCGCCGCTACTCCCAACGAATAGTACGACGGGTTGAGCTGGTCGATGTTCTGACCGTTCTCAAACAGGTCGAGCGAGTGCGATCCCAAAGCACCCAGGGTGAGCACGAATCCCTTCGGGGCCTGCCGCTGCACTTCCAGCGAGAACTGCTGGACGTACCCGGCCGACGAGGAGTTCGGGTTGAAGATAGTGATCGCCTGGCCAATTCCCGAAAGCGCGCCCAGCGAATTGCCGGTTGGTTGCAAGAGCCCGCTCGGATATGGATTCGACAGAGTGTCGGCGGGTGTGTAGTTGCCGTTGGTCGAAGCGATGATAGTTGTCGCCGGCGAATAGCCAATGGGATTCTGGAAGCTGAAAAAACTGGGGGCCCAGAAGATGCCATATCCACCGCGCACCACCGTCTTGTCGTTGACGCTGTACGCGAAGCCGAGCCGCGGACCCGGTTTGACGGATATCGGGTTGCCGGTTTGAGTGGGATTTCCGTTCACTCCCGCGTATTGCACGCCTCCCGGAATCAGCAAGCCGGAGACGTTCTGCTGCAACGGGTTTGCGACGGAGGGGTCGATCCCAACGATCAGCCGATTGTTCGACTCCTGCACGCCCGACTCATATTCCAGGCGCAGGCCTATGTTGAGAGTCAGTCGGGAAGTGACGCGATAGTCGTCCTGAATGAATCCGCCGTAATAGCGGACAAAGTCGTTAAACGTGTTCACCACCGGAGAGTCCTGCCCGCTGGTGGGATAGCCGAGCAAGAGGGTCGCCAGGCTGCTCCCGGTTCCAGCCGTGGCGCTTGCCGCTGTTGCGCGCGTGAACACGTCCGTGAAGCCCAGACTGGTCGGTCCGGCCGCCGGAGTCCCGAAGTCGTGTATCGTCCGGATATCGAAGCCGGCCTTCACGCTGTGCTTGCCCAGGAATTTGGCTATCGTGGCGTTGAAACTGCGCGAATAGAATACGTCCTGGTTCGCGCAACCACCGCCAAAGTTCGTGTAGTCATTGCTCGATCCGCTGGAGCAGCCGCTCACCGCTCCACCCATGGTGATGGCGGGGAAGGCCGGGTTGGGGGTTTCGGCCGCCAACGAGGCCGGCAAACCAAGCGAGGATTCGCTAAAGCCGGCGCTCTCCTGCGTGCTCCTCGAATAGAACCGGTTGAATCCCCAACGGATGGAAACCACCGTGGTGGGGCTCGGCGTCAGCGTCGCGTTGGTTTGAGTCGCATCGATCTTACGATCGCAGCAAAGGTTCTGGCTCGGAGTTGCGGGATTGGGGAAGATATTGCCGGGGGCGTCCGTTTCGAATGTCTTCTGGTGAATGTAGGACGCCGCGGCGGTCGCCCAGGATGCGAATTGGTGATCGGCCTTGAATGTGTACTGGTCGCCGCGGTTCGGGTAACTCCCCGTGAAGTCGTAATTGGCCTGTTGATAATATTGCGTGGGTACGCTCGGATTCGGGTAGAAATCCGCGAGCGCCACTCCGATTGGGTTCAACTCGCTTTGCGGAATGACGTTTCCGGGGAATTGCGTTCGCGTTCCGTTGGAAGCCGTGCTGAGCGGGTCGTAGATCGTCTGCAGCGCTCCGCTCCCGGTTTGGAATCCGCTCTTGGTCAAGCTCTGCGAGAAGTTCCCCGCCCGTTCGAGTGCCGTGGGCAAGGCAAGAAAGCTGGTAGAGCCATCACGCTGGCGGTATGCCTCGGTGCTGAGGAAGAAGAACGTCTTGTTTCGCCCATTGTAGAGTTTCGGGACCACGACGGGACCGCCGAGAGAACCCGCCCAATCGCGGAATGGCTGATTGGGGATTGGGTTACCAGCGCGATTTGCGAAGAAGCTGTTCGCCAGCCAATCCGTCTCGCGAATGTGGCCGACCGCGCTGCCGTGTATTTCGTTCGTCCCCGAGCGCAGCAACGTGTTAAACGTGCCGCCGCCGGTGCGTCCCACCTCGGCGTCATAGGTGCTGGCCTGAACCTTCAACTCCTGAACGGCTTCCGGTGAGGGGACAATCACCGCGCGATTGTTCGAATCGGTAATCGAGATACCATCCACCAGGTAGTTGTTCGTCCGCAGCGGACCGCCCGCGATCGAAACCTGCGAGTTGCCGTTTTGGTCCTGCATGCGGGCGAACTTCGGGTTTGCGACAAACACGACCGTTTGCGCCAGTTTGCCGACGAAGAACGGGTTTCGCCCGAGGACCGGCAGGTCCGTGATCTTCTGGGCGTCGATCAGTTGCCCGGTGGATGCGTCGGCTGTCTGTAGCGGCGGGGCTTCGGCAGTGACGTTGACTTGCTCACCGACCGCGCCCAATTCGAGCCGCAGATCGACGGTGACGGCGGCTTGTGTCGAGACCAGGACGCCGGGGCGCTCGGCACGCTTGAAGCTGGGCGCTTCGACGGTCACTGTATAAGTCGCCGGAGTCACCGCGTTGAACGCATAGTCGCCCTGATCGTTGGTGATCGTCGACCGGCTCAGCCTGGTTGCTTCGTCGGTAATCGTCAGCTTGGCATTCTGGACCGCAGCCCCGCTGGGATCGAGGATCCGGCCCCGTAACGAGCCCTGAAACGACTGCGCAAACGCCAGACCGGAAATGAGAAGAACGTAAACGAACAATTTCATATGGATACCTTTCACTGCTGCATGTTAGTTAAACCGATCACCCCGCCAAGCTCCGGATGCGAAGCTCGCGAGAGCGCGAACCTAGCTGCTCGGAAGAGCCGGGGCACCCATCTCGATTGCTTCGAGAAGTCGCTGCTGCAATATTTAGTTAAGAGATAGCTAGAGAGTTCTAGCGCGAGGGGACGGGTACTAGAGACAACAACAACAGCAGCAAGAGGATCCAAAACCGCGGGCGGCTTCAATGGCCGGAGACTGGTGCGCCGCCGACATGGACACCAACGCTATCGCCGCCGGCCCGGAACACCAATGGAACTCGCAACTCATGCTCACTGCTCCTGTTTCTACTGGACTCGAGAAATTGCCCGCAGCGCCCGCCTCAGCAGGTGGTCGCTGTCGAGTGATGGCGAATAGTCCATTAATCACATAGATTATATGGTGATTCAAGTTGCCGTGTCAAGAGACAATTTTATCCGAATGTTTATCGTGAGGCTTCACGGGCTTTCGGGCCGTTCCCGGAGAGAAGGCAAGTTCCGTTCGTAATGGTTCCGGAGAAACCGTCCCATGAGCGCTCCATTCCTGTGGTGTGTTCAGGTTCCGGAACGGTGTCGCCGAGGGCGTCGGCAACAGGACCGCACTGAGTTGCGGGATCGCTTCGCGCATTTTCCGTACACCCCGGCCCAGCAGGGTGCTCACCGTGCCCAGGCACCGGCGACGATAGAGGGCGCACAGCGGCTGAAGGCGTCCACCCGGGGAAACCGGAACGATGCAGTCCCCGGCGCATTGCCCTGCGGCATCCAGGAGCACCTCCAGTAATTCGAAGGTGACCATGGGCATATCGCACGCCACGACCAGGTTCCACTCGGAGTTGGACGCGGAAAGCGCCGCCTGAATCCCGCCGAGGGGGCCCTGCTCCGCCAGCACGTCCTCAATCGCGGGATAGGGCAGCGCACGATAGCGTTCCGGGCAGCCCACCAGAACAACCGACCCGCACGCCCGCTCGACAATGTTCGCAATATGCTCGACGAGGGTATGATCCCCGTACCCCATTAACGCCTTGTCGCGCCCCATGCGCGAACTCCGGCCGCCAACGAGCACGAATCCTGCGACACTCGCAGGCCTGAGCCGTTCCATTGTCAAATCATATCAAATTACCATTTGTCCCATTGACAATAAGGTATTATACTCAGAAGCAGTACGGAAAAACTGGATTTTCGGATCTCAAGAGGGAAATCCATCTGGAGCACCCACAAATGTCCACCACGACCGCCGCTCCGACACGTCGCCAGGTCCTCGCCGTAACTGGAGCCGCTGGCGTCGCCTCGGTCCTCCTGAGCGGACCCCCGGCCGAGGCCACGCCCACTGCCGCCGCGGCTGAAAAGGCCATCCCGACATTTTGCGCGATGTGCGGCCCCAGCGCCGGCTGCGGAATCCTGGCCATCGTACGCGACGGCAAGTTTGTGGGAATCGAAAGCTGGCCCGACGCGCCGCTCAACCACGGTAAGAACTGTCCGAAGGCGCACGCGGCGCCGCAGTGGGTGTACTCCGAGCAGCGCCTGAAATACCCGTTCAAGCGGATCGGCGCGAAGGGCGAGGGCCGCTTTCAGCGCATTAGTTGGGACGAAGCGCTGGACTCTATCGCGGTAAAGCTGAAGGAGCAGAAGGCCAAGTACGGCCCGGAATCGCTGGCGATCCTGTCGCCCGCCCACCGCACCTATAGTAACTACCTATACCGGTTTCTCACCGCGCACGGAAGCCCGAATTACGGCCATAGCGGGATTTGCGCGACGCAAAAAGCGTTCACGTTTTCCTATACGCTGGGCGCGCAGCCGCAGCCGGACATCGAACGCACCAGCCTGCTGATGATCTGGGGCAAGCAGCCCGTCTATGCGGGAAGTTCGAAGGGCAGTGTCAGACAACTGCTCGACGCCAAAGCGCGTGGCGCGAAGATCGTGTCCATCAAGCCGACCATGGAGCCCGACGTGGCGCTCTCCGATATCTGGGTTCCGATCCGCCCCGGCACGGACGCAGCACTGGCGCTGGCATTCCTGCACGTCATCGTCGCGGAGAAGCTTTACGACGCCGCCTTCGTCGAGAAATGGACCTTCGGCTTCGACAAACTGGTGGATCACGTGCGGCGGCACACGCCCGAATGGGCCGAGCCGATTACCGGCGTATCGGCAAAACAGATCCGCGATGTGGCCCGGCTGTACGCCACTACCAAGCCGGCCTGTATCGATCACGGCAACGGATTCGAGCACGCGCCGGGCTGCAACAGCGCCATACGGGCCGTGGCGATTCTCATGGCGATCACCGGCAATCTCGACAAACCCGGCGGCGATGTTTTCTCGGGCGGGCGGAGCGGCGGCAGAGGTAAGCCATTCGGCTTGCAGGATCGCTACACCAAGGAATGGGTGGACAAGCTGGTGGGACCGGAATTCCCACGCGCGCTACAACCGGGCGGCGAGGGCACATCGTCGGCTTACTACCGCATCTTCGAAAGCGTCCTGACGGGCCAGCCGTATCCAGTGCGCACCATCATCGCTCCCGGCACCCAGCCAACCGTCAGCACGCGCGGTACGCGCAACGTGATCGAGGCGCTGAAAAAGCTAGATTTCTACGTGGTGGTGGACGTCATGCAAACGGCAGACATGGCGTTCGCCGATATTGTGATCCCGGTGGCGACAGGGTATGAGACCGATCATCCATTCGAAACCGGCGACGGCTGGGTGATGGCGCGCAATAAGGTAATCGAGCCGCTGGGCGACTATAAGTCCGATTACGAATTCTGGATCGACCTCGGCGTGCGCATGGGCTACGGTGCGGACTTTTGGAACGGAAGCATCACCGAGTGCATGAACGAGCAGCTCAAGCCGTACGGCGTCACGCAAGAGGAACTGCGCGCCAAGCCGGCCGGGATCCGGCAGCCAAGGCGCGAGCCGGCGTACGAAGAATACGAACAGGTCTTCAAGACGCCCAGCACGCGGATATCGAAGCCGCCCTATCTGCCGCAGGGCAAAGTAGCCATCTATAACACCACTTGGGAAGAGAACGGCTTCAGCCCGCTGCCGGAGTGGGTGGAACCGCCCGAGAGCCCGACTGCAACGCCCGAGTTACTCCATAAGTACCCACTTACCTTTTCGGACTTTCATACTTCGAAGGTCTATAACGCGGGGTGGCTGCGCAATGTGCCGTACCTGCGCGAGGTGATGCCGGACCCTACCCTGCAAATCCATCCTAATACGGCGCGGCGGCGCGGAATCGCCAAAGGCGACTGGGTGATCGTCGAATCGCCGTATGGAGTGCTCAAGGTGAAAGCCGACGTGAACCCCGGCATCCGGCCGGATACCGTGATGCTGCTCCACGGCTGGTGGCAGGGCTGCAACGAGCTGGGCAAGCCGTACTACCCGCTGCTGCGCGGAGGCGCCAACGCCAACCTGATGTACAGCACGGATGCGAAGAAAGCCTACGATCCGGTGGTGACGGCAATGACGAGCCAGACGCTGGTCCAAGTGAGGAAGGCATAGGTATGGCAAGGCAACTCGGGTTCTACGTCAACGCGGGACGATGCGTGCAGTGCCAGGCTTGCGAAGTCGCCTGCAAGGCGGTGAACGGCGTCGAGCTTGGGCCCAGATGGCGCCGCGTGGTGAATCGCTGGGATGGCGAGTTCCCGAACGTCACCAACATCGCGCTATCGAAAGCGTGCATGCACTGCGCCAAGCCGTCCTGCCTTGCGGTGTGCCCGGTTGAGGCGATTTCCAAGCGCGCCGAAGACGGCATCGTGGTGGTGGATCGGGAGAAGTGCATCGGCTGCAAGAGTTGCGGCGCAGCTTGCCCCTACGGAGCGCCCCAATACGGCAAAAGCGGCGGGATGCAAAAGTGCGTCCTTTGTTACACGCGGCTCGATGCGGGCAAGCAGCCGGCCTGCGTCTCGACGTGCCCTGGCGAGGCGCTCGGCTTCGGACCGGTCGAGGAGATCGCCAAACGCGACGGCGCCGTGCGACCCGAGGGAGCCAATCAGCCCTCGTTCGTCATTGTCCCAGCCTATCGCGGCATCAAGGCGGGGGAATACGCGGAGGCCTTTTTCCCGCGCTGACCGCGGTATCCGGCCATGCATCGACCATCCCTGGCCCTGCACAATATCTACATCTCGGAGGGCCATCAGTTCTTCGGGCGCCACGGCCTCGGCGCGCTATCGCATCCAATCCAGGAACTCGATGAGGTCGAATGCGTCGCCGGCCTGGGGCTGCGCGGCGACCGGTTCTTCGCTTCGCCCAAGCATTCAATGGGACAGGTGACGCTGTTCTCGCGCGAGGTCTTCCGCGCGATGCAGCGCGAACTGGGTGTCAGTGGCGCGCAACCGTCGGCGCTGCGCCGCAACCTCATCATGAGCGGAGCGGATCTGAACTCGTTGATTGGCGTCGAGTTCGAATTGCAGGGGATTCAACTGCGCGGCGTCGAAGAATGCCGCCCCTGCTACTGGATGGACCTGGCGGTAGCTCCCGGCGCGGAAGCATGGCTGCGTGGACGCGGCGGGGTACGTTGCCAGATTCTGACTTCGGGCTGGCTGCGCGTCGAGCGGGGCGCTAGCCCGCGAACCGCATTGCAGGAATCTCTGGGGCTTGGATGAAGACCCGCTCGCGGCGGCTCTCCGTCACCGATCGCTGCAATTTCCGCAGCCGCGATTGCATGCCCGAAGGCGCGCGGCACGACTATTCAGAGCCGAAGGAACCAGCTTGGCCGCCTGAGAGTCCGCCCTTATAAATCGGTACTCTCAAGTACGGTTCCGTTACGGCAAACAGAACCGGGCAAGCTGAAGCATGCCCCACCGGGGGGCGCTGTCGATTAGATTGAAGATTAGTGCCCCGCTACGCAGCCATCGACATCGGCAGCAACTCGATCCGCATGGAAGCGGCGGAAGTTGCCGCCGGGCAGCCGACCCGCGTTTTGGCCTCCGACCGCGAAGTGACGCGGCTGGGCGAAAGCGTGTTTCGCAACGGCGCGGTGAGCGAAGAAGCCATCAAGGCAACCTGCGCGGTGCTGGTGCGGATGGCCGCGCTATACCGCAAGCTGGCGGTGGTAGGAGTGCGGGCGGTGGCCACCAGCGCCATCCGCGATACGCGCAACCAGCGCGAGTTCCTGGAGCGGGTTTCGGAGGCGGCGGGCACGCACGTGGAAATCATCTCGGGGCGCGAGGAGGCGCGGCTGATTCACCTGGGCGTGGAGAGCGTGTGGCCGCAGGACGGGCGGCGGGTGCTGATCTGCGATATCGGCGGCGGCAGCGCGGAGATTGTGGCCAGCCAGGATGGCGGCCTGCACATGGGGTTTTCGAAACCGCTGGGAGCGGTGCGGCTGCGCGAGATCTTCCTCAAGGACGATCCGCCGTCGCCGCGCCAACTGCACCAGATGCAGGAATTCATCGAGGACAAGCTCTCGAGCGTGGTGCGGCGGCTGGGGAAGACCGAGTGGGAGCGCGCGATCGGCACTTCGGCCACGGCATCGGCGGTGGCCGCGGCGGTAGCGCGGCTGCCGAGGTCGCGGCGCGACGAAATCGACCGGCTGCGCATTTCCACCGCGCAGGTCCGCAAACTGTATTGGAAACTGGCCGGGTTGAGCCTGGCCGGCCGCCGCAAGGTTACCGGCATCGGGCCGCGGCGCGCCGAAATCATCGTGCCCGGGATGGCAGTGCTGCTGGCCTTCCTGGAGCACTTCCACCTGCCCGCCATCTACTACTCGCGCGCCGGGGTGCGAGATGGGGTGATTGCGGACCTGGCGGCGCGCAACGTGGGCGCGGAGCTTTCCCGGCTGACCCGCGAGCAGCGCCGCGAGGTGGAGGACATGGGCCGCCGCTACGGCGTATCGGTGGAGCACGCCCGCAGCGTGGCCCACATCGCCGGCCTGCTGTTCACCGCGCTGCACCCGCTGCATCGCCTGCCGCCGGCGGCCGGCAAGCTGCTCGAGGCCGCCGCGCACCTGCTGGACGTGGGCCACTACATCTCGAGTTCGAGCCATCACAAGCATTCGTACTACGTGGTGGCGAACTCGGACATGCCGGGATTTACCGAGCGGGAGCGGGTGCTGGTAGCCGCGCTCTGCCGCTACCACCGCAAAGCGCTGCCCAACCCGGTGCACGCCGCCTTTCAATCTCTGACGCCGGAGGAAAAACGCGCGCTGACGGTGCTGATCCCGCTGTTGCGGCTGGCCGACAACATGGTGCGCGGGCCGGAGCGGCGGATCGAGAGCCTGACCTGCCGGGTGCAGAACGGCGAGGTGACGCTGCTGGTTCACGCGACCGGCGATATCGACCTGGAACAGTGGGGCGCCGAGCGCGCCGCCGGCACGTTTCAGCAGGTTTTCAACCGCACCCTGTCGCTGGTTCGCGTGCGATGATGTTGCCCGCCCGGTCCGGGGGAAATTGCCGCCACCGGCGGCAAAGACCGCCGGCGTTACCAACAAACGCAATGACGTGGCCGTAACGCCGGCGTCTTTGCCGCCGGTTCCTGGCGACCGACAATTCACGCAGTGGGCTATTTCTTCGGCAGCGCCAGCGACACCTGCAGGAAGCGCGCGACGGCGTCGGTGAGTGCGCGGCGGTGGGGCGAGCGCGCCATGGCGAGAGCCTGCACGCGGACCAGCCGGTGGCCCTTGACGCGCAGCGCGTGGAAATAGTGGGGGTGGCCGTGCAGCGCGTATTCGGGCAGGACGGAATACCCGAATCCCGTCTCGACCAGTTTCTTGAGCGCTTCGGTATCGTCGGCTTCCATCACCACCCGCGGCGTCACCTCAATCTCCTTGAAAAAGCCGTCGATCATCGACCGCATATTGCTTCGCTTGGGATAGAGGACGAAGGCAGCCTTGGCCAGCTCGGCCGGTTCGGCCGGAGCCACATGCCAGCCGCTGATCCGGTCGAGCGAGGGCTTCAGCACCAGCAACTCTTCTTCGAACAGGGGAATGGTTTCCACGTTGTCGGCGGGATAGGGGAGCGAGATCAGGGCCAGGTCGAATCGCCGGTCGAGCAGGCCGGCGACCATTTCCTCGGTAGGGCAGACCATGATGTCGATGAGGAGGTGCGGAAACTGCTTGCGCAGCTTGCGCAGCGGCCTGCCAAGGTGGTGGATCAGAGCGGTGGCGCCGGTGGCGAAATGGAACGGATGCCGGTCGTCCAGGGCGTCGCTTTCGAATTCCTGCTCGATCAGGCGGAGCTGGTTGAGGACCTCACGGGCGCGTTCGGCCAGGCGCCATGCGGCGGCGGTGGGCGCCAGCCGCTTGCCCGAGCGCACGAACAGCTCGGTGTTCAGCTCGGCCGCCAGGCTGTGGAGCTGCAGGCTGACCGCCCCCGGTGTGAGGTTGACGCGTTCCGCCGCCCGCGTGACGCTGGCGCAATCGAGCACCGCCAGAAACAGTTGTAGCTGCCGAACGTCCATTCCGTCTCCCCAAACAAGCATCGCACAGAGAACGCGGCCTCAGGCAACCGCATCGGCTGCAACGCGGTGTTGGGCGGCCCGCGCCGCCTGCCGCCACCGATACCCATACGCCAGGTTCAGCGGCAGCGTCCACCACAGTTGAACCGATGACCGCGACAGCCGCTTCACGGTACTGGGAAGAGAATAGAAACGATCGTTCGCATACCGGAAGCCCTCCAACAGTTCTGCCGCGCTCATCCGCTTCGGCTGATAAACCACGTCGTCACGGCTATTGTATCTGCGCCAGTCCCGCGTCAGGATACGCCCTTCCGCCTCCATCCTCCGAAACAGCGGGGTGCCTGGAAATGGCGTCAACACGTTAAAAGTCGCATTCTGGACGCCGGCCGTCTCCAAGAAGTCAATGGTGTCGTCGAATATCTCCGGCGTATCGTGATCGAATCCAAACACAATCCCGGCTTGCACGGCAATTCCATGGGAATGGATACGGCGAATGATCCGCAGATACTCGTCCACGCGATTGAACGTCTTATTCACTTCAGCGATGCTGGACTGGGAAATCGACTCCAGCCCCAGGAAGAGCTGCTTACATCCGCTATTAGCCGCGACCTCCAGGAATTCGCCGTCCCGGCCGGCATGGATGCTGGCCTGACTGCTCCACCATTTTCGATAGGGAGTAATGGCGCGACAGAGTCGCTTCGCATAGTCCATGTCTCCGACAATGTTATCGTCCCAGAAGATAATTACTTTTCCTCGGAACGAGGCGTATTCGGCAGCGACCTCGGCTACGGGACGCTTGCGCAACTTATGACCGTACATCACGGCAACCGTGCAGAAATCGCATTGGCCGGGACATCCGCGGGTGGCGAACAGAACACCATCGGTGTGGTCGTGTCTGTGAAACAGCTCTTTGCGGGCTTCGGGAGCCTTGTCAACGGATGGCGTGCGGCTCTGCCGGTACACACTGAGATAAGACCCGGCTTCAAAGCCCCGCAGGAAGTCTTCCCACAAACCTTCCGCTTCTCCGATGAATATCACGTCGGCGTGCTGCGCGGCCTCTTCAGGCAAGAGTGTCACATGCGGACCGCCCATTGCCACGCATACTCCTCGCGACCGGAAACGCGCGGCAATGTCATAAGCATGGAGAGCGCTCGGCGTATGAAAAGTAATCGCAATCACATCCGCGGGAATGTTCCAGTCGATGTTTTCGGCATCCTCGTCAACGTGGGTGACATGCCAACTCCGGGGAACTCTGGCGGCCAGATAGGGCATGGTAATCTGCTGAAAGTTGAGAACCCGCGCCCTTCTCGCCCCCCGCATTTCCGGTGAAGAGGCTGTTATCAAGACAAGTCTTGGCATAACTACTTTTTGAAGCCCAAGCGGCGCGTTAGAGCCGTTCCCTGGCCGGCCGGCATGAGGCTCCGAACACGTGGCCCACGAAGATGGCTGGCGCTCCGAAGGCGAAGGTACCACACAGCGCCGCCGAATTCTTGCCCGGAAGCCCCGTATGCTGATATATTCTCGAATGGTGGAATTCGATCGACAGAGTGCTGGGAGTCACTGTTATAAGCCATGAGCGGTGCTGAAGGGAACACGCTGATTGAAGACCTTTTTTCGCTGGCGGGGAAGACCGCGGTGGTGGTCGGCGGAGGAGGAGTGCTGGCCGGTGAGATGGCCATGGGATTGGCCGGTGCGGGCGCGAATGTGGTGATCGCGGACCTGAACGAAGAGGCCGCGAAACGCCAGGTCGAAGCGATCCGCAGCCTGGGGAGCAAAGCGCTGGCGTGCCAGGCCGATGTCACGCGGAAGGCGGACATCCAACGCGTTCTCGAAGCCACCCTCGCCAATTTCGGCGGGGTGGACATTCTCTTGAACGCGGCGGGGATTAATTCGGGCACGCCCTTCTTCGAAATCGAGGAAGCCGAATGGCAGCGCATCCTCGACGTGGATCTGCGCAGCGTGTTTCTGGCTTGCCAGGTGTTCGGCAAGGCCATGGTGGACGCTGGCAAGGGCGGATCGATCATCAATATTTCTTCGGCGTCGTCCGACCCTCCACTGTCGAAGGTGTTCACTTACTCGGTGGCAAAGGGCGGAGTCAATCAGATCACCAAGTTCCTGGCGCGCGAATTTGCCGAATCGCGCGTGCGGGTGAACGCCATTCAGCCGGGTTTCTTTCCGGCGGAGCAGAACCGCAAGCTGCTCACCGAAGAGCGCGTGGCATCCATCATGAACCACACGCCGATGCGCCGTTACGGGGCGCCCTCGGAGCTGGTCGGAGCGGCCATCTATCTGGCTTCCGACAAGGCATCCTCGTTTGTCACCGGCAGCATCGTGCGGGTTGACGGCGGCTTCGGCGCGATGACGATCTAAGGCGGGCGTGTAGCGCCGGCCGTCTTGCCGCCGGTGGCTTGCGTCTCGGCAAAGACCGGCGTTACTGAAAAAACCGGCTAGCGTTGAATTCTGGCGGAGCCGCCCTTGGCGAAGGCGCGGACCTGGTCGACGCTGGCCATGGTGGTATCGCCGGGGAAGGTGGTCAGCAGCGCGCCGTGGGCCCAGCCCAGCTTGACGGCCTCGGCCGGTTCGGCGCCGCTGAGCAGGCCATAGAAGAAGCCGGCGGCAAAGCCATCGCCGCCGCCCACCCGGTCGTAGACATCCAGCTCGGCCACGGGCGCATTGTAAACCTCGCCATTGACCCAGGCCACCGCGCTCCAACTGTGCCGGTTGGTGGAGTGAACCTCGCGGAGGGTGGTCGCCACCACCTGAATTTGCGGATGCTTGGCCACCGCCTGCTCGATCATACCAACAAACGCCGAAGGATCCAGCTTGGATTTGGCAGCCACTTCGGGCCCGGCAATGCCAAGACCTTTCTGCAAATCCTCCTCGTTGCCGACCAGCACGTCGACATTCTTGACGATGCGGCCCAGCACTTCGGCGGCGCGCGCTTCACCGCCCGAGATATTCCAGAGCTTCTGCCGATAGTTGAGGTCGAAGCTGACGATGGCTCCGGCCGCCTTGGCCGCCTGCATGCCTTCGATCACAACCTCGGCGGTGGTGGGGGAAAGAGCGGCGAAGATGCCGCCGGAATGAAACCAGCGCACGCCGCCCGCAAAGATCTCGCTCCAGTTGAAATCGCCGGTCTTCAGGCGCCCCGCCGCCTCGTTGCAGCGGTTATAGAAGACCACCGGGGCGCGCGCCCCGAAGCCGCGGTCGCTGAAAACGGTGGCCATGTTGGGGCCGGTGACGCCATCGTGGGCGAAGTGCTTGTAAAAAGGCTTGACGCCCATGGCGCGCACACGTTCGGCGATCAGGTCGCCGATCGGATAATCGGCCATGGCGGTGACGATGGCGGTATTGAGGCGAAAACAGTCGGCCAGGTTGGCCGCCACGTTGAATTCGCCGCCGCTGACGTGAATGCGGCACTCGACGGCCTTACGAAACGGAATGACGCCCGGATCGAGGCGGTGCACCAAAGCGCCGAGCGAAACCAGGTCCAGCGCTCCCTCCTTCGGAATACTCAGGGATTGACCCATGCTTTTTCATGAACCTCGTTTGCGATGATTGCCGGCAAGGCGGCAGTTTTCCACGTTATGATCCGGCGCGCGCGACTGTCAAGGGCAAGAGACTGAATCCTGGATTTAGCCGGGCTGAACGATGGACGCCGGCGGCGCACCGACTGCCCCGCGCCGCCTTGGTAAACTGAGGTTGAACTGGAGGGCCACGAAGATGAAGTTCTTTCTCGACACGGCGAACCTGGATGAGCTGCGGAAGGGAGCGGCCTGGGGAATCGTCGATGGCGTCACCACCAATCCTTCGCTGATCGCCAAAGAGGGAAAACCGCTCGAGGAGCACATCCGCGAGATCTGCGGGATTGTCGACGGCGATATCAGCGCGGAGGTGGTGGCGACCACCTCGCCGGAGATGATCCGCGAAGGCAAGGAACTGGTCAAGATTCACCGCAACGTGGTTGTCAAGTGCCCGCTGACGCGGGACGGCATCGTGGCCACCAAGGCGCTGGCCTCGGAGGGCATCCGCGTCAATGTGACGCTCTGCTTTTCGGCCAACCAGGCCTTGATCGCCGCCAAAGCAGGAGCCTATATCGTCAGCCCGTTCGTGGGGCGGATTGACGACATCAGTTGGACGGGCATGGACCTGATTCGCGACATCGTGCAGATCTACCGGAACTACGGCTACAAGACGCAGATTCTGGCGGCCTCGCTGCGGTCGCCCACCCACGTGTCCCAGGCGGCGCTGGCGGGCTCGCACATCGCCACCATGCCATTCAAGGTTCTGGATATGCTGTTCAACCATCCGCTGACCGACAAGGGATTGGAGCAGTTCCTGAAGGATTGGAACAAGGCGTTTCAGCCGGCTCCGGCGGGCGGATAAGCGCGAAGCCATGCATGGCGCCCCGTTTTTCCCGTTTCCGGTTGGAGCCGTCGTGCTCGTTTTGGCCGGAGTTCTGCTGGCGCTGGGGGCGCTGGCCGGGTACCGGGCATGGAAGAACTCGCGCATCACTCCCGAGGAGCGCGAAAGGCAACGCCGCGCCACGCTGGCTGCACGCGGCAAAGTGGGCGACGCCTCGCTGGTGGACGTGTGCGGCGAGATGGTGGTTTACTCGTACGCCATCCGCGGCGTGGAGTACACGGCGTCGCAGGATGTGTCGTCGATCCGCGAGTTCTTCCCGGCCGAGGAGTCGTTGAGCGGCCCGGTGTGGGTGCGGTACGATCCCAAGAACCCCGCCAACTCGATCGTGCTGGCGGAGAACTGGACCGGCCTGCGGAGCAGACCGCAGGGCGCGCCACGGCGGCGGCGGTGAGAGGCTGACAGACGAAAGAGTCTGTCACACACACATCGCCTCACGCCGCGTAGGGCTGGGCAAGCAACCGATCCTTGCCGACGCCGTTCCTGGCCGCCAGTTTCTCGAAGCCCTTGCCGCCCATCCATGTATAGAGCCAACGCATAACCGGGAAGGGAATGCCGGTCTTCGCGATCATGCTGGCAGCCTCGGCCGGTACCGGCAGTCCCTGGGCCAAAGCTGCGGCGGTCATCTCCAAGGCTGCAATCACATGCCGGACGGGCGGGCCCGAGCGTTTCTCCCCGGTGAGAGGCTGGCCGCCGATCATCCCTCCTCCGCCTATGGCAAGACCGCCGGCCCACGTGAAGCCGCTTTGAGCGGCGAACTCGCGGCAGATGGCTAACGCCACCGCATTCTGGTGCGTCTCGGGAAAGCCGCTGTTGACGACGCCCACCAGACGCTGCGAGGACGCCTCGCAACCTGCCCGCCGGTGGGCGGCAATCACCGCCAGGGCCCTGGTCACGAGATAGGGCAAGGAATCGGCGTACAGGGGAAAGACCAAGAGGATCAGCCCGGCGCGTTCCACCGACGAAAGCAGTTCGCGCTCGCCCTCCGGGCGGTTCAGGCTGGCCCGAAGGGTCAGCGATTCGGTCTCCCAACTCCGCTCCTTGAGGCGATCCAACAGGTGGCCTCCCAGCGCCGCCGAGGTGCTGGGCTCGCTGGTTTTGGGGCTGCCCACGATGAGCAAAGCCCGTCGCGCGCCTACCGGTTCCACGGCTGTTTCGGGGACAACCGGCGCGGGCATCAGCGACGCGGCCGCATCGCCGAAAGGCAGCTCGTCGGACCTGGTCAAAAGCGATTCGAAGCGCGCGCGCAGCGCATCGGCGCCTTCGGTCGCGAGAACTACCTCGGCGGCGTAGCTGGGGGGATGCAAATTGATCGCGCCGCGCCCGGCGAGAGTCTTGAAGATATGCGCCTCATGCGGGTCGGGATGGCGCTGGACTCCCACCACCAGGAGCCGGGGCCGATGCGCATAGCGCGGCGGGTGGTGAACCTCTCCATGGTCCATCGCGAAGAAAGGAGAAATAAGCTGAATGAACCGGTCCACCATCTTCTTCAGCTCCGGCGAGTAACCGCCGAAAGTCACCGGGGTGAAGAGGACCGTTACATCGCTCCGGACAATGGCCTTGGCGATCTCGCGGCCGTCATCCGCTTCCACGCACACGCCGGGTGTCTTGACCCAGCAATCAAAGCAACCGAGACAGTGGGCGAGTTTCATGTTGCGCAGGGGAAACGTCTCGATTCGAGCGCCGTCCGCCTGGAGCACGTGAGACAGCACGTCAAGAATTGGCGACAGGTCCGTATCGGCAGATCCGGAACCATCCAGGATTACGACTTTTCTTTCCGGCATGCGGGTTTCCTCCGGGCAGGTTCTCGATGCCTGCGTCAGTTCTCAGTCGGGGTCTTTTCGGCGTGATCGATCACCAGGACGTCCAGCGGCGCCTTGCGCGATTCCAGCTTGAGCCCGACGGCCTGTAAAGCGCTGAAGAGCGAATCGCCGGACGCGCTCTGCATGGCCTGGATGGCTTCGGGTGGCAGGGCCATGCCGGACGAGATGGCCGCCCGGATCATCATGGCGCGATAGTCCTCCTCGGCAAAGATGAGCGTGAAATCGTACTTGCCTTGCAGTTCGGTCATGTCCACAAGCGGCTTGTCCTCGAACCGCGCCAGCATATCGGCCACATAGTTCATCTGCATTTTCTTGGCTTCGATACGGTTGTCCCCCAGCGTGACGTACGACCCATTGCCATAATTGGCCACGACGCCGCCGCGTCCGCCGCTGACCGAGACGTTGACGGCGCCCCTGTTGCTCTTTTGCTCGCCGTCGGGCGGATCGGTGGTGGGATCGGGCGGCACTTCTTTCATTTTGAGCCCGCTCTTGGCGACCACCAGCGCATAGACGGAAAAGTCTCTCGTTTCATGGTGCGTTTTCATCTGAAACCGGTCGAGGAACAGAGCCTGTAACATGGCCCGCACCTGGTCGCGGGGGGCGCCCTCCGGCAACTTGGCGACGATGTCAAACCTTTCGGTTGCCAACCAATCCGGCCCCACGACCTGGTACTGTTTCAGGTTGAATGCGATGGCGATGGAATCCTTTAGGGCGAACTGGCGAAGGCTGACCTGCGAGCCATCGATACGCAGGCCCAGACTAACCTGCCCGGGAGTGAAGGGAGGCGCCGGCCGGATCGAAGCCACCTCGAACTGCGGCGGCGGTGCGGTCTGGCCAAAACCCGCAAGTGCTGCAAATGCAATAAGAATTACGCGGCGAATCACGTTCATACGTTTGAATATACGCGACTGCGGTAGAAAAGATCCAATCAAGTTACGTACGCATGGGCTACGAGGATCGGATAAACACTCTAAAGTTTTAGGGACACTGACCGATTTATTGAATGTGCCGCCAAATGCGACCAGCAGCGGGAATGCAGGGACCATCACGCCCGCGGGTTTCGCGGCCCTGGTGTCGAACCTGTCGGCGGGTGCGACCGGAAATCAGCGGCTGATCGAAGAACTGCTCTGGAACGATCGCGACCTCTTTTGTCGCGGCGCGCTCGAAGCGCTGCGTGCCCAGGAACAGTCCCGCGGCCTGCGCTTCCTGGTGGCCTTGCTGGTGGCCAACGATTTGTTGGAGCCCCTGTTGTGCGAAGAGTCTCTGCGCGTCGAACAGGCGGCGGCGATCGTCCGCGTGGCGATGCAGATCGACCCGATGGCGGAAATCGGCCTGGCCCGGCACCTCGCCGAGGGTGTGACAGCCGGCACGCGCCCGCTGCTGGCCGCCAATGCCTCGCGCCTGCTGGACATTCTGGCCCGCGTCTCGGATGGCACCCGCATCCTGCCTTCCCTGGCCCGCCTGCTGCACTCGACGGACGCCGGATTGCGCTCCAAGGCCGCGCTCATCATGGGGCGAAGCAACCGCAGCGCCACGTGGGCGCAAAGCCGCATGGGCGACGCGGATCCCCGCCTGCGCGCCAATGCGATCGAGGGGTTGTGGGGGGTGGAAACCGAGGAAGCGCGCGATTTGATGCTAGCCTCCCTACACGATACTAATAACCGCGTAGTGGGCAACGCTCTCTGCGGGCTCTATGCGATGGGCGAATCCCTGTCCCTCGCCGAAACCATCAAACTGGCCGCTCATCCTGAGGCGATCTTTCGCGCCACTGCCGCTTGGGTGATGGGAGAGACACGGGATTCGCGGTTTCGCGACCCGGTGGCGCAGTTGCTGCGCGATCCGCATCCGATGGTGCGGTCGCGGGCCTTGCGGTCGGTGGCGCAGATTAAGGCAGCCTTGGCGCAGGCGGTCACGGGGCAGCCCTGGCGCCTCTCCAGCCTGATGCTCGAGACCATGTCCGCCGCCTCGGCCGACGGGCCGAAACAGACGCGACGCCTGCAAGTTTCGGTGGGCGCCGCCGGCGCCGCGCCGGCCGCGCTGCGCCCCATTCACTTCGTGCTCTCCGAGGATGGGCAACCGGTGCTGAACTACCGCGTGACCGTTCGCCCCAGCCCGCCGCCCATGTCCGTGGTTTTCCTGTTCCCCCGCGGCGGCGAGGCGCAAGAACCTCCCTGGGTGACCGGTGCGCTGGCATGCCTGGCCGGAAAACGGCTTTCGGATTCGTGGGCATACCTGCCCTGGATGCCTGCCGGCGGGGCGGCCGAGACCGCCCCTGCCTCCCACGCCAACGACGGGATATCCTTCACCCCCAATCAGGAGGCTCTGACCGATGCCTTCCGCCGCCTGAGCCCACGTGCCGACTGCGCCGATATGTGGCAGGCCCTCTGGCGCGCCCTGCGGGCCGAATCCAATCTGGCGCGCGGCAAACGCCACGTCATCGTATTCGCCGCCGAAAAGGTCCGGGGCGTCGCCGGGCCCGGTCTGGTGGCCACCGTAGGCGCCGCCCTCGGCCTGGTCCAGGTCATCTCGTCCGTCCACAATCCCGCGCTCGAGGACCTCCGCAACAAGACCCGTATCAGCTACACGTATGCAGCCGCCTCCGAGCAAATCATCGCTCGCATCGAGGAAGCCTATCTCAATCTCAACGCGCGCTTCGAAATCAGCTATCAGACCCTGTCCCAGGAGGCCCGCGAGCTGAAAATCAGAATCCAATGCCCCTCCGGATGGGGCGAAACCAGCGTGGGAATTCCGCCGCCGGCAACGTGAGATCGAACGGAGGAGGCTTTCGAGCCGGCGCTCTCGCCTAGCCTAAATCCAGGATACCTTCGGCATCTTCAACGGCGGCTCGGTTTTCGGCGCAGCCCCACTCGATGGGTTGGCTCCGCCTGGGCGACAGCGCCGCGCGGTTCATGAGGTCGCTTAGAGGTCTGTTGAAGAACACGCCCGACCACTCCCAGACGGCGAGTGGCTCCGCAGAACCTTCACAGGTTCCGCGACGCTTACGGAGCCGCGCGTCGGCAATCGGTTGTTTCGAGTATTCTTCGACAGACTCTAAGATTAAGACCAACGCGAACGGCCCGAGGCGAAGCCCCTGGCTAAGCTACGAAGAGTGGTTGCGGTCAAGCGCCCATAAGACCCGAGATGCCGGCGGCAAGACCGCCGGCGCTACGGGCTCTCGCGTGCCCGGTCCTCAGTCGGGGCGCCCTCGGTGGACGTTTATAATCGAAGGCAGTGCCCCGTTTCCGCGAGGTTTCCAAGACAGCGGCGGCCGCTTTGGCGCTGTTCTGTCTGAATGCCGGCCTGGTATGGCGGTTGTTTCGCATTCCGTACACCCAGTACATGGGGTCGATTGAAGCCGCCTACGTCGGGCTGGCGCGCTACATTATCGTCCACTTTCCGCATCTCACCTGGTTTCCGCTGTGGTACGGAGGCATCCCCTACCCGGACACGTATCCGCCGCTGCTGCACTTCGTGGTGGCAGGGGTCGCCGCCGGGGCGCGCATTTCGCCGGCCCTGGCGCATCACGTGGTGACCGCCGTGGTGTACGCCCTGGGTCCAGTGACAGTGTTCTGGGCCGCATGGCGGATGGGCGCGGGGCGGGTGCCGGCATGGCTGGCCGGGCTCGGCTATTCGCTGATTTCGCCGAGCTGCTTTCTGGTGCGCGAACTCCGCGCCGATAGCGGCGGCTGGTTCGGGCCGCGGCGATTGACGACTCTGCTGCCCTATGGCGAAGGGCCGCATCTTACCTCGCTGATGTTTCTGCCGCTGGCCATCGCGCTGTTGCACGTGGCCCTGACCAAACGGCGGCCGGTCTATTACGTGCTGGCAGGGCTGGCGCTGGCGGCGACCGTGCTGAGCAACTGGATCGGCGCCTTCGCCCTAGCGCTGGGCGCGGGCGCGTATCTGTTTGCCGGTTTCGAGTCGCGCCCGGCGAGGCAGTGGCTCACCGCCGCCGCCCTGGCGTGCTATGCGTACCTGATCGCGCTGCCGTTCGTGGCGCCTTCCATCGTCGCCACCATCCGCGCCAACGCTCCGCTGGTGGGCGGCAGGTTCGAATCCGGCCCCACCCACCTGGTGATCGTGGCCACTTTTGCCGCCGGGTTTCCGGCGCTGGCCTGGGCGATGGGGCGCTTCCAGTTGGACGCCCCGGCGCGATTCGGAATTCTGTTTGTCTATGCCACGGGTTTCATCGCGCTGACGGCTTACTGGTGGCATTTTTCGCTGCTGCCGCAGCCGCAGCGCTACCACCTGGAGATGGATCTCGCTTTCTGGATGGCGGTGGCGATGGCTGCCGGTCCGGTTTTCGAGCGATTGCCGGAGCGCGCGGCGGCGATCGTGTTTGGCGCGCTGGCGCTAGCCGCTGTGCCGGTTTGGGCATTCCAACTCCATCGCGCGCGCGGCATGGAGAAGCCCGTCGATATCCAAACCACCGCCGAATACCGCGTTTCGCGTTGGCTGGGCGAGCACCTGCCCGGCAGGCGCGTCTTCGCGCCGGGAACGATCGGTTTCTGGATGAACGCCTTCAGCGACACGCCGATGTTGAATGGCGGCTTCGACAACGGCATGCGCAATGCCCTGTTGCAGCACATCATCTATCAGGTATACGCCGGAGACTCGCTGGAGGTCGGGCTGGGCTGGCTAAAGGCCTACGGCGTGGATGCCATCGTGGGCGGCGACGCACAGACCCGCGAGGTCTATCACCCGTACGCCCATCCCGAGAAACTTCACACGCTTCCCGTGCTGTGGCGCGACGACACCGAAGTAATCTACGCGGTGCCCCGTGGTTCCACCTCGCTCGCGCACGCCGTGCGCGCGGGCGACCTGGTGACCGCGGCGCCGGCAGCGTACGAACTGAAGGCGGCGCGGACCTATCTCGCGGCGCTCGAAGATCCCACGCTCCCGCCGGCCGATTTCCACTGGACCGGCGTCGACGCGGCGCGCATCACCGGCAGCTTGCGGCCGGAGCACCTGCTCTCGGTGCAGGTGACCTTCGACGAAGGCTGGCACGCCAGCGTGAACGGCGCGCCGCGGCGCATCTGGGGCGACAAGCTGGGGCAGATTGTGTTGGAGCCGCGCTGCGACGGCGCGTGCGCGGTGGACCTGGTTTACGACGGCGGAACCGAAATGCGGCTGGCGCGCGCGGCCAGCGTGCTGGCGCTCGCCGGCGGCGGGCTTTGGATTCTGCTGGGGAGTATTGGATGGCGAAAGCGCTCGGATTCAGCGACGACGAACTGAAGCTACTGCTGGTGGCGGTGCGTCATATGCGGCGCACGTTCGCGGAGGCGCGCAGCCGCGATGCGGCGCTCGAAAACTACGCGGTACTTTATGACAGGCTGTTCGAGAAACTCCGCGACATGACGGGTCCGCTGCCGGCTGCGGTGGAAGAGGTGATCGAGTAAGCGCGACAGGCGCTTCCGCCTGCCAACGCCCGCTTGCGGGTGAGTATCCTCACGGCCGATCGCACGCCCACCCCCCCCCGATTTGGATACTGCGCTCTGTTAAGCTC
>JBAVIH010000383.1:0-2327 GCA_049686695.1 Bryobacteraceae bacterium | reverse complement strand
AGCGCGCGCTGCACGATGTATTGATCCGTGCACCAGTACCACATGCCGATGATGGGTGCGCAGAAGAGCATGCCGAGCCAGGGGAAGTTGTCGTTGAAATACCACGCCTGCTTGACGATGCGCCCGGCGCTCCTGACGATAATGGGAGACCAGGTGCCCGTCTGGCCGGCCGGGATCAGCGGCTTCCAGAGGTTGAACATGTCCGAGCCGCAAATGTGGCGCAGTTCGCTCCAGCCGCCCAGCTTGACCACGCCGTAGACCGTGAGCAGGGCAGAACCGCAGATGAGGACCACCACCTGCACCGCGTCGTTATACGCCACCGCGCGCATGCCGCCCAGCATGGTGTACAGGCCGGTGAGAAGAATCACCAGCACCGAGCCGATCCAGAAGCTGTCGATATCCAGGCCGGCCACATGTATTTGCACCTCGGGAAAGAGAGTGCTGAAGACCACTCCGCCGGCGAAGATGCCGACCGCGATCTTGGAGACGATGAAGGTGACAATGGAGACGACCGAGAGCACGTATCGCGACTTGACACTGAAGCGCCGCTCGAGAAACTCCGGCATGGTGAAAACTTTCGACCGCATGTAGAACGGCACAAAAACCCATCCCAGCAGGAGCAGGCACCAGGCGTGCAATTCGTAGTGCGCCATGGCGACGCCGCTGGTGGCGCCGGAGCCGGCCAGACCCACCACATGTTCCGAACCGATGTTGGACGCAAAAATCGAAGCGCCGATCACCCACCAGCCGAGATTGCGTCCGGCCAGGAAGTAATCGGTTGCGGAGTCCTTTCCTTTGCGGACCACCCAGGTGGCCACACCCAGAAGAATGCCGAAGTAGGCCAATATGACCAGCCAGTCGATTGAGGTAAGCCGGCTGCTGGTGACGGCGAATGCGAGGTGAGGAGTCATGAATTATCCTTTTGGGGGGGACAAACTGATAGATTAAACCAATTCGGAGGCGAAACGGGCGGGACGCGCCGGTTATCATAAAATAGTTTCGGACTTGCTATGAGGAACTCGACGGGAACACTGAAGGACGTACGGAGGCTGGCCGCCTGGATGGCCGTTTTGCTGGCGGTTGCGGCGCCGCTGCCCGCGCAGACGCTCCGCCAGGCGGCGGCAGCGCGGGGGATTCCGATCGGCGCGGCAGCGTCCGCCGACGAGTACGGCGAGACCGATCCGCTCACGACGAACCAGAATTACGTCAGGATTCTCTCCACCCAATACGACATGCTGGAGCCGGGCAACGCCATGAAGTGGGACGTGACGCAGCCCACCCAAACCACGTTCAACTTCCAGCCCGGCGACGAACTGGTTGCATTCGCGCAAGCCAACGGGATGCGCGTGCGGGGCCATAACCTTTGCTGGCATAGTCAGTTGCCGGGTTGGCTGCAACTGCCGAACGGAACCGGCGGCTATGCGGCGACCGCCACGCCGGCGCAGATGGCGGCGTTGCTCCAAAAACACATCAACACCGAGGTGACGCATTACGCCGGCGAGGTATTCGCGTGGGACGTGGTGAACGAAGCCTTCAGCGATTCGACGCCGACTACGCTGGGGAATTCCATTTGGTATAACCAGCCCGGCATCGGGATCGGCACAGGCAGCGGAGACCCCACCGACACCGGGTATATCGAGCAGGCGTTCCGCTGGGCGCACGCAGCCGATCCCAACGCGCTGCTGTTTTACAACGATTACAACATCGAGGGACCGGGCGCCAAGTTCAACGCGGTTCTGGCCATGGTGCAGGATTTTGTGAACCGCGGCGTGCCCATCAATGGCGTGGGCTTCGAAATGCACCTCGAACTCGGCGGTTCTCCGGGCACGGTCGGCCTGGCCGAGAACATGCAACAACTGGCGGCGCTGGGCATCCAGGTGCACATCACGGAAATGGACGTGCGGCTGCCCGTGAATTCGAGCGGGCTGGCGACCACGCCGGCGGAACTGCTGCAACAGGCGCAGACATACCAGAACATCCTGACGGTGTGCCTGCAGCAGCCCAACTGCACCGCGTTTCAAGTTTGGGGCGTCTCCTACAACGATTCGTGGATTCCGAGCACCTTCCCCGGGTATGGTGCGGCGCTGCCGTTCGATTTCAACTATCAGCCCACCCCGGCGTTCAACGCGCTGCTAACCGCATTGCAGACGCCCGCGCCGGCGCCGGTGTTGAAGACGACGGGCGTGGTGAACGCCGCCGGCTATCAGGGCGGAGCGGTTTCGCCGGGAGAAATACTAGCGATCTACGGCGTCGGATATGGCTACGGCCCGGCCAACCCGGTGAACTACCAGTTGAACGCGAGCGGCATGTTCCCGACCAAACTGGGC
>JBAVIH010000382.1:0-8557 GCA_049686695.1 Bryobacteraceae bacterium | reverse complement strand
ACCGGCTTGCCGCAGGTTCGGCAATAAGCGATTGCCGCTACGTCCGGATGATTTTGACAGTTCATGGCATTTCCCTCAGTGTGATGTTTCCGGTCGCTGGGCGGGAGTTGTCCCGCCTTGTGTTTCCCCAGCCGGCGGAGCGGAGACAACCGGCAGCTTCCGCTCGTCGTTGAATACGGGTTTGTCGATCGGGGCCGCGGGCTCCCGCTCGTCTTCCCGCTGTTGCCAATCCCGCAGCGTGGCTTGAATCCGATAAACCACTTTCAGATTGTCGTAAAACTTCTCGACGCGTCCCCAGGCATATTCCACGCGGGTCTCGAGGCCAGCCCAGATCTTGGCGGGACGCAGGTCGTCGGGCCGGATGCTGCGCACCGGAATCACCGAGCGCAGCATCGAAAAGCAAACGATGGTCATCGCGAAGCCCATCACGTAGCGCGGTTGCAGGATGGGGCTGAGCAAGCCGGCCAGCCACTTGCGCGGCTTCGATTTCGGAGCCTGTCGCCAGGGCGCGGCGAAAAGGATACGATTCACCAGTTCGGCCGGCGGCTCGACATCGGCGGCGCGCCCGACGAAGCGGACGGCGGCGGCGGAATCGCGGGCCATCTCGGCGCACGCCGGGCATTCGGCCAGGTGGCGTTCCACCGCGGCCCGGGCGGCCGCGTCGAGCGTTCCATCCACGTAATCGCAGAGCAGGATGTCCAGTTCGGCGCAGGTCATACGATCAGCTTCTGCTTGCGCAGCAGCCGCGCCAGTTCGGCACGGCCGCGGTTGATTCTCGACTTCACGGTGCCTTCGGGTATCGCCAGCACCTGGGCGATCTCCCGGTACTCCATTTCCTGCAGGTCGCGCAGGATGACGGCCTCGCGCAGGTCGGGCGACAGTTTCTGCAACGCGGCCTGCAAAATCTCGCTAGCCTCGCGGCCGGCCACGGCCTGGTCCGCGCGAGACGCGCTCGGGGCGTTTCGATCCCCGACGCCGGGGAGTTGATCGTCGAGCGAATCCGTCACCCGGTCCTGCCGCGTGCGCCGGTAATGATCGATCAAAAGATTCCGCGTGAGCCGCGCCAGCCAGGTGCCGAACGAGCCTTCCGCCGCGCGGAACGAATGCAGCGTGCGGAAAACGCGCAGGAAAACTTCCTGGGTTAGATCCTGAGACTCCGAGCCGCTGTTGGTGAAGCGATAGCACAATCCGTAGACCCGGCGGCTGTGCAGGCGGACGAGATCCTCCCACGCCGATTCGTCGCCGCGCAGGCACCGCGAAACAAGAGAGGAGTCCTGGTCCAAGATTCGTTCTACCACATGGCCGCTTCGCGTACCTGCCAGGCGGCCGAGGGCTTCGGGGCCGGTTGGCGAATTCTGGAAGACTCCCAAGGCTAGCGTCGCGGTTGCCATCGCTCCATTCCTTCACATGAAGAAACGAGGTTTTTTCGCGTCAGGTTCAATCTTTTCCGGTATTCCGGTTCTTTTGAGATACTTGTACAGGCGCTCGGCTCCCCGCTCCGGAGACGCGGTCGCCGCTCTTCTGAGGAGGCGAGATTCAGCACCGCTGGTGGAAATGGGCCGCGGCCGGCCTGGCTATGGCCGCCGTGGGAGTTGGTCTGGCATGGCGATTCTCCCCGCGGGAATTCGATTGGCGCATGGCGGCCGCGGCGGTGGCCGGCCTGGACTGGATCTGGATTGCCGCTTGCCTGGTTCCTGCCGCCGGCGCGTATTATGTCCGGGCCTTGCGCTGGGCGGTGTTCCTGAAACCGCTCAAACCGGACCCCTCGATACGCAACCTGCTCGCGGCGACCGTGATCGGATTCACCGCCATCACCTTGTTCGGCCGTGCCGGCGAGTTCGTGCGGCCGTACCTGATCGCGGTCAAGGAGAAGGTCCCGTTTCCTTCCCAACTGGCGGCGTGGCTGCTGGAGCGGATCTTCGATCTGCTGATGGCGCTTCTCTTGTTCGCCTTCGCGTTGATGCGGATCACCTCGACCGGCGTACACGTGGGGCCCCGGATCGCCTGGGTGCTGGCAGCCGGTGGGCGTTTTGTAGCCTTGTCCTGCCTGGGACTGCTGGTGCTGTTGTTTGCCATGCGCCGTTTCGCCGAACCGGTCCGCCGGTACCTCACCCACGCCATCCGCTTTTGGCCGGAACGTTACTTCGCGCGCGCCGAAAAGCTGCTGGTGGGGTTGGTCCAGGGAGTGGAATCGATCCGCAGCGATGCCGCCCTATTGGCGATTTTCCTGTACTCCGTGCTGGAGTGGACGCTGATCGCAGCGTCCTACTGGTGCCTGGCCCGTTCGTTCGACGCGGTTTTGCATTTCTCCGTGGTGGATGTCCTGATTTTCGTGGGATTCGTTTCGTTTGGAGCGGCCGTGCAGATTCCCGGGATCGGAGGCGGCTTGCAAGTAGTGGCGGTGGTGGTTTTGACCGAACTGTTCCGGGTGCGCCTGGAACCGGCGACTTCATTCGCCATCGCGCTGTGGATTCTTAGCTTTGTAGTAATAGTGCCGGTTGGGTTGATAGTCGGGGTTAAGGAAGGACTGGACTGGCGCAGCTTGCGCCGGATGGGACGCGAACAATGAAGTGCCCTTTTTGCAGTCACTTGCATGACAGGGTGGTGGATTCCAGAGAGAGCAAGGAGGGCGGCGCGATACGCCGCCGGCGCGAGTGCCTTGCGTGTGAGCGGCGATTCACTACCTACGAGCGCATCGATGAAGTTCCCTACATGGCGATCAAGAAGGACGGCCGGCGCGAGAAGTTCGACCGTCAAAAAGTCTTGGGCGGGCTACTGAAGGCTTGCGAGAAACGTCCTATTAGTATGGCGAAGCTCTCCGATCTGGTGAACCGGGTGGAAGCGAAGGTCAGCGATTCACCGGACCGGGAGATATCAACTACAGAAATAGGAGAATTCCTGATGGAAGGGCTCCGGGAGCTCGACAAGATAGCCTATGTACGATTTGCGTCGGTTTACCGGGACTTTCAGGACGAGGAGGCGTTTTTTAACGAGCTCAAGAACCTGATGCGGCAGAAGATGCCGTGAGCGGTGACGGGCGGCAAATCTTGTGTAACCTTATCAGTTTCAAGACATCCTTATAAAATAGAGCTTAACTTTATTGGGGAACGGTGGTATGATTTATTGGAAGATCCGCCCTGTGCCTTACAGTTGCGCGACGTGGCCGGGGGACAACCCGCAATTCGAGCGTATTTCAAAAAATATCCTATTTCCCATAACTTGCGTGCGTTTGCACGTGCCTTTGGGGAGGTGACTCTTAGTGGACCGTTTTGAAGATCATTTTCTCGCCGAGAATCCTGAAAGTCTGGGCTTGAACTTCGAAGAGGACGCCAAGTTCTTCGACGCGGAAGCTGCGCACGAGACCGACTTTCTGCATCAACCGCCGGTGGAAGAGTCCATTTACACGGACGATCCGGTGCGCGTGTATCTGCGGGAGATGGGAGCGGTTCCGCTGCTGACACGCGAAGGCGAAGTGGACCTGGCGCGCCGCATGGAACGCGGCAAACTACGGATGCAGAAGGCAATTAGCCGTTCGGCCGTGGTGCAGCGCGTGGCCCTGGACATGGCCGAAGCGTTGAAGAAGGGCACCATCGAACTGGAGTCGGTTGCCGACCTGGGCGATGTGGAAGAAGGGTCCCCCGCGGATCTGAAGGTGCGGGCGGATGCCTCCAAGCTGTTCGGGGACGTGATCGTACTCCACAAGAAACAGCAGTTGCTCGAAGAAAAAGTCGAAGCCACCCCGGTGGCCAACAAGAAGCCGCGTAAACGATTGATAGGCAAGTTCAATCGGGCCAAAGTGGAAACCTCGCTGGCGATCCGGCGCTGCCCGTTCCGGGGCAACCGGTGGAAAGACTTTTCACGCGAAATCGAGCGGGCGGTGGAGGAAATCAGCCACCTGGACGGCGAAATCAAGAAACTCGAGGCGCGCAACAGTCCGCTGCTGCAGGCCAGGCTGCGGGAGTTGAAGCGCGAGATCCGCAAGCGCGAAGCGGCCGCCGGCGCCTCGCTGCCCGAACTACGCCATACCCTGACCGTAATCCGCCACGGCGAAGCCGAAGCCGAGCGGGCCAAAAAGGACCTGGTCGAAGCCAACCTCCGGCTGGTGGTTTCGGTCGCTAAGAAATACGTAAATCGTGGGTTACACCTCCTCGACCTGATTCAGGAGGGCAACATCGGCCTGATGCGCGCGGCCGACAAATTCGAGTACCGGCGCGGCTACAAGTTCTCGACTTACGCCACCTGGTGGATCCGGCAGGCCATCACGCGCGCCATCGCCGACCAGTCCCGTACGATTCGCATTCCGGTGCACATGAACGAGAGCATGAACAAGTTTCTGCGCGCCACCCGAGAGCTCGAGAAGGAACTGGGCCGAACTCCTACAAATGACGAAATTGGTCGGCGGATGGAAATTCCCGTGGAAAAGGTGCAGAAGCTGAAGACCATTTCCCGCGATCCGGTTTCGCTCGAAACGCCGGTGGGCCGCGACGGCGAATCGGCGCTAGGCGATCTGATCGAAGACCGCTGGGTGGGGTCGCCGGTGGATGCGGTGATCGAAACCAATGTTCGCGACGAAACGGCCGGCATTCTGAAGACGCTTTCCCCGAAAGAGGAGAAAGTGATTCGCATGCGGTTCGGAATTGGCTGCGAGCGGGAGCACACGCTTGAAGAGATCGGCCAGGAGTTCGACGTCACGCGCGAGCGGATTCGCCAGATCGAAGCCAAAGCCCTGCGCCAGTTGCGCGCGCCGGAGCGGGCCCGCCGCCTGCGCGCCCGGATGGCCGCCCGGTAAGGTCGTCCAGCCGGCTGAGCCACGAGTCATCCCGGCTTTTCTTCCCGCGGCGCGGGCGTGATTTTCAACGATGCGCGATGCCTCTACCGCTCCAACGGCGTCACCGGATCGAGCAGCATCCAAAATAAGATGCCGGTCAGGTACACGCCGGCCGAAACGTAGAACGTCAGATTCCAGTTGCTGTGCGTCCAGCGTAGTAAGTAGCCGATGACGACGGGCGCCAGGGCGCCGGCGAAATTCCCCCACATGTTCATGGCGCCGGAAACCGTTCCGGCGAACTTGCCGCCGACGTCCATCGCCGCGCCCCACGCGCACGGCATGATGAGGTCGTTGCAGAAACTCGCCATGGCGATGGCCAGCATGGCCGGCAACGCGGCCGTCCGCGTGGTCGAGAACACAAGGAACGAGGCGGCGCCCGCGAATCCGAGGGTGGTCATGATGCGGCGCGCCCGCGTCACGCCGACATTGCGCCGCCGCAGCCAGCCCAACGCCGCCACCGACGCGAGATTGCCAAAGCCGCCGAAGAACAGCGGCAGGATGCCCAGCCATGCTGTCGCCGAGAATTGCACATGGCGCGCGTCGCGCAGATAGGTGGGCAGCCAGGTGATGTAGAAATACCAGCCGTAGCAGAGCGAAAAATACTGCCAGCACAGCATCCACACCTGACGCGAACGCACCAGCCTGCCCCAGGGAACGTCGCCGTGGCCGGTGGCCAGCGCCGCGCTCTGGCTCAGCAGGCGGCGTTCGGCGTCGTTCAACCGCGGGTTGTCCCGCGGATCGTTGCGATACCAGCGGTGGAACAGCACCGCCCAGACCACGCCCACCATGCCGAACAGCGCGAACGCGTTGCGCCATCCCACGAACCCCATCACCATCGCCACCAGCGGCGGTGTGAAGGCGCCGCCCCAGCGCGCGCTCAGCCACATGATTCCTTGCGCGCGCACTTTTTCGCGAGCCGGCAGCCAGGTGGTGAAGGCTTTCGTCAGGTTGGGAAAGCAACCCGCTTCGCCGGCGCCGAAGAGGAACTGCGTGGTGGTGATGGACGCCAGATTCCACGCCCGCCCGGTGGCCGCGGTGAAAAACGACCACCACAGCACGATGCGCAGCAGCACGTTGCGCGGGCCGATGCGGTCGCCGAGGTACCCGCCCGGCATTTCGAACAGGGCGTATGCCAGCCCGAAGGCGCCGAAAGCCCAGCCCATCTGCGACTGGGAAAGACCCAGGTCGTGGCGGATGAACAGCGCCGCGTAGGAAATGGAGACGCGATCGATGTAGGTGATGATCGCCAGCGTAACGGCGAAGACGATCACCCAATAGCGGACCCGCGTGGGCCGCTCGGTCGAAACCACGCCGGCGGGGCTCATCCTTGCGGCCGCGGCCGGAGGGCGAAGCGGTACACCAGCGCGCCCACGCCCACGGTGGCGAACGCGGTGAGCGATGCAACGGTCGCTTCTTTAATTCCGAAGATCACCATGGCGGCGCCTACCAGGATATACGAAACCGGCAGCAGCGGGTAGGCGAAATCGATCGCCCGCAGCCGCTGCCATCCGGGACGCTGCCGCCGGAAGACCATCAGCGCGGCGACCGAAAGCACGGTGAAGATGGTCAGGCTCATGCCGATGTAGGTCAGCAGATCGCGAAACGAGGTCAGCGTCATCAGCATCGCGCACAGACCCTGGCTGAGGATGGCGAATACCGGCGTGTGAAACCGCGGGTGAACCTTGCCGGCCGCCGAAAAGAACGCGCGGTTCTTGGCCATGGCATAGTACACGCGCGGCCCGATGGTCAGCTCGGCATTCACCGTGGCGACGATCGAGAGCGCCATCAGCGCCGAAAACACACCCGCGATGCCCGGACCGAACAAATTCGACGCCGCCAGCGCGCCCACCTTGATCACGCCTTTCATCTGCTCGAGCGGTGTCGAATAGATGTAGACCACGTTCAGCCCGAGGTACAGCACGGCTACCAGCGCGCTGCCCGCCGCCAGGGCCGCCGGCAGCGTGCGCTCCGGCCGGTGCACTTCCTCGGCCACGTAAGTCGCCGCGTTCCAGCCGCTATATCCGAACATCACCCACAGCAGGCTGATGGCAAACTGCGCCGGCAGCGAGGCGGTGGACGTGCGCACCACGTGCTGCGAAAAGTGGCTCCAGCTTCCCGTGCCGAACGCAAGGCCCAGCACCACGAATCCGACAATCACGCAAATCTTGGTGACTGTGAGCGAATTCTGCACCTTGGCGGTGAGCCCCACTCCCAGGCAGTTGAGAATGGTGAGAACCACGATCAGGCCGCACGCCACCGCCTGGGCCGGTCCCAGGTGCAGCGAGAGAATTCCCGAGCCGATCACGATCGGCGTGTGGGATTGCTCCAGGGCCGGGAAGAAATGACTGAGGTATTCCGTGAACGCCAGCGCCGTCACCGCAATCGGCGCCGAAAAACCGGCGAAGAAGGAAACCCAGCCGGTCATGAATCCCCATTCCGGGCCAAATGCGTGCGTCAGGTAGACGTACTCGCCGCCGGAGCTGGGAAAGTTGACGCCCAACTCCGAGTAGCTGAGCGCGCCGGCGAAGGCGAACAGCGCTCCGGCCGTCCAGCAGGCGATGATCAGCCCCGCGCTGCCCAGGTCGCCCGCCATGAAACCGGTGGTGGCGAAGATACCGGTGCCCACCATGTTGGAAATCACAAGCGCGGTGGCGCTGAAAAAGCCGAGTTGACGAAGCAACCCTGGTCTGGAAGTCTGCGTTTGTGTCTGCGGCATGCGCGGCCTAAACGTTATTGTAGTCGAGTGCCGAACGTTGCCTACTGGCTCTTCGGCCGCGCATAGAAACTGGCGGTGAAGTCGTAGAGCGACGGCTCCGGGTGCGCGGTTCTCAGATGCTTGAGAATGCCCTCTTTGTCGGCTTCGCTGCGTTCCTGCCCCAGTTTGAACTTGCCCTCGAGCAATTCGATCTCCAGCTCGAAGCCTAGAATGCCCGCGATCAGCCCGGACGTGTAGCTCTGGGGAAGCTTGGCCAGATCGTACGGCGATGTCGGCTCCTCGAACTTGCGGACCAACTTCCCCAGCAAATCGCGCATGGCGTTCTCGGCCGTTACGGCCTTCAGTGTTCCGGTAGCATGGACGGCGGCGAAGTTCCACGTCGGCACGACTTCCGGTTTCGAGTACCAGGTCGGCGAGATGTAGGAGTGCGGCCCGTGGAAAACAATTACCGCTCGCCGCCCCGCGAGGATAGCCTCGGTCTGCGGATTCTGGCGCGATATGTGCCCGTAGATTGCGCCGTTCTTGCCGCCGTCGCGGTCGAGCACAACCGGAATGTGAGTGATGCGAATGGAAGGCTCCGCCGTCACCAGATCGACGAAGGAAAACTCGTCCATGAAGTCGAGCAGCAGCTTGCGGTCCTCGACGAGCTGCGGCTTGGGAATATAAAGCGATTCCGGTCGCGGAGAATTCGTCTGCGCCTCCAGGTCCAGTCCGGCGGCGGCCAGCCCCGCCAGCATGCTGCGTCTTTTCATACGCGCTCCCTCTCACGTTATAGTAGAGGTCCTGGCGCTCGCTTGTCACTCACTACCCCGCGCCAGAATCTGCCTATGCTCGTGCTTGCCTCGCAGTCGCCGCGCCGGAGTGAAATTCTGCGCCAGGCCGGCATTCCATTCGTCGTGCGCCCGGTGGAGGTGGATGAGGCGCCGCTTTCCGGCGAGAGCCCGCGCGCTTACGTCGAGCGGCTGGCGCTGGCCAAGGCGCTGGCGGCGCCGGCGAGGTCGGCCCCTGCATAG
>JBAVIH010000381.1:0-7253 GCA_049686695.1 Bryobacteraceae bacterium | reverse complement strand
TCGCTTTACCTTCGATCCGCGCGACCCGGTGCCCACCCGCGGCGGCGCGGTGTGTTGCAACCCGCGCGTTTTCCCCTGGGGTCCGATGGACCAGCGCCCGGTGGAGCAGCGCCGCGACGTGCTGGTCTTCTCGACGCGTCCGCTCGAGCAGGATCTGGAAGTGGTGGGACCGGTGAAAGCGGTGCTCTGGGTTGCCACAAACCAGCGCGACACGGATTTCACCGCCAAACTGGTGGACGTTTTCCCCGATGGCTACGCGCGCAACCTGACCGACGGCATTCTGCGGATGCGCTACCGCAAGTCGCTCGAGCGGCCCGAACCGGTGCGGCCTGGCGACGTGTACCAAATCACGGTCGATGCCGGGCTCGCCAGCAACCTGTTTCTCAAGGGCCATCGCATCCGGGTGGAGATTTCGAGCAGCAACTTCCCCCGCTTCGACCGCAATCCCAACACCGGCGCCGCCATCGCCAGCGAAACCCGCCTGCTGAAAGCCAACCAGACCGTCTACCACGACCGCCAGCATCCCTCGCGCCTGGTTCTGATGGTGATGTGAGGTGGTTTTGTCCTGCCTGCCGGACAGGCCGCGAGCGAGTATCAACTGCGCCGGGGACGGATCTCGAAGTCCACGCCCTCCTGCGCCTGAAGATGGGCGAGTACGCCAAACAGGTTCTTGGCCGAAGGGTTGCCATTTGGCCCAAACATCCGCATGAGGCTGGTGGCCGGAATGGATGTCGCCTCTTCCAGTTGCCGAAAGCCGACTGTGGCATTGATATAGTTGCGCAGGATCGCGCGGCCCGTCTTCTCGTCGCCGGAAAGCATGAGTTCGATTGCTTCCCGAAGCAACGCCTTGCGGAATCGCGGTTCCCGTTGGGCGCGTTCGCGGATCGTTTCGCGAAAATCCTTGGTCAGTGGCATCGTGTTTTTTCCTGAGTCTTCCTGTTCCTGTAGTCTTCCCAATTCGCCTTCGCCTGGCGGATGTCTTCCTGCTGGCGCTTCTTCGTGCCGCCGGCGAGCAAAATCACCAGCCGATCGCCGTCCCGCCCGAAGTAAATGCGGTAGCCGGGCCCAAAATTAACCTTGTGCTCGAGAACGCCATTACCGACCGTCTTGACCTTGGAAAGATTACCCTCCGCAATACGTTCCAGCGCCGTTGCTACTTTAGCCGCGGCTTGAACGTTGAGTGCACGCAGCCATTTCGTAAAGGGGCTTCGGCCGGCGGTGTCGAGGTATTCCCGAACGTCGAGCACAATTCGATAATAACATATATGTTAGTACTGACCGCCGACTCGGGCTGCTCAGCCTGACGTCCCGGCACTTTTGCCGACGGCGTGGCGTCTAACTGGAGTTGACGGAGAACCGAATGAAACTCACGAATCTACTGGTCATTGTGGCTGCGTGCGTGGCCGGTTTCCTTGGTGGCATGTTGGCTCTCCAGGTACGGGTGAAGGCGCTCCCTCCAGCGGTGTTGCGCGCCTCGAGGTTCGAGCTCGTGGACACAGCGGGCAAGCCCGTGGCTCGCTGGGAAGTCGACTCTGAAAAACATCAGGTGCATCTTTGTTTCTTATCAAAAGGCGGCCCCATCGGCCTCGACATCGGCGTTTCGACGGAGGGGCAACCTTTTCTGGCCATGAACGGACGCGACGGCAAGCCGCGAATCGACATGGGACTCGGCTGGATGGATAAGCCAGCGCTCGGCATGGGAGACGAGCGGTGGCAGGGTCGAATTGTTCTGGGACACGCCGGATCCGACACACCTGACATCCTTGACGACCCCTGGGACCAATGGGGGTTGGAGTTCCGTCCCTTTGGTTCAGAGAGGCCAATCGCGGCGATGGGCATGACCATGAGAGGCGGCAATCAAACCAAAGGCATTCTGATGGTAGACGGCAAGAGCGTTCGCTAGCGAACGCCCTTCGCCACCCCACCAGGGTGAATTTCAGCATATAGAAACCTGATAATATGTTGATATTCTGTACAGCCTATTGATATCTCTCACTGTTGCCACCCTGGCAATCTGATTGCAGAATCAGTAGGTTTCAGTCGATTTCGTGCCTGGCTTGCGTGATTTGGCCCAGAGCCGGGCTGAGGGAAAGGACGGCAACAATTGTCAGTCGCTGCCGGAGTTCAAAAAGAGTATTTGCGCGCCTTGCCGGGCGACGATGTCCGGCAGATCTTGTGGCGCTTCGCGGATCGCTACGATTTGCAGATGCTGGTGCAATCCACCCGGGCAGTAGCCCGCGGCCCGGTCGCCCGTCTGGTAGCGGCAGGCGGGCGCAACACCCACGAATGGACGCCGGAGAAGGCGGCACTGTTGCAGGCGTTCGACGAATCCGGCGTCACTGGCGCGGGCCTGGACCCGGCGCAGGGCGGCTTCATCGAAGGTCCCAAGAACCTGGCGCTGGCGCTGACGGCATTCGAGTTGGCCTGGGTGGATGCGGGCGCGGCCACCGGCAGCCTGGCGGGATTCCTGGCGCTTTCGCCGATTCACGAGCGGGGCACCGACGAACAGCGCGCCTACTACATGAGCCGGTGCGCTCCGCCGCAACCCGGCGAGGACCGCAAGCCCTGGCGCGGCGCTTTCTGCCTCACCGAACCGATTCCTTACGTCGGCGTCGAGACCGGCATTCTGGGCGGCAAGGTCAAAATCGCGGAATGGAAAGAGGGCGAAGAGCCGATGTTGCAGGTGGACAAGCGCGGCCGCTTCATCACCAACATGGGCTTCGCCAACTTCGTCACGGCGGCGGTGGATTCCGACGACCCGCGCATCAAGGGTAGCTGCATGGTGATCCTGGAAGAGAACGACCCAGGCCTGTTCGACCGCGGCACGCCCACCCGCAAGCTAGTGCACCAGCTCTCCTCCACCTGCGACCCGATTTTCAGCATGACCGTGCCGGCCAGCCGCATCGTCGGCGGGTACGCGGTGAAGGACGGCGTGATCGTGCCGCGCTACAGCCACGGCGAAGTCATCGAGGCGGTTTTCCGCCGCACGCGCGTCACGGTAGCGATCATGACGTCGGCCAAACTGCTCTCGGCGGTAGAACCGGTAATTCGATACCACCGCAACCGGTTCCGCGGCGGCTCCATCGCCACGCCCGGATCGCCGCGCTATGAGCTTGGTCTGCAATTGAAGGAAGATGCCGTACACCGCCTGGTGGATGTGTGGGCCACCGGAGAGGCCAGCGCGGCGCTGGGGTTCGAAGCGGCGCGGGTATTCGATCAACTGGATCCGCTGGAACGGCGCCGCGAAGAGGTGCTGGAGCAACGCGGCTTGACCGGCAGCGCGGTGCTGAAGAGCCGCCGGCAGATCTCCAAGGACTCGATCGAATTCCTGGCCGGCAAGCGGCCCGAGCTGGCCGGCGATGTGGTCATCGAATACGCCGTGCTCGATAGCGTCGCCAACGTGCTTTGCCCGGCCTGCAAGCTATGGAACACCGGCCACGGCGCGCAGATGATGCGCGAGGCGGTGAGCCTGATGGGCGGCTACGGCATCACCGAGGATTGCCCCGGATTCCTGGGGCACAAGTGGATGGACTCGCAGCTCGAAGCCACCTACGAGGGGCCGGAGGCGGTGCAGCGCCGCCAGCTCAGCCTGACCATGGCGGACGAGCTGTTCCTGACCCAGTTCCGCGAGTGGATCCGCGAGATGCGGGTGATCGCCAACGACCGGCCCGGCACCGGCGCCTGCGCGCTGGCTACCGCCATGCAGATGTGGCTGTGGACGCTCGGCCACCTGCGCCGCGTGGGCGATGCCGATGGCGAGAAGCTGTACCAGGGCGCGCGCCAGGGTGTGACCTTCCCGCTGGCCGATGCGCTGTGCTGGCTGCTGGCGTCGCGCTTCCAGATCCTCGATTTGATCGAGCTCGAAAAGAAGGGGCCGGAGAATCCCACGCTGGCCGAAGGCCTGCCGGGGTTGACGGCTTTCCTCACCGACCTGTGCCACGTGCAGGCGGCGCGCGCCGCCGGCGAAGTGGGCCGCATCTGCGCCGAGCTGGTACATGGGTACAACCGCCATCCCGCGTGGGATACGGAAGGCTGCGCCTCGTGTTACCAGGCCGACGACCTGGAGGCGATGGAGGCCCTGATCCCGGGGATTGCGTCGCTGGCGCGCGGCTACACCGATGTGATCGAGATCGAAGGGACTCACCCGGCCAAAGCCGGCCCGTGCGTGCGATTCGATGGGCTCGACCAGTTCTCGCGCCTCCGTGTGCGGATGGACGGCTGCCTGACCGGCTCGCAGCTCGCCAAGGATCGCGCCGCCGAAGCGCTGACTAAGGTGATGATTCCGGAAGCGCTGGACTACCCCGCATGAGCGAACCGGCCATCGAGCGGCTGAGCATGGAGACCGACATCGTCTGCGCCGGATTCGGCCCGGCGACGGCCGGTTTCCTCGCGACCATCTCGCAGCACCTCCTCAACCCGGATGGCACGCCCGCCATCGAGAGCCCGTCCGCGCCCGGCATGCCGCTGCAAGTGGTGTGCTACGAGCGCGCCGACGGCATCGGCTTCACGGTTTCCGGCGTGGTGACGCGCGCCCGCGGCATCCGCACCTCTTTGCCGGACGCGAAGCTCGGCGAGATTCCGATGGCGACTCCGGTGACGGCGGAGAAAGTGGTTTACCTGCTCGACCCGGTGGGCGCCAGCCGCCGCTCGGCCGCCATGCGTGCGGCGGACGCGATGGTTCGCACGGTCCACATGGATCGCGAGCACGCCTTCGAATTGCCGTATTCGCCGCCGTTCCTCGAAAAGCACGGCGGCTGGGTGTTCTCGCTGGGCCAGTTCTTGCAGTATGTCGGCAATGAGTTGATGGCGTCGGGAACGGTGCAGGTGTGGCCCGGGATGCCGGTGGCGGAGGCGCTGCTCGATGACGCGGGCGAGCGGGTGTGCGGCGTGCGCCTGCTCGACCAGGGCGTGGACCGCGAGGGCCGGCCCGATGCCGGCTACATGCCGGGGATGGATATACGCGCCGCGCTGACGGTAGTGGGCGATGGGCCGGTGGGCGCGGTGGGCCGCCAGTTGGACAAGCATTTCGGACTGCCCGCCGGACATCACCAACGCGAATGGGCGCTGGGCATGAAGATGGTGGTGGACCTGCCGCCGGAATCCGAATTGGCGGCGGGCACCGTGATCCACACGTTCGGTTACCCCGAGCCGGAGATCTTCGGCTTCCTCTATGTGCTGCCGGACCATGTGGCCACGGTCGGCATTTTCGTGCCGTCGTGGTTCCACAGCCCGATGCGCACGGTCTACCGCTATCTGCAGCATTACATGCTGCACCCGTACCTTTGGCGGCATTTGAAGGGCGGCCGGCTGCGGAGCTGGGGCGCCAAATCGCTCCAGGAATCGGGCCGGCGCGGCGAGCCGTTTCTGGTGGGCGAAGGCTATGCGCGGATCGGCGAGGGTTCGGGAAGCACCAACGTGCTCACCGGCTCCGGCGTGGACGAGGCCTGGACCACCGGTGCGCAACTGGCCGAAGCGGTGGTGGAGCTGCTGAAACAGAAATTGCCGCTCAACCGCGAAAACCTGGAGCGGACGTACGTGGCTCGGCGCCGGGCGAGCTGGGTGGAAGAGGAAGGGCGCATCGCGGAAAAGGCGCGCGACGGCTTCCACAACGGCGTCATCACCGGCATGATCGGGATGGCGCTGGCCGGGTTCACCCAGGGCAAGGTCACGCTGGATGGCGAGCCGCAGCTTCTGCCCGAGCCGAAAGAATATTACCGGGACAAGATTCCGGCCGAGGAACTGGAACGGATCGTCGCCGAATGCCGCAACCGGGGCGTCGCATGTCACGACGCTTTGATGGAACGCTGCGGCTGGCCCGCGATTCCGTGCGACGGCCAGTTGCTGGTGTCTCACCAGGACGCGCTGCTGATGGGCGGCAAGGTGGCGGCGCCGGGCGGATTCGCCGACCACGTGCATTTCGTCTATCCCGATTTCTGCGCGCGCTGCGCCGCCAAGCTGTGCATCGAGATGTGCTCGGGCCAGGCCATCACGCTGGGCGGGGACGGGATGCCGGCGTTCGACCGCGAAAAATGCGTGCATTGCGGCGGCTGCCTGTGGAACTGCGGCACCTCGCTCGAAGACGACCCGCAGCGCGGCAACATCGAATTCCGCGCCGGCGCCGGCGGCTTTCATTCGGCTGAAAACTGATGCGGCAGTCTTGCGCAAACCGGCGTTGGTGGGGCATGCCTTAGCTTGCCCACAACAGGAATCTAGAACATGTCAAAAACGTTTCAAATCGTAGTTTGTGGAAGCATCGTGCCGGACCCGCTGCAAACGCTGGAGCCGGTGACCGGTCCGGCCGGGCCCGCTCTCAAGAACGAAATGATGTTGCCGGCGGTGCTCGACCCGTGGGCCGCGCACGCGCTTTATGAAGCCGCGCACCTGGCGCTGAAGCAGCCGGGCAGCAAGGTCTGGCTGGTCAGCATGGGCCCCAAGGCCAAGCTGCAACAGGTGATGATGACGGTGGCGCAGAAGGTTCCGTTCGAGCTGGTGGCTTTGGATGGCCCGGCCTCAGGCTTTGCCGATTCCTTTGCCACTGCGGCGGCGCTGGCCGGGGCCATAGAAGCCATTCCGGGGCTCGACAAATCGCGCCTGCTGCTGTTCGGCGGGTGGGAATCGGCGTCACGCGGCGCCGGGTCCACCATCCAGATGACGGCCGAGCGGCTCGGCATCACCGAACAGTTTCAGGGCGTGGACCGGATCGCCGTGCGCGAGGACGGCAGCTTCGAGGTGCTGGAGCGCATCGAAGGCGGCCGTCACCAGGTTTCGGTGTGCACGGCGCCGCCCGCGGCGCTGGGCTGGGCCACCGGCTTCCTGCCCGAGCCGCGCAACAACCCGCAGGTGGGCATGGCCAACATGAAGACCATCATGCCGGCGTTGCAGCGCGCCAAGGCGGCCACCGCGGCGGATGCCGGCCTGCGTTTCGCTTCGGTGAGCCTGCCCAAACAGCAGCGCGAGACGCGCATCGAAAAGAACCTGCCGCCGGAAGAGATCGCGCGCGAGATCGTCGCCTGGATTCGGGAGGAATAACATGGAATCGATTCTGCTTTTGGCCCATACCGAAGCCGATGGCACGCTGGCCAAGCCGGCCCTGGAGGCTCTCACCGCCGCGCTCGCGCTGGAAGGCGAGTTGACCGTGGGACTGGTGGGCGGCGCGGTCGAGCCTGCCGCCGGCCTGGCCGCTGCCGCGGGGGCGCGGCGGATACTGGCGGTCACCGGCGAGCCGTTCACCCAGCCGCGCTACGCTACCGATG
>JBAVIH010000380.1:0-3394 GCA_049686695.1 Bryobacteraceae bacterium | reverse complement strand
GGACCTGCTCATGCGATCCATGGGCTACGAGCCCAGCCACCCTTACTTTACGCAGCGCCGGAAGCTGCATTACATGCTCCGGTTGCTGCCGTTCGTCGAGAAGAACTTCAACTCGGTGGAGCTGGGTCCGCGCGGCACCGGCAAGAGCTTTGTCTACCAGCAGATGAGCCCGTACTGCCACCTGATTTCGGGTGGACAGACAACCACGGCGCAGATGTTCGTGAACTTGGCGAGCGGGCAGCGCGGCCTGGTTTGCCTGTGGGACGTCGTCGCGTTTGACGAGGCCGCCGGCATACGCTTCACCGACAAGACCGGCTTGAACATCATGAAGGGCTACATGGAGGATGGCGTGTTCAGCCGCGGTCGGGACATCATTACCGCCGAAGGGTCGGTCGTCTTTGTCGGCAACCTCGACGGGGACATTGAAACGATCGTCCGCACCTCGAACCTTTTCTATCCGATGCCCAAGGAGATGGACACGGCGTTCTACGACCGGATCCACGCATACATCCCCGGGTGGGAATTCCAGAAAACGCGCGACGACGTTTACACAAACCACTTCGGCTTGGTGACCGATTACCTGGCGGAAGTGTTTAAGGAACTACGGAAGCGCAGCTACGCAGATTACGCAGAACGTTTCTTCCGGTTCGGCGCTCATCTCGGTGGACGGGACCAGAAGGCCGTCCGAAAGATCGTCTCTGGACTGGTGAAGTTATTGCACCCGGATGGCCAGGTATCGCACGAAGAACTCCAGGAATATCTGGCCTACGCGATGGAGATGCGGCGGCGGGTGAAAGAGCAGTTGAAGAAGATGGGCGGTCTGGAGTATTGGGACACCAGCTTCTCCTTCGTCGACAAAGAGTCAGGCCAGGAGACCTTCGTTTCCGTCCCGGAGATGGGCGGCGGGACGGTGATCGCGGAAGGCAATCTGCCGCCGGGGAGTGTGTACACGATCGGTACCGACGTCGCTGATCGGCGTCTGGCACTTTTCCTGCTCCAATCCCAGATGAACCCCGGTTCCGGCCGCATCATCCCGCTCGGGAACCTGTCCACCAAGATGAAGGAAGCCATCAAGACGGCCGACGCACACCTCAAGGCGAATTTGAATAACCTGGGTATCGATCGAGACTTGAAGAGCTACGATTTCACGATTCAGGCGATCAACTTGAACCAGGCGAAGGAGGGCGCGGAGACCGCGGTCGCCTTCTTCCTGTCGATGGTCTCGTCCATCCTCGGCAAATCCGTCCTCGATCGAACGGTTGTTCTAGGCGAGATGAGCGTCCAAGGCATGCTGCTGAAGGTGAACGCGCTTCCCGAACGGATGCAACTCGCCGTGGAATCAGGCGCCAAGCGCATCCTGATACCCAGCGAGAACAAACGCGACGTCGCGGACGTGCCGGACGCCGTGCTTACGGCGATCCAGTGGCAGTTCTACGATTCGCCCACGCGCGCAGCAATCCTGGCGCTGGGACTGGGGTAGAACGTCTTGGAGCCGGTATTTGGATGGACACTGCTTTCCCCGGAAGCCATTCGCCGGGCGGAAGCTCAGTTGCGAGAGGACGTGCGGGGCGTCCGCGACGAAATCGGATTCCTCTTTCTCCATCAGGCGTATGCCGATCGATTCTTCCCCGGAACTTCGGTTCAGCAAACGCGCCTCCGCTACGCTCTGTTTGTACCCTGGATATACCAGAAGGTCGCTGCGCTGGATCATCAGCGGCGGCGGCAGCAGTCAATTGAAAAGCTCGTCCTCGAAGAAGAGGTGCGGCTGACCGGCAGGTTGCTCAACGCCGGGGAAACCGACGGTGTCATCGGCAGGAGGGTGTATCCCCAGCGGAGGGCCAGTTCGCAACCGGCCACGATGGTGTACTGGTCGGCCCTGAACAATTGGGGACTATTGCGGAGGCTGGATGACGGGTCGTCGCCGTCGCGCGCCTCCATCCACCGGATGCTGGCGATCGACTGGCGGCGAGCACACGTTCAGGATGATGACGGCGTTCCTATCGAGGAAGCCCACAGCCTTTTTGCGACGTTGCCGACGCCTCCCAGTGGATGGCGAACCCAGGGGGAGCCGATCACGTTCCGTCTTCTGTCGGGCGAAGCCTCCTTCCTGAAGAAGCAGCTACTCACAACCCGTAGGTCAGGCGGCCAAGATCCATCTCTCTTGGCTCGCCTGGCCGAGGATCCAGGTCGTGTTCGCACGGCCAATGCACCCTGGCAAAAGGCGGTCTGCGGCGCCGCAGACGCAGCAGATAAGGCGGCGATGGATCGAGCGCGTCGCGCCGCATCGCTATCCGCCATCGGTCGCGCTGTTTATGCCGCGTTGGTCGAGGCTCTTCGTGACGAGCGCGACGGGTTGTCGACTTCTGCCAAACACCGATCCAGCATGCCGGGAGTGATCGACCGATATCGACAGGAGGCACTGGATGTCGAGATCCACGCTGTACACGAGGACGCTCCTGGTCTGCCGGCTCTTTTCGTCAAAGTACTTGAACAGACTCAGGCATGGCTGAGCCGTGCAGACGATCCGAAAGCGCTACTAGACCTTTACGCTTCGATGGAGCAGAAGCGCAAGGGCAACAGGGCTCGTCTGGCGCCCACCCCTTTGGGCAGGCAACGACGAGCCGAGTGGGACAACGAGAAACACCCTCTGGCGGAGCCGCTGCACTATCGCTGGGGCAATGTGAAACGCATGCTGATGGACCTGGAAGATCATGACTGAAAGCAGGCACTGGCGAAGTTTTCCTTTTCTGCAGGCACTTCGGCCGGAACCTGGCGAAGTCGTCGATGCCGCGGTACTGGCGACGTATTCTGCCGACCTCGTCGTTGTGGCGGCGTCTCTGCTCGCGCTCGCGGGCCTCGATGACGATCGGGGGTCGGGCAGCAAGGTCGATTTCGCGAATGCGTTTGAGCGACTGAATGGAAGAATCCGGGTACTCTGCCAGCGGGGCCGCATTCTGGCGCCGTTCCGCAATCTGTTGATCCTCAACTTGATGGACCGGTTTGTCCGAGAAGTGGGTGCGGACGAGAGCACTTCGTGGCACCCCAAGATTGCTCTCGTTCGCTACCTCAGAGAGGATGGCTCGTCTTCTTGGCGGGTGTGGCTTGGCAGCCGAAACCTGACGAGGTCCGTGGCTTGGGAACTCGGCCTCCTGCTGGTGAGTACCAACTCAGGGGGACGACCCATCGAGGGGCTCAGTATTCTCGCCGAGTCGCTGGCGCGTCGCGCCGGCCTGGACAGGCTCAAAGAGGGGGGCATCGGCCGCGAATTCAGCCGTCTCCAATGGACGGCCCCTCGCGGCATCCGAGTGGAGGACATTCGGTTCTGGGAAGCTGGCGAGAAGCGCGAACTTCCAGACCATCCGCCCCGGCTCAAGCGATTGGTCGTGATTTCGCC
>JBAVIH010000379.1:0-6490 GCA_049686695.1 Bryobacteraceae bacterium | reverse complement strand
GATGGAAACAAAAGACCGCCCGCTTGTTCCCGCCGGCAACGCCCCTCAAAGAGGCCTCAAAGAAGTCGCGCGGCTACTCGAACTGCGGAAGCTGGGTTAGTTATCCAACTTCGAATCCCGAAACCTGGTGTTACTCGCTTTGCGTATCCCCGTGCGCTTTCGAATTTGCTATGTGCTAAGATTGGGCCGGCTTTCGGGAGGAATGACGTGCGAGTGCTTCGCTGCTTGCTGATCCTGGCCGTCGCCTGTTCCGCGTTTGGCCAGACGTACACCATCAATACAATTGCCGGAGGCGTTCTGCCGGTGAACGTTCAGGGCACTTCGGCCAGTATCGGCACCGCTCAAGGAGTGGCTGTAGACTCCAGCGGCAATGTCTTCATCGTTGCACCCAACTACAACCTCGTGCTTCGGCTGGGCGCCACATCGGGCGAGCTGACTGTGGCCGCGGGAAACGGGACCGCCGGTTTCAGCGGGGACAACGGCCCGGCCGCCAGCGCCCAACTGGCCCAGCCATACGGCGTCGCCGTGGACACCGCCGGCAACCTGTACATTGTCGATGGGGGTAACAATCGCGTCCGCAAGGTCTCCAACGGGGTCATCACCACGGTCGCGGGAAATGGGGGGTCGAACTTCAGCGGGGACAACGGCCCGGCCACCAGCGCCCAACTTGTCCCCACAAGTGTTGCGGTGGATTCCGCTGGCGACCTTTTGGTCGGCGACGTTAGTTACAGTAGTGGCGTCATCCGCAAGGTCTCCAACGGGGTGATCACGACCGTAGCGGGCGGCGGGACCGGGTGCACGCAGCAGACCGACACGGTGGGCGACGGGTGCCCGGCCACCAGCGCCGCGTTGAACAGCCCTCAGGGCGTCGCCGTGGACTCCGCTGGCAATCTCTACATCGCGGATTTCGGTAACAATCGCGTCCGCAAGGTCTCCAACGGGGTCATCGCCACGGTGGCGGGGACCGGGACGGCGGGCTACAACGGCGACAACGTCACTGCCACCAGCGCCAAGTTGTACATGCCTTGGGGCGTGGCGGTGGATTCCGCCGGCAACCTGTATATCGCCGACTCAGTTAATGGCCGCATCCGCAAAGTCTCAAACGGGGTGATCACCACGGTGGCGGGAAACGGAACATACGGCGTCAGCGGCGACAACGGCCCGGCTACCAGCGCCGGGTTGGATGGGCCCACAGGCGTTGCAGTGGACTCCGCCGGCAACCTTTACATCGTGGATTACGAGCGCATCCGCAAAGTCTCTAACGCCGTGATCGCCACCATCGCCGGAAACGGAACGGGTTTTGGCGGGGACAACGGCCCGGCCACCAACGCCCAACTGGACCTGCCCGCGGGCGTTGCCCTGGATTCCGCGGGAAACCTGTACATCGCCGACACGAACAATAATCGCATCCGCGAGGTTTCGAGCGGGGTGATCACGACGGTGGCGGGGAACGGGAGTCCAGGCTACAGCGGCAACGGCAACCCTGCCACCAGCGCCGAGCTGCGCAACCCCCAGGGCGTCTTCGTGGTCCCCGCCGGCAACCTGTACATCGCCGACACGGGGAATCAGGCAATCCGCGAGGTCTCCAACGGGGTGATCAACCAAAGAGTAGGCCCCGGGTCTGGGTGCGGGCACGAAACAGACTCGGTGGGCGATGGGTGCGCCGGCTTCTACGGTGTGTACGATAATCCTGCCGGGGTCGCCGTGGACTCCGCCGCCAGCGTGTACATCGCCGACACGGATCACTGCCGCATCCGTGAGGTCTCCAACGCATCAGGAACGACAACCGTGGCGGGAAATGGAACGTGCGGCTTCAGCGGCGACAACGGCCCGGCCACCAGCGCCGAGTTGCTCAACCCTCGGGGCGTCGCGCTGGACTCCTCGGGCAACCTGTATATTGCGGACTATGACCACGTCCGAATAGTATCGGGAGGTGTGATTACGACCTTCGCCGGAGGCGGCACAACGCTTGGCGACGGCGGCCCGGCCACCAGCGCCGAGTTGGACGGCGCTCAGGGCGTCGCACTGGACTCCGCCGGCAATCTCTATATTGCGGACAGTGACCGCGTCCGCAAAGTATCCGGAGGGGTGATTACCACCATCGCCGGAGGCGGCGAAACGCTTGGCGACAACGGTCCGGCCACCAGTGCCGAAGTTAACGCCGCCGGCGTGGCAGTGGACGCGCATGGCAATATCTACGTCGCGGATTCTTCGAACGATCGCGTTCGTCTCCTGACCCCCTCGTCGGGCGCGTCCTGCACGTACACCGTCAGCCCATCCCCGCTTACGTTCACGGCCTCCGCCAGCACCCTGGTCGCCAGCATCCAAACCGCATCCGGGTGCGCCTGGGCGGTTCAGAACCTGCCGGCTTGGATTACTTTCGCTGGTAATGCTCTCAATTCCGGCCCCGGCTCGGTTACGCTGGTTGCCACGTCCAATACCGGCCCAGCGCGCTCCGGCACGGTTTCCATCGCAGGCTTCACGGTGCCGGTCACGCAAGCGCAGGCCGTTGGCTGGGTTCCGCCCGCGCTGACTGCGGGCTCGGTGGCTAACGGGGCGACCTATATCGCCGGCGGATTGGTGGCTGGGTCTTGGGCGCAGGTCAAGGGCGCCAGCCTGAGCACTGTGAAGCGGGTCTGGGACGCATCCGATTTTGCCGGACTAGGCAACAAGCTGCCCACCAATCTGAGCGGCGTGCAAGTGAATGTGAACAACCTCCCAGCGGCGTTGTACTACGTCTCCCCCACGCAAATCAATTTCCAGGTGCCTACCGGAATCTCGGGGACGGTCTCCGTGCAAGTCGTCGACGATGGCGTCGCGAGCAACTCGGTGACTGCCGCGGCGGTGGCGCATTCTCCCGGCATTTTCCCGATCATCGCGAATGGGAACAATTACGCGGCGTGCGTGTTTTGGTCGGATGGGATGTATGCGGGAGATCCCTCCATCGGTCCGTCATTTCGGAATGCCAAGCCCGGAGACATCGTCCAGATGTATGCTACGGGCCTGGTTGCCGCGCCCGCAGGCGTTCTTCCCAGCACCCTGACCGTCAGCGGTGTGACGGTGACCATTGGGAGCGTTACCGTACCAGCCAGTTACGCCGGGCTGGTGGCGGTGGGAGAATTTCAGATCAATTTCACCGTGCCGCAACAATTCGCCGGCATGGCCGCGGGTAACTATCCGATTTCGATTGAAGTAGACGGAGTGTCGTCCCCGGCGAACATCGGCACCGATCCACCGGCTCCGGTAGTGCTGCCGATTCAGCCCTAATTACACTTTCCTGCCGATGATGGCGTAATCCAGGCCGCCGAAGAAGACCTCGCGGAAATCTCTCGGCAGGTCGGCTAATGCCGGCAGCGAATCGATGGCCGGCTCCAGGCGCCGCACTTCCAGGTCGCCGATGCCGGACTCGCTCAGATAGAAACTCAGTAACTTCGCCGGGACCGGGCGGTAGTGGGTGGGGTCCAGATAAAAGTAAGTCGAGAAGATAGCGAGACACTCGGGGTTGGGCGTTTCGATGACCATGATACCGTGGCGATCCAGCCGGCTGGCGGCGAGGCGGATCATTTCCGGCAGGCGCTCGGGCGGAAGGTGCTCCACCACCTGGGCACAGAAGATGCCGTCCAGTTGGCCTTCGTCGAGGCCGCGCAGGTAATCGAACAGGTCCGCGGTTTCGGCATCAAGGCCCTTTTCGCGGCAGGCTGCGACCGACTCGATGCTCGAATCGATGCCGCGCGCCGGCACGCCGGCTTCGCGCATCAGTTCCAGGAATTCGCCGCGCCCGCACCCGATGTCGAGCACGTTGCCGCAGCCTTTGAAATCGGCCACGTAGATCCGCTGGGCGTCCCTGACGCGCTCTTCGCTGCCGCGGAAGGACTCGGCAAAGCGGGCGTAGTCGAAGGCCAGCGGAGCGGCAATTTGGGATGGCACGACAGCCACGCCCGTTTCCGGCGCCGAGAGCGATTGGAACACCGTTCCGGTGCGCTGGCGGATGAGGCGCAGCTCGGTGTGGATCATCTTGTCGAACTCGGCGCGCACGCGCTCCAGATCGGCCCACAGGCGCTGCTGGATCTCGATCCCGCGCTGGTCCAGCCGGGTAGTGAAATCGTTGTGCTGGGAGCGCACGCTCTCGCGATAGTTGCTGTCCATCAAGGTGACGCGATACTGAAACGCCCCGTCCAGATCGGCCACGCTGCGCAGGAACTGGATCTCGTTGGTAGCCAGCTTCTGCTCCCAGCCGGCGCGCCATTGGGCCCAATGGTCGCGAATGTCGGACAACTCCTGGCTGAGTTCCCGCTCGCGTTTGTCCAGTTCGTCGAGGCGGGCCTGCTCGGTATCGAGGCGGGCGCGCTCGGTGGCAATTTGATCGCCCAACACCTGGTCGGTGACCCGGCGAAGTTGCCTTTCCACATCCTCGCGCTGGCCGCGCTCGACGGCGATTTCTTCGGACAGGCGCTGGACCAGTTCATCCTGGCGGGCGCGCCCGGCGGCGATGAGTTCGCTCAGTTGGCGGGCCAGTTCCTCGCGGAGCGCCCGCTCGGCGGCAACCTGATCGCCGTATCCTTTATCGGTCTCCCGGCGGAGTTGTTGTTCCAGTTCTTCGCGCCGGCCTTGCTCGGTAGCTATTCGTTCGCCGATTCGCCGGTCGAGTTCCTCGCGGAGCGCCCGCTCGGCGGCGATCTGATCGCCGTATCCTTTGTCCGTTTCCCGGCGGAGTTGTTTTTCCAGTTCTTCGCGGTGGGCCTGCCCGGCGGCCATTCGTTCGCCGATTCGTTTGTCGAGTTCCTCGCGGAGCGCCCGCTCGGCGGCAATCTGTTCGCCCAGTTGTTGGTCGGTTATCCGGCGGAGCTGCTTTTCCAGTTCTTCGCGGCGGGCCCGATCGGCGCCAATTCGTTCGCGGAGCTGTTTTTCCATCTCCTCGCGGAGGCCCCGCTCGGCGGCAATTCGTTCGCCGAGCCGTTTGTCCAGTTCCTCGCGGTAGCCGCGCTCGGCGGCCAGGCGATTGCCCAATTCCACCAGCGTGCGGTTGACTTCGTTGAGCGCCTCGAGATCGGCGTCCACGCAGGCGACGGCTCTGCGGTTGAATTCCACCTGCTCCCGCACGTGCCAGTCGAGGATCCGCGCCACGGTGCGCTTCCATTTCTGGATCAGCCAATTGAGCGGGCCGCCGGCGCGCGGGTTGACGGCGCCGATGGCCGCCACCTTTCCCAGCGCGGCATCGCGCGCGTGCAGCAGCCCGAGCAGATCGGGCAACGCGATATCCGTGCCGCCGGCCGCGGTCTCCGGGTTGCCGGCGCGCACCCGGTCGCGCACCTCGCGCAAAATGGCAATCAACTCAGCGCTTTCCACTCTTTCGCCTCCACTCGGCAGTTACCACGGTGCCCAGGCCGCCGCGCGGGGCGAATTCGCCGATCACCGTAACCGATCGCGGATCGGCCGATCGCACTACGTCGCGCAGCACCCGGTTCACCACGTTCTCCTGAAAAATTCCCACCTCGCGATACGCCAGCAGGTACATCTTGTACGATTTCAGTTCCAAACAGCGCCGCAGCGGCACGTACCGCAAAACGATCCTGCCGAAATCGGGCAGTCCGGTCTTGGGACACACCGAAGTAAACTCCGGCATCGCGATTTCGATTTCGTACGGCTCGCGGTACTGGTTGGGCCAGGTTTCGATCTCCGGCAGCGGAGCTCGCGTGCCCGCCTCCGCGTGTTCGTCGGTATATTGGCGCTTCATGCGAGAGCCCTCGAGAGCAGGTCGAGGAACAGGCCGACATCGGCCACCACGCCCACGGCCTGCCCTGTGCCGCGATCGCTGACCTTGGTGGCGACCGCGGGATTGATATCCACGCAAACGATTCTGACCCAGCTCGGCAGCATGTTGCCGGTGGCGATCGAGTGCAACATCGAGCCGAGACAGAGCACCAGCCCCGCGCCCGAAAGTTCGGCCGCGTAAGCGTCCTGAGCCGCGTTCATATCGGTGATGGTGTCGGGCAATGGGCCATCGTCGCGCAGGCTGCCGGCCAGCACGAACGGAACGCGCGCCTTCACGCATTCGTACAGCACGCCCGAGCGCAGCCGGCCGCTCTCGACAGCCAGGCTCACCGAGCCGGCGCGGGAGATGGCGTTGATGGCGCGCATGTGGTTGCGGTGCCCGTGCTCTTCCAGGCGGCCATCGGCGAGGCGAACGCCTAGAGAAGTGCCGAACAAAGCCGCTTCCACGTCGTGAACGCCCAGCGCATTGCCGCTCAGCAGCGCCTGCACGTAGCCCTGCCGGATCAGCGCCGACAAGCCTTCCACGCCGCCCGTATGCACCACCACGGGCCCTGCCACCACCACCACTTTGAGCCCGCTCGAGCGGGTTTGCCGCACCAGTTCGGCGGTCTGGCGGACGGCGGTTTCCACCTGGCGCTCCGACGAAATGCCGTTGGCCATGAAGGCGAAGGCCAGGCGGCCGCGCTCCTTCGATTCGGGAACCACGCGAATGCCGCGC
>JBAVIH010000378.1:0-9028 GCA_049686695.1 Bryobacteraceae bacterium | reverse complement strand
CGGTGCACCGCATAAGCGGTTCGATGTCAGCAGCGTGCTGGCGCGCTCGTAACGGCGCATGATGATTTCCAGCAGGTCTTCGGCCGCGGTCAGCGGCAGTTTGCGCATGCCGAAGTCGTCGATGATGAGCAGCGGCACGGTGGTGAGCGATTCCATAAACTCCTTGCGGGTGCCGTCGGCGACCGCCTCGGCCAGATCATCCAGCAGCACGTGCGTCTCGCGATACATCACGCGGTAGCCTTGTTGGATGGCGGCTTGGCCGATGGCCTGAGCCAGATGAGACTTACCCGTGCCACCGGGCCCGAGGAACAGTGCGTCTTCCCGTTTGCCGAGAAAAGCGCAGGTAGCCAAGTCGAAAACCAGACTGCGATTCATCTTCGGATTGAAGGTGAAGTCGAAGTTGTCCAGGGTCTTTTGCAAGTCGCGGAAGGCAGCCTGTTTGCGGCGGCGCTCAAGCAGTCGCTCGCTGCGCCGGGTCAGCTCATCAGCGACCAGGCACGAGATCAGATCGATAGGGGCCATGGCTTCGGCCTGTGCCTGGTGCAGTCGGGTTTCCAGAACGGTGGCGATGCCGCCGAGCCGGAGTTGTCGTAACGCTCTTTCTAACTCGATGAGATTCACAGTTCACTCTCCTTGGTTTTGTCTTGAATGAAGTCGCGGTACAGAGTAAGTTGGCGGATCAGGGGATCGACCTGGCGCAGGCTGAGTGGCGTCTGCGGCCGCCGCTCCAGATAACGGCGCAGAAAGCGATATTGGAAGACGCCGACTTCCAGAGCTGCGGCACACGCATCATCGACGGTTGCGGCGCCGTACTTCTTCGCCAGCGATAACACGCCAAGAATGTGACGCACCGCGATCTCTCCGTTGGCCTGATGCATGCCTCGGCAGAGTGCGCCGATCTGGGAGCCGGCTCTGTCGGCGCGGCTCAGCAGTTGCTGCGTGCTGAGCGGGGTTTGTTTGGGCCGATCCTCGTCTTTGATGCGATGGCCGCCGCGCGCATGGCGCAGGTGCTCCCGGAGTAACTGGCCCGTGCGCGGGTCCAGCAAACGAACGTTTCGCGCATCCCACTGCACCTGAACGCGCCGGCCGATCCAGCCCGGCGGCGCGCCGTAGTAAGCCGCCTCGACCTCCACGCAGCCATCCAGATGCACCGTGCGCTCGCCGTACTGGTAATAGCGGAAGGGTTCGATGGGCAGCGGCAGCAAAGCGGGCCGCTCTTCGGCGAACATGGCCGCAACCTGCCGCTTGGTGGTGCCGTGGATGCGCGTGTCGGCCCAACGCTCTTCCCAGTGGTCCAGGTAAGTCTGCGCTTCCGCCAAACTTTCAAAGCGCATGCCTTTGAGCGGCGTCTTCTTGGCGTGACCGACGCCGCTCTCGACTTTCCCTTTTCGATCCGGATCGCGCACTCGGCAGGGCAGGGCGACAGCCCCGTAGTGACCCAGCACATCGCGGTACAGCGGGTTTAGAGTGGGATCGTAAATGTCCGGAGCGAGCACACCCTCGCGGAGATTGTCGAGCACAACGACTCGGGTGGCGCCGCCGAGCCGGCGAAAGGCTTTTTCATGCAACTCGGCCCAGGTCTGAGAACTGGAGCGGAACACCAGCAGGCGGACCGATTTACGGCTGCAGCCCAGGGTCAGCACGAACAGCCGCACGCGCCGGTACTTGCCGCTGTGCGGGTCGCGCACCATCGGTCCTTCGCCGTAGTCGACCTGGGCCTCCTCATTATGGTGCGCGCACCATAATGAGGATTATGGTGAGTCCCGCGTCATGGTAAGAGCGGCATCGCGAGTTGCGCGTGCTCATCGACGGGCAGCCTATTTTGCGGCCCCGAGCTTTCCATAACGCCGACTGTTGAAATAGCTGAATTCCTCCCCCGGTTTCAATCCAGGAAAGGAATTCACGATGTTTTCGAACTGGTTCTCCCGTGACGATCTCGAACGCTATCGAACGTCAAAACACAAACGGCGTATCGACGCTATCGCAAGCAGTCTGCTGCGACTGCAGTACGCGAGCGAGGTGATACGCCAGCATCTGCATGAGTGGTTGCGATTCTCTCTGAGCCTTGACGCGAAGGCAGGCACGCCGTTGCCAGGGCCGAACGCGGAGATTGTGCGGCAGTACGTAGCCCAGCGCGTGGCGGGTTGCAGCGCCAGCTGATCCCGCGTTCTTCGGGCCTCCGTCAGGATCTTTCTGGAGGCGGATGAGCAAGGGCGCTTTCGCCGTCGCGTTGGCTGCCCGCCTTTTACCCCGGCGTGGTTCGGCCCGATTCTGACACTGTACCTGCAGTTCGTGCGAGGCCATCGCGGGCTGGCTCAGAAGACAGTAAGGAAGTACATCCAAAAGCTATCGGCGTTCGCTCAATACCTGGAGAGCGCCGGCGTGACCCAACTCAGTAGGATCACGCACGGGCACGTTCGAGAGTTTTATGAGAACGCGGGCCACGGCGGGCCACGCCGCTCATATGGCTCCACTCTCCGCGTCTTTTTTCGCTGGGCAGCCGTCCAAGGTTGGGTGGCGGACTCCCTGGGCGATGGAGTTCCACGGCCGCGACAGTATCGCCATGTGAACCTTCCGGATGTGCTCAGCACAGCAGAGGTCGAGCGCATTCTGGCCGCGGTAGACCAATCGACCGCCCTCGGCCGCCGAGATTACGCGATCCTTCTTCTGGCGGCCCGCTATGGGTTGCGCCCTTGCGATCTTCGACAGCTCACGCTCGATGATATCGGCTGGCGCGCCGGGCGCATTGATCTCCGGCAACTCAAGACCGGCAGACCTCTTGCACTTCCGCTTTTGCCTGACGTGGCACAGGCACTCAGCGCATATATCCGCAACGGGCGCCCGGCTTCATCGGTCCGCACCATCTTTATACGGCACTGTGCACCTTTCGAACCGTTCGCTCCAGAGAACAACTTGACGGTGAACATGCGAGGAGCCCTTCAGCGTGCTGGCCTTGCCGGACGATCTGGCCGGCGTGGTCTCTACCTGTTCCGCCACACGCTTGCCACGCGGTTGCTGGCCGCTGGCCGTCCCCTCAAAACAATCGCCGATGTCCTGGGCCATGCTTCCACCGAGACCACGTACGGGTACGCCCGGGTCGACCTGGCAGGACTCCGTGGGGTGGCCATCGCCGAAGAGGAGGTGAGCCGATGAGCGCGCCACCGGGAGCGTCCGATTGCAGATTCGTCTCGCCATTAGCATCACAGCTCGCGCGGTTTCTCGCCCTGAAGCATGCAATGGGTTACCTCTATCGAGAGGAAGGTCGCGTCTTGCGCGACCTGGACCGTTTTCTCAACACTCACCTGTCCGCAGTCGATCCGCTCGTTACCCCCGCAATTGTGCACGACTACGTCGCCCGAAAGGGCACTGAATCGGAGACGACACGCGCGCACCGCCTGACGCTCATCCGGGAGGTCTGCCGCTTCCTGCGCTTGGACGACGCCCGCGTGGTCGTCCCGGATCGCAGGTCCTTACGGATTGTGCGACAGAATTTTGTGCCGCGCGTGTTCAGCCGAGATGAGGGCAGGCGTTTCCTTCAAGGCTGTGCCCAACTGCCGCCCGGGCAGGGGTCTCCCGTACGTGCTGCGGTCCTTGGCACCGCGTTGCGCCTCCTTTACCTGGCCGGGCTACGAGCGGGAGAACTGCTGCGGCTTACGCAGGACGACCTCGATCTAGATACCGGCGCACTGCATATCCGTCACAGCAAGTTCAACAAATCGCGGGTGGTGCCCCTCGCACCGGATCTGGTCCAGCGCATCGTTCAGTGCCGCATCTCTGCGGCGCAGAGCTACGGGTCCTGCCGCCCTGACACACCGCTATTCCCCAGCCCGCGCGGAGGTCGGTATTCCATCACCGCGCTCCGCGGGGCGTTCCATGATGCACTGAAAATCGCCGGCATTAAACGGACAACGGATAGCCGTATTCGGCTCCATGACCTGCGCCATTCCTTTGCGGGTCTTCGACTTCTACTGTGGTGTGAACAGGATGTCGACCTCGATGCTAAGTTGCCACTCCTGGCCGCGTATCTTGGACATGTTGGGTTGGCCAGCTCGCAGCGCTACCTCCAATTGACTCGGGACCTCATGGGCGAAATCACCAGACGACACCAAGCTCGGTTCGGCTATCTCATCCAGGACGGGAATCGCTGATGAAGGTCACACCGCTAGCCACCCTGTTGTCCACCTTCTTCCTCCGGTATCTGGCCGTCGAGCGGGGCGTCAGCCCTCACACAAGCACCTCATATCGGGACGCAATAAAGCTGTTGCTCCAGTTCTCGGCAACCCGGGCCAGACGCTCGGTCGACCAACTGGCCATCGATGATCTCAATGCTCCAGTGGTTCTGGACTTCCTGAGCCATCTGGAAACCAGTCGCGCCAACACGGTCCGCACGCGCAACGCGCGACTGGCCGCCGTTCAGACGTTCTTCCGCTATGTCGCCGGCCAACAGCCGTCACTGGCAGCTCTGTGCAGCCCGATTCTGGCTATTCCGGCGAAGAAGGCACTCCACGCAGTGCTGGGTTATCTCAGCGAGCAGGAGCTTGGCCATTTGCTGGCGCAGGTTGATCGCACGGCCAGACACGGAGAACGTGATTACGTGCTTCTCAGCGTGCTCTACGACACCGGCGCTCGTGTTCAAGAACTTCTTGATCTGAAGCCGCGTCACTTCCACCTGGATACGCCACCATTTGTCCGCTTACGTGGCAAAGGACGACGTGAACGGCTATGCCCCTTGCTGCCGCAATCGGCTCAACTCGTTCGCAAGTTCCTGGTGGCCCGCGGGCGTCGTCTCGATGACCAAGAGCCCTTGCTCCAAAACGGGCGCGGGGCCACCTTGAGCCGACATGGCGCTCGCTACATTCTCCTTAAGTACCTGCGCCGAGCTGCGAGTTCCATGCCCACCCTGGCGCGTGCAGGCATCAGCCCTCATACCATGAGGCACACCAAGGGGATGCACCTGCTCCAGTCCGGTGTTCCGCTCGTCATGGTGAAGGATTTCCTTGGCCACGTGGACATGAAGTCCACCGAGGTCTACGTGCAGGCTGATCTCGAGATGAAGCGTAAAGCGCTCGATCTAGCGAACGGACCACACGCTACGCAAGCACCAGAACCTCGACTTCCCTCGGGTCTCATAGAGTGGCTCGAGTCTCTGTGAGGGCATTATGTAGTGTCGACGATCGTCTTGTGAGCGGTCGTGCCCGCGCCAAAAGCCGGTCGCCACCGGGTTCTTACCATGACGCGGGACTCACCATAATCTTCACCGGGCGCGGTCTCGATCACGACGCGGGCCTCTGGCGACGGGCTGCCCTGCAGTTTCCGCACAAAGCGCCGGACGCTTTGATAACCGGCACTGAAGCCGCACAGGTCCACCAGGTCCTGCCAGATGGCCATGGCGTTGCGGCCCCGCGAGAGCCCAACTTCGATCGCATCGCGGTAGGGTGCGCAAGCGCTGGCCGAGGGACTGCGGCCAGGTTTCGGTTCGGCTGCGGTAGGCGCGCTGACAGCCAACTCCGCGCCAAAGTCGGTGATCACTTCTATGGCCGGTTTTGCCGGGGGCCGGGTCGTCGCCGCCCGCCGCAAACGGTTTCGCGCCGGCGGAGTCGGTGATCACCTCTATGGCCGGTTTTGACAGCGCGAGGTCGGCGATCACCCCGTTGGCCGGTTTTGCCGGTGAAGCGCGCCCCCACCCGCCTGGTGGTCGCAGGGCGACGCCGGCCTCTTTCAGATAGCCCGAGGCCGTCTCGCGGCGCACACCAATAGCGCCTTGAATCCGTCGCAGCGACCATCCCAGCCGCCCCAACGCTATGACTTGCTGTTTCTTTTCATCGCTCAAGATATTGCTCACATTGACGGAGGGTATCGCCCTCGCGCCGCAATCAATGTCCTGAACGCTGCTTATCGTTGGCCGGTTTTCAGGTGATCATGTATGGCCGGTTTTGGGTGTTCACCGAGGTTTCCAGTGCCTGCGCGAAGCCCAGGTTCTTAGTCGCGGCGTCGGCGATCATCTGGTCGAGTTGCTTGCTCATCGTGGTCAGACTGAGTTGATTCAGTTTCAGATGCAGAGTTGTCACACGGTTCCTTTCGGGATTGCAGGATGAAGGCGTCATATTCAGCCAGCGAGAGCGGGTTGGTGGCGAGGTCATTCAACTCCGCTTGGCGAAGGCGAACCGGCGGTTGCACCTCGCGTGGCGCTCGTTGCTGGCGCAAGATGTTGGCGATGTAGTCGGAGCCAAAGGCGCGTGCCGCGTGAGCTTTCTGAATCGCGCTGGATACGGCCTCGGGGCCGTAGTCGCGAATGAGCTCGAACAGTTCGCGCACCTGACGGGCTAAGGAGCGATCCGTGTCGGCGAGTTGTCGAAGATACGGCTCGGCCACGGGTCCGAGCAACAAAACGAGCCGCTGCTGTGCGGCTGAGCGTTGCGCCGCAGCCATTTGCGCGTAGAGTTCCTTCTGAAAGCGTTCGGCGCCGAAGGTCAGGCCGCGTTCCCAGCAACGCGCGTAGCTCACGATCTCGTGCGTCTGATCGTAAATCGTCAGTGAGGAGGAATCGGTTTTGACAGTGAGCTTGTGACCGACATAGCGCGGCGGCACGCAATAACGGTTTCCGTCGAAGGTCAGCCGCAGATCCTTGTGCACGAGAGCTTCGGTGCTGTCGCGATAGTCCGGTGTGAGGACTGGCAGAGGCTGAAGCGCTTCGGGCTGGAAGCGGTCGTCGGGCGCCTGCCCGGTTTCCCGGTGTTTGCGCCGGTTGGCGACTTCCTGGAGCCATCGGCGAGCCTGCGTGTTCACATCGCTGAGATCGGCAAAGGAGCGTAACGGCCAGAAGTTCTGGCGCACATATCCGATGGCGCGTTCGACTTTGCCTTTTTCCCAGGCTGCGGCGACGTGACAGGCCCGCGGAATGAAACGGCACTCGCGAGCGAAGGCGAGGAAGCGGGGGTTGAACCGCACCAGGTTGCCTTCGTGCTCGGCGACGGCTGTGGCGAGGTTATCGAACCACAGTTCCCGCGCGCAGCCACCCAGGGTCTGGAAGGCATGCATGTGACAACGCACGAAAGTTTCGAAACTCTGGCTGTGCGTGAACTCCAGATACATCTTGCGGCTGTGGCATTCCACCAGGCAGAAGGCGTACAGTTTGCGCGGCGTCCCGTTGTAGGTCAGGGCTCCAAAGTGTCCCCAATCGATGTCGAAACGCTCGCCCGGCGAGGGTTCCATGCGTACGTAAGCCCGCGCAACACGGCGCTCTTGCGCACAACCTGCAGATAATCCTTGAGGATCGTGATGCCGCCGTCATAGCCGAGCGCCTGCAGCCGTTGGAATAGGACTTGAGCCGGCGCTTGGGGATCCTGTTGCAGTAGTTCCGCCACGGCCGGCTTGAATGCATCGAGTTTGCTGGTGCGATCGCGATGGCTGGGCGACGGGGCCGGGGTGTCCAGGTACTTGGCCAGCGTGTGGCGGCCGATGTGGAGGTGACGTGCGATTCTGCGCTGGGGCCACTTCTCGACAAGGTGCAGGCGGTGGATTTCGTTGATCTGTTCGGGCCTGAGCATGGCCAACCCCTTTATAAACGCGGCCGGAACAAAAGGCCATGAGGATGTTCTTTTCAAGATGATGGGGATGGACTCACCGCCGGGGCTGGAGATTGCAGAATCAGGAGCTTGGAAGAAACCAAGGTGTTCTTTACAAGATCTCCTGCCAAGGGGCCGACCAGCCAGACCTCAGCGGCGGAATGCTTTAGGTCAAGAACCAAGGTGTTCTTTACAAGCAGACCGACGCGCCGCTTCTGATCCCGCTGCCGTTGCTGCTGGCGACTGCGAGCGGCGGCATCCGGATGGGTTTGCCAGTAGTTCCTTTGATAGTCGGGGTGGGCCTCACGCCACTTCCGCCGGCTATCGCGGATCACCTGGGCGTACTCGGGGTCAGCCAGGCGCTTGCGGCGACGGTACTCCGTACGTCGCAGGGCCTGACACTCCGGTCGGCTGCAAACCGCTTGGTCGGGACGGTGTTTGGAAGGTTCGAACGCTTGCTGACAAAACGGGCAGCAGCGCGGCGGGAAAATCATTTCCCCCAAGGAATGTTTGGGCCCCAACCTTGAGGAAACCAGATCTGTCGGCGCCGCGGAGATGATGTAGAGTCTGGTGTAGAGTACCTACCGCGTCCCCGCCAATGGGTCCGTCACAGACATGCTGGCGCCGCTGGCGCCGGCCAACTCCGGCTGAAATGGCGCCGTTTTTCGCCGGCCCCAACATTAACCCATTAAATCTCGCATTCGCGGTCCATACGAACGGGTGGGATCGCGATTGCGACGGTCCAGATAGTCGAGCATGGCCTTTTCAAGTGCTCGAACCGCCGTGTGGCTGCTGCGCCGAACACGTCGTTCGGTCACTCCTGCGAACAATCGTTCGGCCAGGTTCAGCCAGCTTCCGCTGGTCGGTGTGAAATGCACGTGGTATCGCGGATACCGCGTTAGCCAGGCCCGCACCTTGCCGACCTTGTGCGTACCGTAATTGTCCACGATTAGATTAGATGAACGATGAACGTCAAAGCCAGTTGGCAGATTGGCATCGATGTCGTTGAGAAACGAGAAACCGAAGGAACTCCTGGAGAAGGTGCGGGACATTGTCGGGTTGTATGTCAATCCACCGGATCATGCCATCGTCTTGTGTGTGGACGAAAAGAGTCAGCTGCAGGCGCTGAACCGGACGCAGCCCATCCTGCCGCTGGCTCCCGGTGTATGGCCAGGAAGACCGGGCTGTCGCAGACTGCCGTTGTGCGGATCTGGCGTGCTTGCGGCAGAGGAGAAGCAGAAACTCGCGATGCTGGCACGTCGCCCGAAGTCCTCGCAAGCCATGGCGGGCGTCACGTTCAGCGGTTTCGTGGGGCGTCCGATGGCCATACCCAAAGTACGCGCCAATCGGGTTTATTATTCAACGTATTTATGACTCATGACACTAGAATAGGACTGAGTGCACACGAGGCGGCTGTAATACCCGCCGGCACGGGATAGTTCCTCATGCCGGCCCTGCTCTAT
>JBAVIH010000377.1:0-8054 GCA_049686695.1 Bryobacteraceae bacterium | reverse complement strand
CGAGGCGGCGCTGGAACACTGCCGGGCCGCCGCGGATCTGCTCGGAGCCCTGTTCACCCCACCGAATCTGGAACGCCAGCTCGTGATGGCGGCCAGCATAAACCGCCTGCGCGACGCCGCCGCAAGGTTAGGAATTCTGGGGCCGGAAACGCGCACGCGGCTGTAGCGCGGCCGACGAAATCGGGCGGGGGCGCTTCTACGCGACGCCGTCTTTGATGGAGATGACTTTGGCCACCGGGGCGCGGCCGGCGAGATCCAGGATGCCGGCCAGTTCCGTTTCCTGAATCGGCTTGGGAAGCACGAAACAGTTGTCGCCCTCGAAGTCGGCCGCCAGTTCGGCGTCGTAACGGTCCGGCATCAGAACGAACGCGCCGACTCGCGGCCGCATGCGTTCGGACAGCTCGACCCAGTTCAAGCCGGGGGCGTGCACCGAACAGAAGGCCGCATCGATGCGGGCGCGGCCGGCCAGTTCGAGCGCCGTGTCTGCATTGCTCACCGGTATGGCGCGTGCGCCGCTGCGCTCGAGCAGGGCCACCAACTGCCGTTCGACGGCGTCGTCGGGTTCGATCACCAGCGCCGTCATCTGGCGCGGAGCGTCCTCGGGTCCGGCTGCGTCGGCGGCGGCCGGCGCGCGTTCGCGCACCGCCAGCGGCAGTTCCACCTCGAAGCGCGGCTCGGCGTCGTCCTTCTCGATCAATCGCACCTCGCCTCCGTGGCCGGCCACCACGCTCTGCGTGAGCCCGAGCACGGCCGCGGTCTCCTCCGCGTTGCGCCACTCGCCCGGGGCCGAAAACGAAATCTCCACCAGCAGCCGTTTGGCGAGAACGCTGGTGCGAATGGTCAGCGTCTTCTCCGGCGCGTCGGCCAGGGCTTGTTCCGCATGCACCAGCAGATTCAGAAACACCTGCTCGAGTTGTCCGTGCGACCCCAGCACCTTGAGCGGCTCGCGGAAAACCAGGTCGCGCGTCCGGATGCCGGAAGCCTTCCAGTCGCCTTCGCGGAAATCGATCAGCCGCCGCAGCAGGTCGCCCACCGCCACCGGGCGCGCCTCGACCTGCTCGGAAGAGGCGAAGGTGACCAGCCGCGCCACCACCGAGGAAGCCTTTTGCGCCTCCACCCCGATGGCCGCCACTTCACGCTCCCCCGGCGCCAACCGCACGCGCTGCCGCGCCTGGTCGGCCAGTTCCCGAATGGATGCCAGCGGCGCTTCGAGTTCGTTTACGATGCTCGAAATCAGCCGGCCAACCGCCGCCAATTTCTCGGTGCGGGAAAGCTGTTCCTGCACCGAGCGCTGATCCAGCATCCGCAGCGCCACGCCGACCTGGTTGCCCAGGTGCTGCGCCAGCGATTGCTCGGCGGCCGAAAAATCGCGCACGCGGTCGTCCTGGTCCAACTCGAGCACGCCCACCACCTCGTTCTGCGCAATCATCGGAACGAACAGGAGCGACTTGGGACTGGTCCGGCCCTCGCCGCCCGCAACCGGGAAAGGACTGCGGCTCACGTCCGGTATCGCCAGCAGGCTGCGGTAGTGGAAGCAGGCCACCGCCCCCGCGTGCGGGCCGTCGGTCGGGGCGGAAAGCGAAATCGCCGCCGGCTCGCCCTGTCCGGCGCTCACCGCATCGAGCTGTTTGGCGCTCCGGTTGTACCGGTACAGACGCACCCGCGTCACCCCCAATACCGCCGGCAAGCCGGCGTCCATCCGTTTCTGAATCTGTGCGATGGAAGCCGCGCCGAAAATCTCCTCTCCGAGTTGATAGGTTTCCTGCAGCAGTTCCCGCTGGCGGCGCAACCGCCTCTCGCGGGCGCCCATCGCCAGGGCCGCTGCCGCCACCGCCAGCATGATCGTCAACACTATCAGCGGCGACCACCACCACTGGGATGCCGCGGCGGCCACCACCGGCGGCTCGGTCGCCAGCAACTCGAAACCACGGTTATAGGGAGGACGTCCCGCGGCGTACTGGAAGGCTACGCCAACCGCCTCGACTTCGTCTCCGGGCGCCATTGCCGGCAGCGCCGGGCTGAGATGCTCCTCCGGAACGGGGAAGAATATCTTGTAGGGATCCTTGTCCGATCCGATCAGCAGGAAGGGGCCTGCGGTGGTGGAGCCGGTCCGGATCAGGCGTCCTCTTGCCCGCACCAACCTGCCCAACATCGGGAATTGCTCGAGATCCTCGAGGGGCGCCGCCGCCGGCTGGAACCCGGCTGCGCGGAGCGTCCTCTTCACGCGCTCCACATCCACCATCACCATGCCGCCCAGGGTGATCACGCTGCCGCTGGCTTCCACCATGTCCCCCGGAAGGAAAGTGTTCAGTATGGTCGAGGTCACCGGTGTGTGCAACGCCGCTCCCGCGGCGCCATCCTGGATGGTCAAGACGGTGTATTCGGGGAAATGGAAGGGTGGCGCGTTTACGGTGCCCCGGATCGACACGTCCTGCCGCGCGTGGACCGCGCCGTAGTCCCCGAGGCTGCGCGAGTTGAGCTCTCGCAGTGATAGCGCAGCCTGGGCCAAGCCACTCCGGCTCGCCAAAAGAGCGAGCAGCAGCAGCGCCAGACCTTTCAAGACACGCATCGTTGGGCAGCGAGCCATGCGCGCAAATTCTCGCTTAAGAAATTATTGGCACATATGTTAACGCAAGACAAGTTATCTTCCGTAGTTAATACTCCTACTATCCTCGTCCCCGCATCGCAGGCCGCCTGGACCCCCGACTTGGAATCCTCGAAGACGATGCAGTTCCGCTCGGCAACTCCCAGCCGCTGGGCCGCCACGCGATATATCTCGGGGTCCGGTTTCGGTTTCCGCACCTGGGCGCCATCTACCACCACCTGAAAATAGGGGCGTATACCTCCTTGATCCAGCACCAGCGACACGTTTTCCGGTTCCGCGTTGGTGGCCACCGCCATGCGGGCGCCCTGGTACTCCCGCAGGAACCCCTTCAGACCCGGCACCAGCATCTGTTCCACACGGCCGGCAATCGCCTCCCGAAACAGCCGCTCCTTGGCCGCGCCACGCCTCGCCACTTCCCCGCTCGAAAGGTCACTACCGAAAAAATCGCGCACGATTTCGTCGTTGCGCTTGCCGTACATGCTCTGGAGCATCGCCTCGGTGGTGTCCACGCCGTAGCTGCGATTGAAAGCCGCCCAGACCTGCCGGTGGACCGGGTTGGAATCGAGCAAGACCCCATCCATATCGAAGATCAGCGCCAGGCACGGATCGAGCCGGACGGACGAGGCAGCCGTCACAGGGAAGCGTCCTCCTTCCCGGCGCCAAGGCTTGCCTCGAGCCAAGTCAGGTAGGCGGCCGAGCCCTCCACCACCGGTACGGCAAGCACCTCCGGCACTTCGTAGGAGTGGGTCCGCTCCAGCGCGGCACTGAGGGCGGCGAATTGCGGCCGCGACGATTTGATGATGAGCAGGTGCTCGCCGGCCGTCTCCACCGCGCCCTGCCAGCGATAGTAGCTGCGCACGTTCGGCACGATGCTGGCGCATGCCGCCAGTCCCTGTTCCACCACCAGCCGGGCCAGTTTCTCCGCTTCCTCCTGGGAAGCGCAGGTGCTGAATACCACAATTTTGTCGGTCATGAAAAAAGTGCGTTGAAGAATTTCACGGCAGTGTTACTATTATCTTCCAGGGTCCTCTTCGATGAAAGCGCCGTTTGGCCGAACTGCATATATCGTGGTCTTCCTGCTGGCCGCCAGCTATGCCGCAGCGACCCTCGGCGGGCCCAAAGGGATTCCCGCCGTGCTGGCCAAGCAAAAGCAAATCCACCGGCTCGAGGAGCACAACGCCCAGTTGGTCCGCGAGATCGAGCGCAAGCGCGACCGCATCCACCGCCTCCAGAACGACGCCGACGAACAGGGAATCGTCATCCAGGACCGCTTCAAGCTGGTGCATCCGGGCGATACCGTCTTTATCACCGGCCCGCCGGACAAGAAAGCGGACAAGAAATAGGCTGGATCGGTTGCGCCGCCGAAGGCGCGCGACGAAACCGGACGCTCGATGGGCAAACGAATCATGATCGCCGTGGTAGGCGCGGGGCTGGGTTCGCTGGCCGGCCTGCTGGCCTCGTTCCTCGGCGCCGGCAACGGGGCGCTGATCGTCGGCGCGGTCCTGGGCGCCATCATCCCGCTGGCGGTGCTGGGCGCTCCCGGCCGCTGATTTCGCTTTTGCCGGGCTACACCACCCCACCACCCAGGATGAGGCGGATGACGCCGACCACCACCCCAAGCGAACAGAGCACAATGCCGCCGATTGCAGGGCCGTTTTGGCGGGGTGGCGCCTGGGTTGTGGCGATGATGCTGATGACCAGCCCAACCAGGGAAAACGGGATATTGATCCAGTTGAGCGCGCCCAGGCACGGGAAGAAGCCGACTACCAGCCCCACCGCCGCCAGGAGGCCCCACACCAGACTCAGCACTTGCACGATGTTTCTCCTTTGAAGACGACCCACTCTCGAAACCAGCGGGCGCGTCCAACTACGGGAATCCAGTATAAAAGAGCGATAGCCAGATTAGCCGAGAACGCCAAGAACAAGGGGATCGCACCGGGGTTTGCGGCCCGCGCCTCGCGCCAATTGCCGCGGGCCAAAGAGATGAACGCGGTTGTCATGCCGCACAGTGGACACTTTACGTGGCGCTGTACCCGCGCTTCACAAGGGGGAAACAGCGAATGCAGCCTGTCCGGAGAGCCGACAAAGGGAGCCGCGACGGCGCCACCGGCGACTAGAGACACCACCAGCCAGGCATACAGGAAAGCCGCTCTCACGTCATGCGACATGGTTGGCGCGCGCCTCGAAACACCGGTACGTCAGACGGCCGCAAGGCGTCCACAGCCCTGACAAAGCATACTTCTCTCGTGCCGGACAGGTAATGAGTAGCATAGCGCGGAGACAGTGTCTACGGGGCGCTCGATCCGGGCTCGCACCAGCCGGCGTCGTTGACAGGTCAAGCTGTGCGGTCTTACCAACCGGGATCCGTCCGGTTTGTGAGACAGAGCGATGCAGCCGTGCCTCGATTCCTCTAAAGAAGTAGAATGATGGCATGGCTACCGCCCGTTATGTCCACTGGCAAAACGAAGGCATGTGGCTCGGGTATTTTGTGGAGTTCCCCGATTACCTGACCCAAGGCGAGACGCTCTCGGAATTGGAGGAAAACCTCCGTGATCTCTACCGGGACTTGACGAGCGGCGAGATTCCGGGCGTTCGCAAAGTCGCCGAGCTTGCGGTTTGATGAAACGGGCCGACCTGATTCGCAAGCTCGAAACCTCGGGATGCTTGCTCGTTCGCCACGGTGGGAGGCACGATTGGTATCGTAACCCGAAAACGGGAATGGCCCAACCAGTGCCCCGGCACAAGGAAGTGAACGAAATCCTCGCCAGTCACATTCTGAAGAAGCTCGCCGATTAACGACCGTTTCAGGCCAACGCCGGAGGTTTCCGGGGAGTTTTGGGTCGCTTCCGTGATACGCACAGAGATACTGGAGTACTTACTTCCGGAAGTACTTCCCCCAGGCAGTACTTCCGTCGAGCCGCAGTAACATCCCGGCTGGCCCCCGCCGCCGCGCAAGTCCGCGAAGCAGGCGTGAAATATATCTCTGCGTGTATAATATGGGCAAGTCGCGGTAAGTTGCGAGGTGGCTTGGACAAGCGTCGGGGCACTCAGTTACCGGATTGGCGGGATACGCGGCTATGTTGCGGGGCGGTGTCCCCGCCATGCCTGGCTGCGGGCCGGTGCGCCAGCCTGTCCGAAAGTCCCGGGAACCGGTAGATATGCCTTGGCTCCGCATCTGGTCCGACCTGAGCCTCCGTGCGAAGGGGCTCGTCGTGGTGGCGGTTCCGGCGGCGGCGACAGTGGCGATTGCCTGCGCTTCGTACGTCATCGAGAGCCGCGGCGCATCGGCCGCCTACGCGGCGGACCGCGAGGTGCAGATCATCGAAGCCAGCCAGGCGTTGAAATCCAGCGAGACGGAGACCAGCGCCCATGTCCGCGCGTACTTCATCACCGGCGACGATTCGTATCGGGCCGATGTCTCCCGGGATGTCGCCAGGTTCGACGATGCCCTGGGGCGCATGACGGCCCTGGTTGCCTCCGACCCGGGGCAGACGCGGGAAGTCCTCCGGATAGGCGCCCTGCACCGCGCCCGTGTGGGTGAACTTCTCCGCGTGGTGGCGCTATTTCGTTCGGCCAGTCTGTCGAAGGGACAACTGCGCGCCAGCACGGACATCAACGAAACGCGGCTTCGCGAGATGGTGGGCGTCCTGGACGCCATGGAGGCCGAGGAGAGAGAGCTGCGCGAAGCGAGCCGGCAACAAGCCGTGCGCTTGAGAACCCAGTTGCGCGCCGCCACACTGATCTTCGGGCTGCTGGGCGTGGTGGGCGGTACGGTCATCTCGCTGCTGTTCGCGGCCGGCATCACCAGGCGAATCGAGAAACTACATCGGAACGTGGTCCGGCTGAAGACCGGCCAGCCGCTCGCTTTGTTGCCGGAAGGAAGGGACGAGATCGGCGCGTTGAGCGAAGGAATTGCCATCGCGGCGGAGATGCTGGCGCAACGCACGGCGGCTCTCGAAAACGCGCTCCACGGAATCGCGCAGGTCGATGACGCGGGCCGTTATGTCTCGTTCAATAAGGCATTCGGCGAGCTGATGGGCCTGCCTGAGAATCCCATGCCGGCCACCATCTTCAAGAGCGTGCATCCGGACGATTCGCGGAAGGTGGAAGACGCTATCGAGCAGTTGCGGCTCATCGGCAGGGCTGAAACCGAGGTGCGGATCGTTAGGGCGGGCGGCGACTCGGTAGATGTGGGTGTGACGCTGCTTCCGGCGTCGGAGACGCGCGGCGCGGGGTGCTACGTCTTCCTGCGGGACATCACGCGCCAGAAGGAGGTGGAAAACGCGCTGGTGCGCGCCAAAGACGCGGCGTTGGCCGCCAGCAAGATGAAGCTGGAATTTCTGGCCAAGATCAGTCACGACATCCGCACCCCTTTGAACGCCATCCTGGGCGCGGTTGACCTCCTCTCGCACACGCCCCTGGACGCGCAACAGTCGGAATACGTCGGCCTGTTCCAGCGGAACTGCCGGAGGCTGGTGACCCTGATCAACGACTTTCTGGATTTTTCCAGGATCGAAGCGGGCATGGTGAAACTCGAGAACGTTCCGTTCCGGGTGCGGGAGATGGCCGAGGAAGTGGTGGCGACCTTTCGCGACACGGCCTCTCGAAAGGGCGTGCGGCTCTATGCTTCCGTCGATGCGGCCGTGCCCGAGTGGCAGCTTGGCGACCCCGTCCGCGTACAGCAGATCCTGGTGAACCTGCTCAGCAACGCGCTCAAGTTCACCGACGCCGGACAGGTCAGAGTCGATGTGAAAACCGACGATGGGCGGCTTCGCTTCGAAGTCTCCGACACGGGGGTGGGAATCCGGCCCGAGGACCGGGAGCGCATCTTCGAGGCCTTCACCCAGGTGCCGAATCGAAACCAGGACGCGGGCCGCGGTTCCGGCCTGGGACTGACCATCTGCAAGGAGCTGTTGGATCTGATGGGGGGAGACCTCGGCGTCACCAGCGAGTTCGGCCGCGGCAGTACGTTCTATTTCACCCTACCGCTCCGGGAGGCGGATCGGGATTCGGCCCGGCCGGGCGGTGCGGTCGAGCCGCCGGCTCTGCAGTGGCCCAAGGGCAGGAGCCCGGTGCGGATTCTGATCGCCGAGGATACCGACGACAACCGTCTGCTTCTCGCCGCCTATCTGCGCGACGTTCCGGTGGAGATCCGCTTCGCCATCAACGGGCGGCAGGCGGTGGATGCGGTACGCGGCGGAGAGGATTTCGATCTGGTCTTCATGGATCTCGACATGCCGGAGATGGACGGCTATCAGGCGGCCAGGGCGATCTGCGAGTGGCAGCGCGCCCACGGCGCGGTGGCGACGCCGATTGTGGCGCTCTCCGGGTACGCCATGCAGGAAGCCGTGACCGCCAGCCTGGAGGCGGGCTGCGTCGCGCACATTGCCAAGCCGGTCGACCGCAACACGCTGCTCGGCGCGATCCTGCGCTATGCGCGCGCGAGCGC
>JBAVIH010000376.1:0-2230 GCA_049686695.1 Bryobacteraceae bacterium | reverse complement strand
CCGGTGGGGCCGCTACCGCCTGCGGCGTCGGCGCCGCGGCTACTGAGGGTGGCGCCGGAGCTGCGGGTAGCACTGGCGGCGCTGGCACGGCGGGTCTCGCCACGGGCGCCGGCTGGCCCGGCACCGCAATCGGCGGATGGATCGGCCTTCCGGCCAAGGGAGGACGAATCGGCGCCCCGCCGGAGACCGCGCGTACCTCGCCGGACGGCGTTGGCGCCTCTGTCTGTGTTCCTTCCCGTTCCGCGACGGCTTGGGGCGCCGCTTCGGCAGGACGCGTCTGCGCCGCCTCGGGCGCGGCTTCCTCCGCGTGCGCCGCGGGTTCCTCCTCCGCCGAGGGCTCCAGGTCCGGAACCTCGTGGCCCAACAACCGGCGCAGCCGGATCGCCACGTCTTCGTCGATGGAGCTGGAGTGCGTCTTCTTTTCGGCGACGCCCAGTTCGGGCAGCCGGTCCAGGATCTCGTGGGCCTTCACTTCGAGCTCCCGTGCCAGCTCGTTGATACGAATCTTCTTCATAGAAAAGCTTACTGTCGCTTACCGCTTACCGACACACCTCAACCGCCATGATTCTCCGGGCCGCTCTCCCCGGCATCGCCGGGGCTGGCTTCAGGACCCGCTCCTGGCTGATTGTGAGTAGGGGAACCCGCGTCCTCTATCGTATCAAACTGCTCCGATTCCGCCGCTTCCGGCTCCGCGGCCTCCGGCCCGGCATCTATCGGCTCGGCCTCGTCGGGTGCGGCCGCTTCCGTTTCGACGCCCGCCTCCGCTTCCGTCGGCGCAACCGCTTCTTCGCCGCCCGGCTCCGCTCCTGTGTCGCCCGAAGGCTCCCCTTCCGCCGCCACGGCAGCGGTTTCCTCCGCCGCCGGCGGGCCTCCGGCTGCCTCCGCCGGCTGTTCGAACTGCGCGTAGTAGGCGTTCACGCATTCGAAAATCTTCTCCACGCCCTTGGGACCGATGCCCTGAATTTCTTCCAGTTGTTCCGGCGTCATGCTGCCCAGCTTCTCGATGGTGCCGATGCCGGCCTCGAGCAGCTTCTCGACCGTCTTTTCCGCCAGCCCGTAATCGATCAGCACGGACACCGGCGCGCCCGGCGCCACCATGGCGGCCATCTGCGTCTCCACTTCCTGCCGCTTTTCCTCTTCGCTCTTGATGTCGATCTTCCAGCCCAGCAGCTTGGCGGCCAGCCGCACGTTCTGCCCTTTCTTGCCGATCGCCAGCGAAAGCTGCGAATCGTCGACGATCACTTCCATCTGCTTCTCGACCGGGTCGACGATGCTGATCTTGCTCACCTTGGCCGGGCTCAGCGCATGGGTGGCGAACACGATCGGGTCGTCGGAGTATTCGATGATGTCGATTTTCTCCCCGCGCAGCTCGCGGATGATGGACTGCACGCGCATGCCCTTCATGCCGACGCACGCGCCGACGCTGTCCACATCGCGGTCGCGGCTCTGCACGGCGATCTTGGTGCGCTCGCCGGCTTCGCGCGCGCAACCCTTGATGGACACCGTGCCATCGTAGATTTCCGGGACCTCCTGCTCGAACAGCCGCATCACCAGTTCCGGCGCCGCGCGCGATACCAGCACGCCCGGGCCTTTGCTGGCCTTATCCACCAGCCGGATCACGCAGCGCACGCGGTCGCCCACCGAGTAGCTTTCCAGGCGCGACTGCTCCTTCTTGGCCAGCTTGGCTTCGGTCTTGCCCAGATCGAGCACGTACTCGGGGCCCTCCACCCGCTTCACCGTGCAGTTGACCAGCTCGCCGGCGCGCCCCGAGTACTCGTTGTAGACGGTCTCGCGCTCGGCCTCGCGCACCTTCTGCAGGATCACCTGCTTGGCCGTCTGGGCCGAAATGCGGCCCAGCGAGTCGGTGTTCTTCGTGAGGCGGATTTCCGAGCCGATTTCGGCGTCCGGTTGGATGCGCCTCGCCTCGGCCAAGGAGATTTCGTGGACCGGATCTTCCACCGCCTCGACCGCTTTCTTCACCGCGAACAGGTGGATGGCGGCGGTCTTCGGATCCATCTCCGCCACGTAGTCTTCGTTGGTGCGGTAGTGTTTGCGGGCGGCGATCAGCATGGCGTCCTTTACGGCGTCCAGGACGATTTGCGGGTCGATACCTTTTTCCTTGCTCAGTATCTCGATGGATTGAAAAATCGTTTCCAAAGTGCCCTCGTTGTTCCAATAAATTCGGCTGAATTGTCTCCGGCGGGACTACCACTCGAACTTCAGGTTGGCC
>JBAVIH010000375.1:0-9116 GCA_049686695.1 Bryobacteraceae bacterium | reverse complement strand
CTACGGCTGCCGCGCGCCGCACTACAATAGCTGCTTCATGGCAATTCCCGCCTCCTCCAAAACGGCCGCGCAGCCCGCGTATGCCTGGTATCGGGATCTCAACGGATACCAGTGGTTCGTGGTCGCGGTGGCCGCGGTCGGCTGGATGTTCGACACCATGGCGCAGCAGCTTTTCAACCTGGCGCGCGTGCCGGCGCTGCGCGATCTGATGGGCGCATCGGCCGCGCCGGGAGCGGTGGCGCAGCAGGCCGGCATCTCGACCATGGTCTTCATGATCGGCTGGGGCCTCGGCGGCGTGGTGTTCGGCATCCTGGGCGACCGGCTCGGCCGCGCCAAGACCATGATGCTGACCATTCTCGCCTACACCATATTCACCGGCATGAGCCTGCTTTCCACCGGGGTCTGGGATTTCAACGTCTACCGCTTCCTCTGCGGGCTGGGCGTGGGCGGGCAATTCGCGGTGGGCGTGGCGCTGGTGGCCGAAGTGGTACCCGAGCGGGCACGGCCCTACGCGCTGGGCATGGTGCAGGCGTTTTCCGCGGTAGGCAACATGGTGGCCGCCACCACCGTGATCGTTTTGGGGCAAGCCCAGCAGGCCGGGCTCATCGCGCACGCCTGGCGATGGGAATTTCTGGCCGGCGCCGCGCCGGCGCCGCTGGCGCTGATCGTGTTCAAGAAGCTTCGCGAGCCGGACCAGTGGCTGAAGGCCAAGGCGGGAAAAAAGCGCATGGGCTCGTTCGCGGAGTTGCTGGGCAACCCGCGCTGGCGGCGCAATTCGATTGTCGGCTTGTTGCTGGCGTTCTCCGGCGTGGTCGGCCTGTGGGGCATCGGCTTCTTCAGCTACGACCTGTTCCGCCCGATTCTGGAACGAAGCTTCCGCGCGCAGGGCATCGCCGGCGCGGCGCTGGCCGGCAAAACCACCATCTGGCTGGGCGTGACCTCGCTGATTCAGAACGCCGGCTGCTTCTTCGGCGTTCACGCCTTCACCTGGCTGACCCAGCGCACCAATCGCCGGACCGCCTTCGCCATCAGCTTCCTGGCGGCCCTCGGCATGACCGCTTACACCTTCTGGAAACTCAACACCATCGGCCAGATGTTCTGGATGGTCCCGGCGATGGGCTTCACGCAACTCGCGCTGTTCGGCGGCTACGCGATTTATCTACCGGAGTTGTTCCCCACGCGGTTGCGCAGCACCGGCACCAGTTTCTGCTATAACGTCGGCCGCATTGTGGCGGCCGGCGGACCGCTCACGCTGGGTCTGCTCACCAGCCGCGTATTTCACGGCCCCGACGCCATGCGCTACGCCGGCATGACGATGTGCTCGGTCTTCCTGGTCGGCCTGTTCGCGTTGCCTTTCGCCCCCGAGACTAAAGGGCAACCGCTGCCGGAGTAGGGGCTGCATTACGCGGGCCGGCGCTCATTCTTCGTCCGGCGGCGGCTGGTCGACCCAGGCGAGCATGGCGCTCGGAAGCGTGAGCCCAAGCGCCAACACCCCCCAGAAGATCCATTCGAGGTCCGATCGATCGGGCAGCCACCAGTGCGCGTCGGAGGCCATTTCGGCGTACATGATCCCGAACAGAGGGATCACAAAAAACACGATGTAGCAGTAGCCGTAGACGAGGCTGCGGAGTGCCTTCTGGCGCTCGTCCACACCGGAATCGGGCCCGAAAACCCACGTCCAGTAGCCCGTCCGGCGGAACACTGTCCAGGCGCCGGCCGCGGCGGCTGCCAGGATGGCGAAGGCTGCCACCGCCAGCAGAGCAGAGTGGTGCGTCCGCGAAATGTGCCGGAGGACCGCTGCGACCACGTAGGCATAGTACATAGCGATGACGATGGCGCGGCGCACGCCGAGGCTGACCTTGCGAAGCGGCCGGTGCCCGGACGGCGCGCTTTCATTTGCTGTTGTTGACATCGAAGTCTCCATTACCCTTACTCTTTCTCCGGACGGGCAAGCTGGTGGCTCAGCGGCTCCAGCGGCTTCAGCGAGAACAGGAAGTGGACCGACACGCCGAAGAATTCGCTCAGTTTCAGCGCCAATTCCAGGCTGGGGCTATATTCACCCCGTTCCAGATAGCCAATTGTTTGATAGTTGACGCCGATCGCCGCCGCGAGGTCCTTGCGGGACAGACGGCGCTCGGCACGCATGACAGCGATACGGTTGTTAATCATTACAATTCGCTCTGTTTATACAACTTAATGTTCTATATATACAACATAATGATGCTAATGTCAATCACAATCTTGAATTGCGATCCCCGCGACCGTCCTTCGCAGTCCACTGGAAGGTTTTCACCATGGAATCAACGGCCGCTGCCGGACGGACAGTAGCGGTTGGGAGGGCTTGCGAATCAACCTTTTTCGACGGCGATATTCGCTGGTGATTCCTGTTAGACTCCCAATCAGAGAGGTGGTCGAACCATGCGTGGGATTGCGATCGTGCTTCTCGCCGCCGTGACGGCCTTCGCGGCTGACGACCCCTGGACGAAGGTCCGGGACCTGAAAAGCGGAACCGAACTGCGTATTTTCAAGAAAGGCGGCATGCATCCGATCCTGGCCAAGATGGAAGAGGCCAACCCGGATGCGCTGATCATTGTCCTCAAGAACGAAGAGTTGGCGATTCCCAGGGACCAGATCGATCGCATCGATTACCGGCCTTTGAGGACCGGCGGCCGGGTCACCAAGGAAGTGACGGAAACGGTCCAGGGCCCGGATGCGAAGACCGCCGCGGCGGCGATTGACAATGTACCGGGCGAGTCCACCACCGCCAGCACCAACTACGTGATCAACGCACAGCCCGAGTTTGAAACCATCTACCGTCGCCCGCCGCCGCCAGCGAAGACGCCGGAGCAGAAGAAATAGAAGCGGGCGATCCGGGCAGCGGGGGTCGGGCGCGGCGAGGACAACCGGCTGCGTGGGACAACTTTGTCCCACGGGTTTCTTGTGAGTGATAGATTCCATTTGGTAAGACCTTCTGTTCGTGGGACAAGTTGTCCCACGGCGCCCGGTTCACCCCTCTGCGTCGGACCTTCGGTCCGATGGCCGAGCCAGGGGGCTCGGCGCGGGTCAAGGGACCCGCCCCACAAACTGAACCCGGTTCCACCTACAGGATGGCGCTCGGCGCGGTGGAAACCGGCGCGGGCGGAGGCGAATTCGCCTGTAACTCGATGACGGGGCTGGGTGAAGTTTTTCGCGAAGACTTGTCACCGGGTGCGGGCGCTTCAGGACTCTTGGCGATGCCGCGCCCTGTCCGCCCCGCTACAATGAGGACATGCCGCAATCATTCATTATCGCGGGCCGGGAATTCCGCTCCCGGCTCATCGTGGGCACGGGTAAGTACCGGAGCTTCCAGGAGATGCAGCGCTGCCACGCGGCCACTGGCGCCGACATGGTCACCGTGGCCGTGCGCCGCGTCAACCTGACCGACAAGAGCAAGGAATCGCTGCTCGATTACATCGATCGCTCGAAGATCTTCATCCTCCCCAACACGGCCGCCTGCTACACCGCCGACGACGCCATCCGGACCGCCATGCTGGCGCGCGAAGTGGGCCTTTCGAACTGGATCAAGCTGGAAGTGATCGGCGACGAAAAGACGCTGTTTCCGGATAACGCCGGCCTGCTGGAGGCCACCCGCACGCTGGTTAAGGAGGGCTTCGTGGTGCTGCCCTATACCAATGACGATGTGGTGAACGCCCGCCGCCTGATCGATGCGGGAGCGGCCGCCGTGATGCCGCTGGCCGCGCCCATCGGCTCCGGCCTGGGCGTGCAAAACGCGACCAACCTGCGGATTCTGCGCGAGACGATCACCGAAGTTCCGCTGATTGTCGATGCGGGCGTCGGCACGGCTTCCGATGCCGCCATCGCCATGGAACTGGGCGCCGATGGCGTCCTCATGAACACCGCCATCGCCCTCGCCGATGATGCCGAAAAAATGGCCCGCGCCATGAAACTGGCCGTGGAGGCCGGCCGCCTCGCGTTCGAAGCCGGCCGCATGCCCAAGAAGCTTTACGCCAGCGCTAGCAGCCCGCTAACCGGCGTGGTGGGTTCGTAAAGGAACGTGGCTGCCGCGCGCTACTGCCTGCCGCGAGCGGTCGAGAGGCGCAACGACTCAAGCGGATGCGCCACTCTATCCTTGTCTATTCGCCTTCGCCGACCACGTAGTACTCGCGCGTAATCCCGTCCGCAAACAGGAATTCGTATTCTCGTCTATATTCGTAGGCTTGTTTGGTTTCGTCTTTGGCGATCTTCGCTTTGTAGTCGCCCACACGGACCACATCTTCGAGGTTGTATCCTCCCTCCAACTCGTACTTCTTCCCGTCGATCGATACAGTCAAATGCTGGGCCCAGAGGACAGGCCTTAGTATTCCCTTGGTGAGGCGCGACGACTGCACGTGAACGGTAATGGTGTAGTCGGCCGGGTTTGGCGCTGGCTTGGCTGCCCATGCCAGCACTTGGGCCAGGAGCAGTGTTGCAAGTGCAATTCTTTTCATTACTCGATGGTAGCCCCATGCCAGAAGCATGAATCCTTGCGCGGCGCCTGGCGGCACTACACGAAGGGATTCGTGACCGGGATTCCAAAGTATACCTGGCCTGGATTCAGGTCTTCCGACCAGATGCGCGCACAACCGGCGCGTTCCGCGGCGGCGACGATCATGCCGTCGTAAAAGTGAATACCGAACTTCTCGCGCGCTTCGACCGCCCGGCGGACCATCTCGCGATCGGGCGTCACCAGCGGGATGGATGCGATGGCATCGAGAATCACGGCTACCTGCTCCGGCCGCAACGGCGGCGACGCTTTGTGGAGCAGCGTCACGCTGAGTTCAGCGAGCACTTGAACCGAAATCGACGCCGCTCCATTGAGCGCCGCCGCAACCAGCTTCTGCGCCGCGCGTTGTTTGCTTCGGTCGACCCGGTCGTAGGCACAGACCAGAACATTAGTATCCAGGAAGTCAGGAGCGGACATGGAGGTCGGCCCGACTCCAGGTTCGTTCGCCAATGTGGACCTCGATAGTCTCGAAGCTGCGCTCGAGGGCCGCACGCTCGCGGCGCTTGCGCCCGGACGCCGCCTCGACCGCAGCCGTCTTCTCAAGATAGTCGCGCACCATGCCGGTGAGCGTGGTGTCCCGTTCGGCCGCGATCTTGCGGACTTTCCTGACCAGATCGTCCTCAAGCGTGAGGGTGACGTTCATATACCCATAATAAGGGAAACGCGGATTCAGGGCAAGGGGTGGGTGGTTTCGGAGCGGTCGACTTGAAGACGGAGGCGCAAAGCCCTTTGTGATTCGGGCAAGCTTGAAGCATGCCCCACCAAGCTAAGGACCCGTGTTACTATTCCGTTTTGTAAACAGGGAGCCAAGCGTGAAGGTTTTCGAGAGCAAGGACATACGGAACGTCGGATTGGTGGGCCACGGCGATTCCGGCAAGACGTCGCTCACCGCCGGGTTATTGTTCACCGCGGGCGCGGCCAACCGGCTGCTGCGCGTGGATGAAGGCAACACCATCACGGATTTCGACGAGGAGGAAATCTCCCGCAAAATCACCATCTCCACGGCCATTGCCGTGGCGGAGTGGAAGAAGACCAAGATCAATATCCTGGATACTCCCGGCTACAACATCTTTATCAACGACACCCGCGCCGCCCTGGTGGCGGCGGATTCGGCCCTGGTGCTGGTGGATGGCGTGGCCGGCGTCGAAGTGCAGACCGAAAAGGTCTGGGACTTCGCCAACCATTACAAACTCCCCCGCGCCATCGTGGTCAACAAGCTGGACCGGGAGCGCGCCGACTTCGGGCGCGCGCTCGAAGGCGTGCAGGAAGCGTTTGGCCGCTTCGCGGTGCCGATTCAGATCCCGATCGGCGCCGAACGCGATTTCTCGGGCGTGGTGGACCTGGTGCGGATGAAAGCGTACACGTACGCCGCCGACGGAGATGGCAAAGGCAAAGAGGGCGAAATTCCCGCCCACCTGGCCGACGCCGCCAAGGCCGCTCACGACGCGCTGATCGAAATGGTGGCCGAGGGTAACGACGCCCTGATGGAAGAGTTCTTCGACAAGGGCACGCTGGCGCCCGATCAAATCGACGCCGGTCTGAAGCAGGCCATCCGCGAGATGCGCATCTTCCCGGTGCTGTGCGCCGGGGCCCTGCACAATACCGGCAGCGACCTGATCCTCAACTTCATCATGGAAAACCTGCCGGCCCCCACCGAGCGCGAGGGCTTCGCGAGCGTGGCCGACGGCCAGGAATCCACGCAGAAGATCGTCGAGAGCGGCCCCTGCTCCCTGTTCGTCTTCAAGACCGCGGCCGACCCCTTCGCCGGGCGCATCACCTATTTCAAGGTCATCACGGGAGTGGTGAAAAACGACGCGGCCCTGCAGAACCTCACGCGCAGCTCGGCCGAGCGGCTGGCGCACCTCAGCAGCCCGCAGGGCAAGACCCTGCAGCCGGTGACCGAGTTGCACGCCGGCGATCTGGGCGCGGTGGCCAAGCTGAAGGACACGCTCACCGGCGACACCCTGGCGGACAAGGGCTTCCCCGTCACCTACCCGCCAGTGAAGCTGCCCGAGCCTTCCATCGCCTTCGCGATCGAAGCCAAGTCGCGCAACGACGAAGACCGCATGGGGAACGCCGTTCACCGCATTCTCGAAGAGGACCAGTCGCTGCGTTTCTACCGCGATCCGCAAACCCGCGAGTTTCTGCTCGCCGGCGCCGGCCAGCAGCACGTCGAGATCGTGGTCAGCCGGTTGAAGAAGCGTTACAGCGTGGATGTCACCCTCAAGGCGCCGAAAATTCCCTACCGCGAGACCATACGCGGCCACGCCGACGTGCAGGGACGCCACAAGAAGCAGACCGGCGGGCACGGCCAGTTCGGCGATTGCTGGATCAAGATGGATCCGCTGCCGCGCGGCGCCAAGTTCGAGTTCGCCAACGAAATCTTCGGCGGCGCCATCCCCCGCAACTTCATCCCAGCCGTGGAAAAGGGGATTATCGAAACCGCCGAAAAAGGATTCCTGGCCGGCTATCCGATGGTCGACTTCAAGGTCACCGTTTACGACGGCTCCTACCATGACGTCGATAGCTCGGAATTGGCGTTCAAACTGGCGGCCCGCAAGGCCTTCAAGGCCGCCATGCAGGAAGCCAAGCCCACCCTGCTGGAGCCGATCATGAACGTGGAGATCCAGGCCCCCGGGGAATACGCGGGCGATTTAATGGGCGATCTGAACAGCCGCCGCGGCCGCATCTCGGGCAGCGAAACCAGGGGCAACACGCAGATCATCGGCGCCCAGGTGCCGATGGCCGAAATGCTGAGCTATCAAAGCGATCTGACCGCCATGACGCAGGGCCGGGCATCCTTCTCGATGGAATTCGATCACTACGATTACGTGCCGCAGTTGCAAGCCGATAAGATCATTGCGGCGGCCAAAGCCGCCAAGACGGGTGAGGAGGAGGAAGAGGAATAACGACAAAGTGCAGGTGTTGCCGAGACACCACGGCAATTGTTGCCTATACACAGTAGTCGGGGCTTACCTTAGGCGAAGTTGCATTACACCGTGATAGTGTTGTAACGTTTGATCGTCCCCTTCTGGGCGCAGTTAGAGTAAGTGCTTTAGAATCTGTAGCTGAGTGTGTGAATGAACGCGCGAACTCAGACGCTTGCTTCGATCATCGTGCTCGCCGGGGCCTCCGTAATCGCCGGATGCGGAATTAACCAGCATTCGAGCTTCCAAAACGCCTTCCTGCCGCCGCACGCCCACGGGCAGCCGGTCAACCTCGATCTGGACCATCCGCCGCTGGTGGAACCCGGCGTTTATGCCAACGACGTTCCGGGCTTCCTGCTGGCCGATCCGCAGACCCCGCAACGCACGCGCGGCGATGTGGCGATGGAAGAAGCGGCGCGCCATTTCGCGGCGGGCAAGCAGGCCTACGCCATCGGAGCCTTTGCCAGCGCGCGCCAGGAATTCGATCTGGCGATCGACACCATGCTGGATGCCTCCGATCTGAACCCGGGCGACCGGCAGGCGTACGACCGCCGGAAGGAAGAAATGGTGGATGCCATCCACAGTTTCGACCTGGCCGCCCTGGGCGCCTCCGACTCGAGCGAAGAGGGCCGGTTCGACAAAGCGCCGCTCGAAGACATTCTACAGATGACCTTCCCGGTGGACCCGAAGATCAAGGGTCAAGTGCTCGAGCAGGTGGCGGCCACGGTTTCGCAGTTACCGCTGTCGGTAACCGACGCGGTGCTGGGGTACATCAACTACTTCTCGAACCGCGGACACGGGACGATCACGGTGGCCATGCAGCGTTCCGGGCGCTATCGCCGCATGATCCAGCGCGTGCTGGACGAGGAGGGCGTGCCGCAGGAGTTGATTCACCTGGCGCAGGCCGAGTCGGGCTTCATGCCCCGTGCCAAATCCAGGGCGGCCGCCGTCGGCATGTGGCAGTTTCTGGTTTGGCGGGGCGCCGAGTACGGACTCACACGGACGGCGTACGTCGACGATCGAATGGACCCGGAGAAGGCCACCCGCGCGGCCGCCCATCACCTGCACGATCTTTACACCCAGTTCGGCGATTGGTACCTGGCGATCGCGGCCTATGACTGCGGCCCGCAAACCGTGCAATTGGGAGTGGAACGCACGGGGTATGCGGATTTCTGGGAACTGCGCGCGCGCGGCGCGCTGCCCATCGAGACCACCAATTACGTGCCCATCATTCTGGCCATGACGATCATGGAAAAGAACGCGCGGGCGTACGGTCTGGACCAGGTGCAGATGGATCCGCCGCTCGAGTACGACACTCTGGAGCTTACCGCGCTCACCGGCCTTCCGTTGATCGCCGATGTCACCGGGACCTCGGTTGCCGAGTTAGCCGAGTTGAATCCGGCATTGCTGGGCAGCCTGGCGCCGGCGCATTACGCGGTGCACGTTCCCAAGGGCACGGGCGCCCGGCTGACGGCAGCGCTGGCTCTGGTCCCCGCGGAACATCGCGTGACGTGGCGGCTGCACCGGGTGGCGCCGGGCGAGACGCTGGCCGCGATCGGCTCCAGATTCGGCGTCTCGGCGGCAAGCCTTCTGGCGGCCAACAGCCTGCCGGCGCACGCTGCCGTCGAAGGCGACCTGCTGGTGGT
>JBAVIH010000374.1:0-2276 GCA_049686695.1 Bryobacteraceae bacterium | reverse complement strand
CCCCTGGACCCGCTGTCTCATCGGAGAATCAAACTGCTCCGTATAAGAATGAGAATAGCCCTTCTTGGAACGCGCGGCATTCCGGCCAATTACGGCGGCTTCGAAACCTTCGCCGAAGAGCTTTCCGCCCGCCTGGCCGCGCGCGGGCATCAGGTGACGGTCTATTGCCGCGAGCGCTCTCCGCAGCCGGTCTACCGCGGCGTGCGCCTGCGCTACCTGCCCACCATTCGCCACAAGTACTTCGACACGCTGGCGCACACCCTGTTCTCCACGCTCCACCTGCTGGCGCACCGCGCGGATGTGGCGCTCTATTGCAACGGCGCCAACGCCATCTTCACCTGGCTGCCGCGCGTGTTCGGGATACCCGTGGCATTGAACGTCGACGGCATCGAGCGCCTGCGCAAGAAATGGAACCGGCTGGCCAAAACCTGGTACCTGGTTTCGGAGCGGCTGGCCACCTTCTGCCCCACCGCGGTGGTGACCGACGCGCACACGATTCAGGATTATTACCGCACGCGGTATGGCAAGGCAAGCACGTTCATCCCGTATGGCGCCGAGTTAGGCAAAGTGGCCGGCACGGCTACGCTAGCGCGGCTGGGACTCGAACCCGGGCGCTACTTCCTCTATGTAAGCCGCATGGAACCGGAAAACCACCCGCTCGAAGTGCGGCAGGCGTTCGAACGGGTCGAGACGCCGTTCCATCTGGCGCTGGTCGGCGACGCGCCTTATGCGCAGGACTATATCGCGCACGTGCGCGCCACGCGCGATGCCCGCATCGTCATTCCGGGCGCCATCTACGGCGACGGATACCATGAGCTGGGATCGCACTGTTTCGCCTACATTCACGCGACCGAAGTCGGCGGCACGCATCCCGCGCTGATCGAAGCCATGGGCCGCGGCGCGCTGGTGCTGTACCGGAACACGCCGGAGAACGCCGAGGTCGCCGGCGACGCGGGCATCCCGTTCGAGCCTGATGAGCTCGAGTCCAAGCTGAAACTGGTCCTCAACCTCACTGGGGCCGAATGCGCCCAATACCGCGACCGCGCAATGGAACGCATCCGCCAGCGTTACTCCTGGGACGCCGTCACCGACGCGTACGAGGCGCTATTGGGAAGGTTGGCGGGACGTGCGGCTGCGTAGCGGCGCCAGTTTCGGACCTTGATCGCGAAGCCCGTCGCCGAGGCTGGTTCCATCAAGGAGATCCGGGAACGGCTGCTAAACCCAGAACCCGTATCCGATTCCAAGGCAGATTGGCAAGGCTCGCGTCCTTCGGGACCCCGATACCTGACCACGTCACATTCCCTACGTTCGCATCGGTCTGCCCATAAAACGCCACCGTGCCGCCGGTATCCGATACATAGGCCCCATAAGTCTGGAGGGCCGTGGCCAAGGTCTTCTCCCATGCCGGCCAGGGCTGCGCCGCGACATCGAAGGTTGGGTCCAGTTGGATATGGGCGCCCTCGGGAATCGCGTTCGGATCGGTGTTGGTGCCGTCCGTCGCGGTGGCCGGTGCGACGTAGCCGGTGCGCGGAGCCGGAATCGTAACGCTGAGCGCGTGATCGATGCGCCCTCGCGCCATTTCTTCCGGACGGACCACCCCGCCCATCTCGGAGAATCCCGCGGCCACCGCGCCTCCGGCGTGCTGCCCCGGCGCCGCATTCGCGCCCCAACCATACAGATCGTCGACGAACCGGCTTCCCGCCGACCACGTGTCGTTCGCCGCATCGTAGGATGCGTCCCACATGTCCAGTTCCTTGAGCCCGTCAACAACTACCAGATGATGGTCGGATCCGGTTGTCGGCGTCGCGCCCTTCGGAATCCGGAAACGCACGGGCCCGTCGCAGTAGTACAGCAAGCACGCGACCGTGTAGATCCTATCGGGCGGGGCGGCAGTGACGAGCCCGATCCCCCAATCGTCTCCGTTGGAAAAAACCGCACTCGAGGCATAGGGAAGAATGGCGTAGTTCACTATGGCAGATGAATCGGGGTCAATCGAAGGGTTGGCCGCAATCGGCTGATTCCAGAAACTGGCTGGCGAATAGAACGGAATCCACGGACGCCTGTGGATGAGCCCTCTGCCCTGGAACCCGCTCCGCGCGAGCGCCGGCGTCGTTGCCGCGCCGGCAGCCAGCAGAATCGCCAGCAGACGTAGCCCAGCTTCCGCAGTTCGAGTAGCCGCGCGACTTCTTTGAGGCCTCTTTGAGGGGCGTTGCCGGCGGGAACAAGCGGGCGGTCTTTTGTTTCCATCGCGGCGTCGCGGCGGCTGGTTTGCATCG
>JBAVIH010000373.1:0-3565 GCA_049686695.1 Bryobacteraceae bacterium | reverse complement strand
GCCCGGGGAAGTACGCCGTTTCGCCCGCGCCGCGGCAGGCGGCCAGCGCACCAGCGGCCAAACGCGCCGCGAAGAACAGCGGGTTCAGCAGCAACAGACTCCACGGAAAAAGTTTGATGGCCAGCAGCAGGCGGTTTCTTTCGATCAGTTGGAGGCGCCGCACCGAGTCCTTGCCCAACGTCGAGCCGCGGTGGTGCCGCACCACGGCCTGCGGCGTATAGATGCATCTCCAGCCGGCAATGCGCGCGCGCAGGCCGAGTTCGGCATCGTCGCCATACGCGAAGAAGTCCTCGTCGAATCCGCCAATCTCGTCCAGCATGGCCTTGCGGTACATCGCCGCGCAGCCATCCGGCCAGAGCGCTTCCTGTTCGCGATCGTACTGGCCACGGTCGGCCGCGCCGCTGCCGCGTCCGCGATTCTGGCCGTCGGGGAAGATCAGGTGGCCGGCCTTGTCGATGCGGCCGGGATCTTCCCAAACCAGCACCTTGCTGGCGGCCATGCCGATATCCGCTGCGCCGGAGCAGGCCCGATGGAGCGCGGCCAGCCATCCCCGGGCGGCTTCGACATCGTTGTTGATCAGCGCGATGAAGTCTCCCAGCGCGGCCGCGATGCCCTGGTTGTTGGCCGCGCAGAAACCGCGGTTTTCGCGGTTGCGGATCACCCGGACGCCGAATTCCGCCTCCGCCATCTCCGCCGAGCCGTCCGCCGAGCCGTTGTCCACCACGATGACCTCGAATGCCACCTCGCCTTGCCGCTCGAGCGAGTCCAGACAGGCGCGCAGCAACTCCTTGCGGTTCCAGTTCACCACGACGACGGAGATCAACCGACTATGCTAGCAGGCGCCGGGGTGGAGCATGCTTTAGCTTGCCCGTACACCCGTAGGCGCCTGAGAACCGCCAAATTCAGGGTACCGGACCTGCTCCGGCGGAAGCCGATGGAACGGTGGAAAAAACGGGGCGACGCAGCCGGGTGTATACTGACACAACACCGGAGTTTACGAGGGGAGGCTCCGGCGAACCCAAATTTGCCAGTCTATGATCGGCGCAACGGTCACCCATTACCGCATCGTCTCCAAGCTGGGCGAAGGCGGGATGGGCGTGGTTTATGAAGCCGAAGACCTGACGCTGGGACGCCGGGTGGCGCTGAAGTTCTGCTTGAGCGGGCGCGACGACGCGAAGTTGCGCGCCAACCTGCTCAAGGAAGCGCGCGCCGCTTCCTCGCTGTCGCACCCGAACATCGCGCACATCTACGAATTTGTCGAGGACGCCGGCGGCGACGCGTTCATCTCGATGGAACTGGTGTCCGGCTCCACTTTGGGGCGCATCCTCAGCCAGCGGCGGCTGAGCATCGAGGAAACGCTGAAAGTGGCCACCGGGGTGGCATCGGCGCTGGCCGAAGCGCACCGCCAAGGCATCATCCACCGCGACATCAAGCCGGGCAATATCCAGATCACCTCGGCGGGCGAGGTGAAGGTGCTGGACTTCGGCATCGCGCGGCCGGCCGGCCTGCACGGGCCCGGCGCGGGCGGTGCGGACGCGGCCACGCGGACGCTCGAGGGCTTTTCGGGAACGCCGCTCTACATGTCGCCCGAACAGGCGGCCGGCGAAGTTCTGGACGCGCGCTCGGACCTGTTCTCGCTCGGCGTGGTGCTTTACGAATGCGTGACCGGCCGGCCGCCGTTCGCCGCCGACAGCCTGCCATCGATTCTGGCGCGATTGCTGACGTGGACGCCGCCGCAGCCTTCCAAGCTGAATCAAAAGTCGCCGGGCCACCTGGACCGCATTATCCTGAAACTGCTCGAGAAGGAGCGGAAGAAACGGTACGCATCCGCCGGCGAGTTGTTGGCAGATCTGCAGGCTCCCGGACGCGTTCACTCCCGCCGCCGCGCGCTGGCCGCGCTGGCAGGAGGCGTGGTCTGCGCCGGAGGCGGCGTTGCGGCGTGGCGGTGGAATTCCAAGCGCCACCGCGACCCGGCGCCGGCCGCGGTGGTCTGGTATCGCGACGGCCTGGCCGCGCTGCACAACGGCAGCTATCACCGGGCGAGCAAGCTGCTGGCCCGCGCGGCGGAGATCGACCCGTCTTACGTCATGGCGCACGCCTACCTGGCGGAAGCCTGGTACGAACTGGATTACCTGGAACGCGCCAAGGACGAATTGCTGAAAGCGATGGCGTCGCCCGGTTCGCTGCCGGCGATCGAAAAACTCTATCTCGATGCGATCCACCAGACCGTGATCGGCGAGTTCCAGACCGCGGAGGGAATGTACCGGGATATCTCGGCCACGGTGGCGCCGGACGAACGCGGCGGCGCGCTGCTCGAACTGGGCCGTGCGCAGGAACGCAACCGGGATACCAAGAAGGCCATCGGGACGTATGCCGAAGCGGCGCGCCTGGATGCGCAGAGCGCGGCGGCGTGGCTGCGGCTGGGAGCGCTTCAGGCGCGCACCGGCGCGCGGGCGGAGTCGGGACGCTCGCTCGACCGCGCGGAGAACGTGTTCCAGGCGGCTTCCAACGTGGAAGGCGTAACCGAGTGCCTCTACGTTCGCGCCCGGTTTGCCGGCACTCCGGCCCAGGCCCGCGAACTGATCGGCAAGGCGCTGGCGGCGGCCCGCGTGACGGGCAACGACCAGCAGCAGATCGAGCTGTTGCTTCTCTCGAGCAACGTCTCTCTCGAGGCCGGCCAGACCACGGAAGCGCTGGACGACGCCAACCGCGCCATCGCCATCGCACGTGCCGATGGCATCGAGAACCTGGCCTCGCGGGGGCTGATCGACCTGGGCAACGCGCTGTTCGTCAAAGGCCGCAATGCCGAGGCCTTGCGCACCATCGAGGAAGCGCTCGAGATCGCCCGCCGGAACGGCGAGAAGCGGTCGGAAGCGCGCGCGCTGGTGAACCTGGGCAGCATCCGCATCCAAACGGGGGACATCGCGCAGGGTTGGCAAAACGTGCAGACCGGGCTGCCCTACTACCGGCAAGGCGGTTACCGCACGGAGGCCGCGCTGGCGCTGATCCTGCTGGGCCGCGCGGCGCGCGATCGGGGCGACTACGAGGGCGCGCGCCGCGCCTTCGAGGAGACGCTGGCCACGCTGAAACCGGGCGAGCCATCGCTTCCGCTGGCGCTGGCGCAGGAGGGGCTGGCCTCGCTCGAATTGATCCAGGACCGGTGGCCGCAGGCGTTGCGCATGTTCGACGAGACGCGGCGCGTGTTCGAAGCCGTCGGCAACTCGACGGGCGTGGCCACCAATCGGCTCAACGTGGCCCTGGTCGACGCCATGCTCGGCCACAAGAGCGACGGCGCCGCCGTGCCGCAGCAGGCCGCCCAATCCGATCCTCTGAGCGAGGTCCAAATGGTTTTGATGCAGGAACATTTCGACGAGGCCCGCGCGAAAGCAGAGGCCCTGCTGGGGAGCGCCGACGCGAGCGACCTGAGAACGCGGTGCGGCGCCACCCTGGCGCTGGGCCTCGCGCTGGCCCGTTCCGGCTCGGCGACGCGCGGTCTGGAGGCGTGCCGCAAGGCGCTCGAACTCGCGAAAGCTACGGGTAAGCCGGCGGAAGAGGCGGACGCGCT
>JBAVIH010000372.1:0-9611 GCA_049686695.1 Bryobacteraceae bacterium | reverse complement strand
CGATTCTGCGTTCTGCATGCGCATTTGCATCCGGCCGCCGAACGCCCCGCCTCTTCACATTTTCACGATCATCTTGTATTGGAATCAAGTCCTGTTTCAGGATCATCTTGTATTGGACAATTCTGCCAGAGGCCCCGGTTTCGCCGAATGCTAGACTTGATGATTCATGGCGAGAGCAACCCATTTGGAATGCAGCTTGTGCGGCTCCAGGCTGGATGCGGGCGCGCCGGCTAACCTTTGTTTCTGCGGTGGTCCGCTGCTGGTGCGCTACGATCTCGATACGATCCGGCACCGCTGGCCGCGGCGCGAGGTAGCGGGCGGGCCTTCCAGCATGTGGCGATACGCTCCGGTGCTGCCGCCCGCGGAAGCTTCGATCGTCAGTTTGGGCGAAGGCTGGACGCCGCTCGTGCGCACCAGACGGCTGGGCGCGCGTTTGGGCGCCGACGCGCTGTGGGTCAAGGACGAGGGATTGAATCCCACCGCGTCCTTTAAAGCGCGCGGCCTGGCCTGCGCCATTTCGATGTGCGTGGAGCTGGGCATCCGCAAAGTGGCGATTCCTTCGGCGGGTAACGCGGCCAGCGCGCTGGCGGCATATGCGGCGGCGGCCGGCCTGGAATCCTACATCTTTATGCCAAGCGACGTGCCGCAGGCGAACTACCTGGAATGCAAAGCCTATGGCGCCAACGTGACCCTGGTGGACGGCCTGATCGGCGATTGCGCGCGCGTGGCAGCCGAGCGCGGCCAGCAGGAAGGCTGGTTCGACTTGAGCACGCTCAAAGAGCCATATCGCATCGAAGGCAAGAAGACGATGGGATACGAAGTGGCCGAGCAGATGGATTGGGAAACGCCAGACGCTATCTTCTATCCCACCGGCGGCGGCGTGGGTATGATCGGCATGTGGAAGGCGTTTGACGAAATGGAGAAGCTGGGCTGGATCGGCAGCCGGCGGCCGAAGATGATCGCGGTGCAGGCGGAGGGTTGCGCCCCGGTGGTTCGAGCCTTCCTGGAAAACGAACCGCGCAGCCGCTTCTTCGAGGGCGCCCACACGCTGGCCCCCGGCTTGCGCGTGCCGAAGCCGCTGGGCGATTTCCTGGTGCTCGAGGCGGTGCGCTCCTCGGGCGGCACGGCGATCGCGGTGAGCGATGAAGAGATGCTCGATGCGGGAGCCGAGCTGGCTTCGTGCGAAGGCATTTTCGCCGCGCCCGAAGGCGCCGCATGCGTGGCCGCGCTGCGCAAGCTGCTCGGCAGCGGGTTTCTCAAACCGGCCGACCGCATCGTCCTTTACAACACCGGATCCGGCCTCAAATACCCGGAAGCCTGGTCGCCCCGCTTTCCGCGGACCACGGCCAGCGAACAGGACAAGCTGGGCGGCCTGATCACGCCGCGATAGGAGTTGGGACGGCCGCGTGGAGGCATCATGGAAAGCGAAAATGGACCGAAGGAATCTCTGAGCCGCCGAAGTCTGCTGGGCCAGGCGATTGGAGCGGCGGGCATAGTGTCTGTGCTACAGTCCGCGCGCCCGGCCAATGCGCAGATTTACGGTCGCGCCGTTCCCGTCCGTCGGCGCGAGAGCTTCGATTTCGGCTGGAAGTTTCTCATGGGCGACGCGCCAGGCGCGCAACAGCCGGGTTTCGACGATGCGAACTGGCGAGATCTCGACCTGCCTCACGACTGGAGCATCGAAGGGCCGTTCCGCGAGCAACCCGGTTCGGCGACCTTTGCCCATTTGCCGACCGGCATCGGCTGGTACCGCAAGCGTTTCCATATTCCGGAATCGTTCCGCGGCGAGAGAGTGATGGTCGATTTCGACGGCGTCTATCAGAACAGCGAAGTCTGGATCAATGGTCAATATCTCGGCAAGCGGCCGTACGGCTACATCGGCTTCCACTATGATCTGACTCCTCACCTGAACATGAGCGGCGAGAATGTCATTGCCGTCAAGGTGGATAACTCGCATCAGCCAAATTGCCGCTGGTATTCGGGATCGGGGATCTACAGGCACACCTGGCTGGTGGATACGAGCTTGGTCCATGTGGCCCACTGGGGCACCTTCGTCACGACGCCAGAGGTTTCGGTAGCCTCTGCCATCGTTCAGGTCAAAACTAACGTTCGCAATGACAGCAAGAGCGGCGCCTTATGCACCATATCCACCAGCCTTTGGGATCGTGACGACAAAGTGATCCAGACGGCGGAAGCTCACCAGTTCATCGAGGCGAATGCCGACTATGAGTTCGTGCAGGAGATTCGCGTGGAGAGGCCTAGCCTCTGGTCCATCGATAATCCATATCTCTATAAGGTGCGCAACACTCTAACGGATCACGACCGCGTTGTCGACCGGTACGAGACCCCGCTGGGGATACGAACCATCGCTTTCGATGCGGACAGGGGATGCCTGCTCAACGGGAAGCAGGTGAAGCTGAACGGAGTTTGCCTGCATCACGATGCCGGATCGGTGGGAGCGGCGGTGCCGGAGCGGGTTTGGGAGCGGCGGCTTGGGCTGTTGAAGGCGATGGGCTGTAACTCGATTCGAACCTCGCATAATCCGTACGCGCCGGAATTCATGGATCTGTGCGACCGGATGGGCTTCCTGGTGATGAGCGAGATATTCGACGAGTGGAAGGTCGCCAAGCCGCAGACGCCGGATTACGGGTACAGGATCTACTTCGATGAGTGGTCGGAGCGGGACGTAACCAGCTTCGTCCATCGCGACCGGAATCATCCTTCCGTTGCACTGTGGAGTGCAGGCAACGAGGTGGTCGACCAGGTTGTCCCGGCGGGCGTAGAGACTCTCAGAAGGCTGCTGGGGATCTTTCACCGGGAGGATCCTACCAGGCTGGTGACGGTGGGGTGCGATCGGATCGCCGCCGAACCGGAGTTTGTGTCGAACGAGTTCCTCGAACTGCTCGACGTGGTGGGCTATAACTATGTGGACCGCTGGCGCGACCGGGCACAGAAGTATTACAGCATCGACCGGCAGGCGTTCCCGCGGAGAAAGATGATCGGAACGGAAAGCCCGTCGATGGGCGGGGTCCGCGGCGACTACCGGTGGGCTTTTCCGCAGACCGCCCAGAGCGGCATGCGGGGGATGGGCGGAAACCGGGGGGTGGACGTCGAGCAGCTATGGAGCTTCGTCAGGACATACGACTACGTGTCCGGCGACCATATGTGGACGGGTATCGACTACCTGGGCGAGTCAGGGTGGCCGGCTAAGAACTCGTCCTCGGGGGTGATCGATACCTGCGGCTTCGAGAAAGACGGTTATTACTTCTACCAGAGCCAGTGGACTACCAAGCCGATGATCCACCTGTTCCCTCACTGGACCTGGAAGGGTAAGGAAGGCGAATTCATACCGGTGCTCTGTTACACGAATTGCGACACCGTGGAGTTGTTTCTCAACGGCAAGTCGCTGGGAGTGCAGGGCTATTGGTTCCCACGTTCCGGGATGGAGAGTAAGTACAGCAATTTTGCGGCGCGGGCCAGAGCGGCGCGCACCACGGCCGATCTGCACCTGGCGTGGACCGTGCCCTATCAACCGGGCACGCTGAAGGCGGTGGGCGTGAAGGACGGGAAAGTCGTCTCCGAGGTCGAGGTCACAACGGCGGGAGAACCGGCAGCGATCGGACTCTCGGCGGACAGGAACGCCATCTTAGCCGATCGGCGAGACGTCGCTCATGTCAGGGTTGAGATACTCGACGCCCGGGGCAGGGTGGTGCCGGATGCGGATAACGAGGTGACTTTCCAGATTCAAGGCAGCGGCAAGGTGATAGGGTTAGACAACGGAAATCCGCTCAGTCACGAGGATTTCAAGGGAGACCACAGGAAAGCGTTCCACGGGCTTTGTCTGGCCATTGTGCAATCGACGGCCAAAGCGGGTCAGATACAAGTGACGGCGAGTTCGCCCGGGCTGCGGCCAGGCAGCGTCACCATCAACACGTCAGGGGTGTAAGGGGCGGGGCAAGCAAGAACGAGCGCCCGCAAGCGGGCGTTGGCAGGCCGAAGCCTGCCCCACCCTACACAGTCGATTTCAACTGGCCGCACGCGGCGAAAATGTCGAGGCCACGCGGCTTACGGATGAAGCAGGGGAGAGAGCGGCGCACAATCGCTTGAAAACTGGCGACGCGCTCCGGATCCGGCGTCTGGTAGGGGATCTCCGGCCCGGGGTTCAGGGCGATCAGGTTCATCTTGGCGTTGAGGTTCGCCAGCAACTTCGCCACCCGCCGCGCATCGGCGTCGGTGTCGTTGACGCCTTTCAGCAACACGTATTCGAACGTCAGCTTCTCCCAAGGCCGCAGCGGATACGCCTGGCAGGCTTCCATCAGGTCCTTCAGGTGATACTTGCGGGTGATGGGCATCAGCTCGCACCGCGCCTCTTCGGTGGAGGCGTTGAGCGACACCGCCAGCTTCGGCCGCACGGGCGCGCGTCCCAGCTCGGCGATCTTGGGAACGATGCCGGCGGTCGAAACCGTGATGCGGCGCGGCGACAGCCCGAAGCCGGCGGGATCGAGCAGGATACGCGTCGCCTTGATGACGTTGTCGAGATTGAGCAGTGGCTCGCCCTGTCCCATCATGACGATGTTGAGCCGGCGCGGGTCGTGCACCCGGCCGAGCCCGTTGTCGTGCACCAGCGTCAGAACCTGCCCCACGATTTCGCCCGCTGTCAGGCTACGCTCCAGGCCCAGCAGCGCGGTCATGCAGAACTTGCAATCCACCGCGCAACCGGCCTGGCTCGAAATGCACATGGTGTCGCGCTCGCCTTCCGGCATTAACACGGTTTCCACGGTGCGGCCGTCTTCGAGGCGCAGCAGGTAGCGCCGCGTGCCATCCGCCGACTCAAATCGGTGGGCGATTTCCGGCAGCCCGAAGGCGAGCCGCTCCGCCAGGCTCTGGCGCAGTGCCGTGGGCAGAGCGCCGATGCCGGCCAGATCGGTAGCGTGGCCTCGATAGATGGCCTGGTAAACCTGAGTGGCGCGATAAGCGGGTTGATCGGAGCCGAGAGCCTCGCGCAGATCCGCGAGGTCCATCCCCACAAGCGGTTGGGACATGCGTGTCTTCCATTCTACAAGGTAGGGCACGCTCCAGCTTGCCCGTACGTTACCGCTGCGCGAGATAGGCGAAGCGCAGCACAAACAGGGCCGTCAGCGCATACACGAACCAGTTCACCTGACGGAACTTGCCGCGCAGCAGCTTGAGCAGGGTGAAGGCGGTGAAGCCGAACGCGAGGCCGTTGGCGATCGAGTAAGTGAGCGGAATGGTCATGATGGTGAGAAACGCGGGGATGGCGACTTCCGGATCCTGCCAGGCGATTTCCGCCACCGACGACATCATGAGGCTGCCCACGACGATCAGCGCCGGCGCGGTGGCCGCCGCGGGAATGGCGCCCACCGCCGGAGCGACAAACAGCGCCACCGCGAATAGCAGGCCGGTGACGATGGCAGTGACGCCGGTGCGCCCACCGGCCGCCACGCCGGCCGCGCTTTCGATGTAACTCACCACCGTGGAAGTGCCGCTCAACGCGCCCACCACGGTGGCCGAGGCATCGGAAAACAGAATGCGGTTGACGCGCGGAATCCGGTGGGCGTGGTCGAACAAGCCGGCGCGCTTGCCCACGGCAACCAGCGTGCCGATGTTGTCGAACATGTCGATGAACAAAAAGACGAAGATGATTTCGAGGAAGCCGAGCCGCAGAGCGCCGCCGATGTCGAGCTTTCCGGCGGTGGCCGCAAGATCCTGGAAGCGGTACGCCTGCGGCATCCACTTCGCCACGCCCGTGACGAGGCCGATGGCGGTGGTGGCGAGGATTCCGATCAACATCGCCGCGCGCACCCGCCACGCCAGCAACGCCGCAATCAGGAGCAGTCCGAAGAGGGCCAGCGCGGTGTTCTTGTCGCGGAGATTTCCCAGCGTGACGGTGGTAACCGGATGCGCCAGGATGATGCCGGAGTTGCGAAAGCCGATGAAGGCGATGAAGAGGCCCACGCCCGCCGCCACCGCCGCATAGAGTTCGTACGGGATGGTGGAGATGATGAGCTGGCGGACGCCCAGCGCGGTGAGCAGCAGAAACGCGACGCCGGAAATGAAGACCGCTCCCAGTGCGGTTGGCCACGCCACGCCCATGCCCTTCACCACGGTGTAAGTGAAATAGGCGTTGAGTCCCATCCCCGGCGCGAGTGCGATGGGGTACCTTGCCAGGGCGCCCATCAGCACACTGCCCACAGCCGCCGACAGACAGGTGGCCGCGGTCACCGCCGCCAGCGGCATCCCGGCTTCATGCAGAATCGCCGGATTGACGAAGACGATATAAGCCATCGTCATGAACGTGGTGAAACCGGCCAGAATCTCGGTGCGCCAGTTCGCGTTCAGCGCCGCAAATTCAAAATACCGTTCGAGCGATGCGCGCATGGATGAAGTTCCATTGTAGGCGGAGGCCGGTTAAGCTGTTCTTAAGAGCGGGGAGGCATGGAACGATCGTGAGCGGCGCCTCATCTTTCAGAGTGCTGGCGGCAACGCTGTTTTTGGCGGGAATCGGCGCGGCACAACAGCGCGTCTCCTTTCCAACCGAGGACGGAGGGCTGATCTACGCGGACCTTTACGGGAACGGCGACCGCGGCGTGGTGCTCGCTCACGGTGGACGCTTCAAAAAGGAAAGCTGGGAGAAGCAGGCGCGGACGCTCGAAGCGGCAGGTTTTCGCGCGCTCGCCATCGACTTCCGCGGTGAAGGGCAGTCCCGAGGGCCCGGCCAGGCGGATCCTCTCTCGGCCCCGCTTAAGTGGGACGTGCTGGCCGCAGTCCGCTACCTGAGAAAGACGGGAGCCAAGACCGTGTCGGTGGTGGGAGCAAGCATGGGAGGCGCGGCAGCCGCCGATGCGTCGATCGAGTCTCAGCCGGGTGAGATCGACCGTCTGGTGCTGCTGGCGGCCTGGACCGACGGACCACCCGAGAAGATGAAGGGCCGAAAGCTGTTCATCGTGGCGCGAGACGACGCAAACAGCGACGGCCCGCGGCTGCCCAAAATTCGTGCGAACTACGAGAAGGCCGAGGGCCCGAAGAGGTTGGTGGTGCTGGATGGCTCGGCGCACGCCCAGTTCCTTTTTGCGACGGATCAGGCGGAGCGGGTGATGCGGGAGATCCTGGAGTTTCTGTTGGAGCCCTAGTCAGAACAGAGACGGCCGAGGCCCCTGGCTCGGCTGTCGGACCGGGGGGTCCGACGCGGGCGAGGGCGCCCGCCCCACACGGCCGCGGTTCTATTAAGCGCGCACGAATTCGTAGCGCTCCAGGGTGACGGCCACCTGGTAAGCCTGGGCTGCGTGGCGGCCGTTGACTGCGCGCTCCAGGCGTACGATCTTGCCCAGGCAACGCAGGTTGACCGGCCGTTTCTCATCCTGGTTCAAGCTGATGACGTACTCGATTGCGCCCTTCACCGACGGCTCGTTTTCGGTGGTGAAGAGGACACCCGTCGAACTGATGTTCTTGGTGTGGCCAGCCAGACTGGTTTGCTCAGTGCCGGCGCGTACGACGGAGAGTGGGAGATGGAGCGTGAATCGCCGCGTTCTTCTGTTTTCCATGGGTGGATCGTCTTAAATGCTAATGGCACCATGGCCGGTAAATCAATAGACCATGCCGCAAACCACCCACCGCAGGTACTAGCATTCAGGGTTCATTAGTACAGTCAGGGGTTGATTGGTACAGGGGGGACGGCCCGGTGCGCGGTCCCCCCATTTGGAGGAACTACTTCACGAAGACGAACACTATCAACAACGTGTACAGCGCCAGCGACTCAATCAATGCCAGACCGATAATCATGGCCAACTGAATCGCCCCGGCAGCTCCCGGATTGCGTGCCATGCCTTCCACCGCGGCGGCAGTGGCCTTGCCCTGCCCCAGCCCGCAAAGGCCGGAAGCAATCGCCATCGACAGGCCGGCGGCCAGCGGGCGCGGGTCGAACTGCCCGGACGCGGCCGCATTGCCCGGCGTCTGCGCGCACAACACGCAACTGGCAAGCAACATCAGTGCCAGCACGAAGAACAACCTTTTCGTCATTTGTTTTCTCCTTTGATGAAATCGCGCGCGAGGAGGTGGTTCCCGCCGCGCCTTGGGAGACCGGCGGACTCACGCTCGCGGGCGGCATAAAGCCCGTATTAATGTCCGTGCGAAACCGAGCTGCCCACGTAAAACATGGTGAGCAGCATAAAAATGTAGGCCTGCAACACGCCCACGAATACGTGCAGAGCCATGAAAATCACCGGCACGCCCAGGTAGGTCATGCTCAGAAATACCAACGTCACCTGCTCGCCGGCGAACATGTTGGCATAAAGACGAATGGTGAGCGAAAGGGGACGCGCCAGATGGCTGACGATTTCAATCGGAAACATCAGAAAGGCCAGCCACCATTTGGGCCCCATGAACTGCAAAATGTATTTGAAACCGTTCGCCTGGACGCCCATCAGGTTGTAGTAAAAGAAAGTCGCCATGGCGCAGCCGAGGGTGACCGGCGCGTTCATGGTGGGAGATTCGAACACAGGAATCAGCCCGATCAGGTTCGAAACCAGGATGAAGATGAACATGGTTCCGAAGTATGGGAGATAGCGCGGCCCGGAGTGCCCCATCTGGCTTTCCGCCTGGCCGCGCACGAACCCGTAGATCAGTTCGCAGGTCTGCTGCAGTTTGCCCGGTTGGGTAGCCGAAAGGCGCGCGCGCAAGACGGCGAACACTATCACCAGCAGCAAGAAGACCAGGAACTGCATCAGGATGTAGTTGGCCCAGGGGCGCGGCTGGGATTCGATTCCGACCAACTGCAGGGCGGCATTTCCCAGATCGCGGAAGTGGTCGTTAAAGATCCTGGTGATCCAGAGTTCGCTTTCTTGCATACACCAACTCGAAGAGGATTTCGATGAAGATTGCCACGACCAGAACCAGCATCCCGGCAATCACAGACACCACTGGTATCGGAGAAAACCGTACTATAACATAGCCGCATCCGCCGAAAAGGAAGTAGCGCAGGGCCAACTGGAACGAGGAAAGTGTCCGCTCCCCGCCGAGTGCGGTCACCATCCGCTTGAGCCAGCGGAAGTTGAACCAGGCGGCGGCCGATCCGGCCAGGAAGCCGGCCGCCCATTTCCAGCCGCCGGCCGTCCCGGCCAGCGCCGTGCCCGCCACGGCCACGCAGGCGAGGATGCGCTCGATGCGGCGGCTGGCGCGCCCGAATTCGAGCTCGTCAGCCATCGTTGTCGTGGGTGTCCCGCATCACCTGGCGGATGAACTGGACGAAGCCGGCGGCGATTCCCAGGATCAGGCCGGCGATGTTGAGGTAACCGGTGCCAAAGGCCTTGTCAAGCAGGTGGCCCAGAAACCAGCCGACGGCGGTCGCAACCGGAAGAGTAAACGCCAGCGTGCTGTATTCCGCGGCCTGTTCGGCGAAGGACTTCTTGCGCGCCACTTGCGTTCAGTTTAACCGCATTGCGGTTCCGCCGGCTTGCCGGGGCACACCGGTGTCGCGGCAAAGTGAGAATGTCCTATTTGGGCAAAGTAGAAATGTCCTATTGACAGGGTCCAGCCTGGAGGGTGGACAAAGGACAACTACTGATGACCCAGGTCGAGCGAGACCGGCTGGTGGC
>JBAVIH010000371.1:0-6115 GCA_049686695.1 Bryobacteraceae bacterium | reverse complement strand
GTTCAGCGGCGGCGCCTGATCCAGAGTTGCGCGCACTCCACCGCCGTTCGAGGCCACCTTCAGATGAAAGTCGCCAGGCGCAATCAGGATCTTGCCGGCTTCCACCGGGGCGCCCTGGCTAGCTTCTTCGACCGACAGCGAGCAGGAAGAGTTAAGGCGCTCGGCGAGCAACCGGGTGAAGAGCGGCGGCATGTGCTGCACCACCAGGACCGGCAACGAGAACCGGGCCGGCAACTCGGGCAGGACCGCGCCCAACGCCGTCGGCCCTCCCGTGGAGACTCCGATCGCGAGGACTTTGGGCCGCACCTTCGTGCTTCCCGGGACTCGGGTACTCCAGCGGGCCGGAGGCGACGCCGAGACATGCGCCGATTCCAGTTGGGCCACCGGCCGGCTTTGCGCCGGCATGTGGAAGAACTGTTTGATCTTCGGGACGAGTTCTTGGCGAAGGCGCGCCATCGAGCGATCGAGCGACCCTTCGTTGGAAGCCTTGGCCACGTAGTCGTCAGCCCCAAGGGTCAATGCCTCCAGGGTCACCGCCGCCCCGCGTTCGGTGAGCGTGCTGAACATGATGACCCGGAGTTGCGGATACTCGCGCCGAACCCGCCGCAACGTCTCCAGGCCGTCCATCTCCGGCATCTCGATATCCAACGTGAGGACGTCGGGATTTAATTGCGGGATCCGTTGCAGCGCGATCGCGCCGTTCGATGCCGCCCCCACAACATCCAGCGCGGGCTCCTGCTCGAGAGCATGAGTGACCAGGCGCCGGATGACCACCGAGTCGTCCACCACCAGCACGCGAATCCGCTCGCCGGGCCGAAGCATTCGCTTGTTCAGCACAGGCATGCTCTGCTTCCCTTAGGAATGAATCCCCACGAGCTCGAGCTTTTCCACGAGAATGTCTTTGGTAAACGGTTTCATAACATACTCGTTAGCGCCCGCCTCCAGTGCCGCCGCCATCTGATCCAGTTCGGTCTCGGTGGTGACCATGACCACCACCAGCGAAGAGAATTCGGGTTTCTGGCGCAACCGTTTGAGCAGTTCCAGCCCATTGATCTCAGGCATGTTCCAATCCGCCAAAACCAATGACACCGCGGTTTTCTCGGCTTCGATCACCTCCAGGGCTTCTCTTCCGTTGGCCGCCTCGCGAACCTCGAAGCCGAGCTCCTTCAAGGTCCTGGCGAGGATCATCCGAACGGCCCTCGAATCGTCCACAACTAATGCTTTGGCCATCATTCCACCTGTGTTTGTCGATTCAACGGCAGCCCGGCGGATGGGTGACAGCCGCCGGGCCGCATGCCAGACTGTTTTCAGACGCTGAACTGCGAGACGATCTGCTGTAACCCGGCCGCCATCCGACTCAACTCTTGCGAAGCCTTCTGCGTGTCGTTGGCGCCCTGGGTGGTATTCTTCGCAGCCACGGCCACGCCACCGATGTTTTTAGCGATATCGCCGACCCCCTTGGCGGCTTCGGTCACGCTGCGGCCGATCTCATTGGTGGTCACCGTCTGTTCTTCCACCGCCGAAGCGATGCTATTGGAGATGTCATTGATCTGGTTGATGATAGTACCGATCTCCTCGATCGCCTTGACGGCGCCCTTGGTATCGCCCTGGATCGCATCGATCTTCTGGCCGATGTCCTCAGTGGCTTTGGCGGTCTGTTTGGCAAGCTCCTTGACCTCGTTGGCCACAACCGCGAAGCCCTTGCCCGCTTCGCCGGCGCGTGCCGCTTCGATGGTCGCATTGAGCGCCAGCAGGTTGGTCTGCTGCGCGATCGAGGTAATCACCTTGATCACATTGCCGATCTCCTGGCTGGACTCGCCCAGTTTCTTCACGGTCTCGTTGGTGGAATGCGCCACGCTGACGGCATTCTTTGCCACCCGAGCCGACTCGTTGGCGTTCTTGGCGATCTCGCGAATGGAGGACTGCATCTGCTCGGAGGCCGAAGCCACCGAAGAGACGTTCTTCGAAACCTGCTCGCTAGCCGCTGAAACGACATTGGCCTGCGTAGCGGTCTCCTCCGCGTTGCCCGACATCTGTTGGCTGACCGCGGACATCTCCTCGGAAGAGGAGGCCAGGGCCTGCGCATTCTGGCTGAAGGTTCGCATGCTGTTCTGAAGGTCAGCCGCCATCTTATTGATGTCGTCCTTGAGCTCCGCGAAATCACCTTGGTGCTCGCCCTCCACTCGGGCCTTGAGATCCTTGGCGGCGATCTTACTGAGTACCAATGAAGCCGCCCGAATCGGCTTTACGACTGCGTCCAGGGTCTGGTTGACGCCCTCGACGATCTTGCGGTAGTCGCCCTGGTGCTTGGTGGCGTCGGCGCGAGTCGCCAGTTTGCCTTCCACCGCCGCCTTCACCAGCACGCCGGCGTCATTGACCAGCGCGTTGATGTTGTCGATACAGTTGTTCAGGTTGTTCTTGATGGCGTTGAAGTCGCCGTTGTACTGATCGCTGATCTTGGCCGGGATGGCGCCCCTGGAAATCTTGTCCACGTAGTCGGCAGCCACGTTCAACGGGCCGATCACCGCATCCAGGGTACTGTTGACGCCCTCGACGATCTTACGATAATCGCCCTGGTGCTTGGTGGCGTCGGCCCGAGTCGCCAGCTTGCCTTCCACAGCCGCCTTCACCAGCACGCCGGCGTCATTGACCAGCGCGTTGATGTTGTCGATACAGTTGTTCAGGTTGTTCTTGATGGCGTTGAAGTCGCCGTTGTACTGGTCGCTGATCTTGGCCGGGATGTCGCCCTTCGAGATCCGGTCCACATACTCGGCGGAGACGTTCAGCGGCCCGATCACCGCGTCCAGGGTCTGATTGACGCCTTCGACGATCTTGCGATAGTCGCCCTGGTGCTTGGTGGCGTCGGCTCGAGTCGCCAGCTTGCCTTCCACAGCCGCCTTCACCAACAGGCCGGCGTCGGTCACTAACCGGCCGACAGCGTCGATGCAGTTGTTGAGGTTATTCTTGATCTCATTGAAATCGCCGTGGTAGGTATCGGTGATCTTGGGCGGGATATCGCCCTTCGAGATGCGGTCCACGTACTCGGCGGAGACGTTCAGCGGGCCGATCACCGCATCCAGGGTTTGGTTGACGCCTTCGACGATCTTGCGATAGTCGCCCTGGTGCTTGGCGGCGTCGGCTCGAGTCGCCAGCTTGCCTTCCACCGCCGCTTTCACCAGCACGCCGGCGTCGGCCACTAACCGGCCGACTGCGTCGATGCAGTTGTTGAGGTTATTCTTGATCTCATTGAAATCGCCGTGGTAGGTATCGGTGATCTTGGGCGGGATATCGCCCTTCGAGATGCGGTCCACGTACTCGGCGGAGACGTTCAACGGCTTGATGACGTTATCCAGGGTGAGGTTGAAGCCCTCGATGACCTTCTTGAAGTCGCCCTGGTGCTTGGAGGCGTCGGCACGCGTCGCCAGTTTGCCTTCCAGCGCCGCCTGCGTCAGTGCCACGCCGTCGGCCACCACGCGGCTAAGGGCGTCTATGCAGGTATTCAGGTTGTTCTTGATTTCGTTGAAATCACCGTGGTAGGTGTCGGTGATCTTGGGCGGGATGTCGCCCTTCGAGATGCGGTCCACGTACTCGGCGGAGACGTTCAACGGCTTGATGACGTTGTCCAGCGTCAGGTTGAAGCCCTCGATGACCTTGCGGAAAGCGCCCAGGTGTCTGGCGGCGTCAGCGCGGGTGGCCAGTTTGCCATCCGCCGCCGCCTTCGCCAGCATGTCGACATCATTCGTCATGCTTTGCAGGGCCGCGGCGACGTTGTTGACGGCCTGCTTCATCTTCTCGTGGTCGCCCTTGTAGGTTTGGGCAATCAGTTCGTCGATCCTGCCGCCGGAAATCTGGGCCAGGACGCGGTTGCCCTCGCCGATCGGGATCAGGATGGCATCCAGCATCTCATTAACGCCCTTCACGATACCCGCATAAGCACCCTGGAACTGGCCGGGATTGCCGCGCTCCAAGAGTTGGCCTTCTTTGGAGGCGTCGATGAGCCGCGCCAACTCCTTCTGCAATGCTTGCAGCACCTGGGCGACGTTGTTGACCGCCTGCTTCATTTTCTCGTGGTCGCCGCTGTAGGTCTGCGTGATCAGTTCATCGATCTTGCCCGCGCTGATCTGCGCCAGGACGCGATTGCCCTCGCCGATCGGCAGCAGGATCGCATCGAGCATCGCGTTCACGCCCTCGACCAGTTTGCGGTCGTTTCCTGCGAAGCGCTCCGCCTTTCCGCGCTCGCCGAGGCGGCCTGCATGCGAGGCTTCGACGAGCCGGAGCACTTCCTCGAGCAGATCGTTCGCTTGCGTCTCGCGGGCATTAGTTGTTGGACGGTCCAAAACGGCGGCGCCGGTGGACGGGTTTCGGCCGGGAGAAACTCGGCGGCCGTCATTTGCTTGTCTTGCCATGTTCTTTGCTCCTTGGTATCGCTTTTGCGTTATTTACGATGCGTCACCGACGCCCGATTCGATTCGTTATTGCCTTCCGATGGCCGGCAGGCTGCCGGCGGCCATTAGTCGCGATTCACGCAGCCTCTGGTTGCAGCGCTCCGTCAGCGGAGCGCCGTGTCCGAAGTAGATCCGCCGGACATCGCGGTCGCACAACTTTTCCAATGCCGCCAGGAACCCGGCCTCATAGGTTCCCGTTGGCGACGTGATCAGCAGGGGGGAGTCGCCGGCGAAGAGCACGCCCTCTGCCTGGTTGTAGAGGCAAATCGAGTCGCTGCTATGACCCGGCGTATGGATCACCTCGAAGTACCCGTCGCCCATTTTGATGGTGTCCCCGTCGCGCAGCGGACGATCGACGCCGTCGATGTTCGGCGAGAACGCGAACACCTTCGGGTGGAACGCCTCGCGAACGCGCGGCAGCAGCGCACAGTGGTCGGAATGGCAGTGCGTCAGCACCACTTGTTCGACGGGCCATTTACCGATCCCAGTGGGCGACCGTTCGATGCTTGCGAGGACGGCCGGGTCCTGCCCCACATCCACAAGGGTGTTGACGTCCTCGATCCGGCTCGCGTCGCCGAGCACCAGGTAAACCTGCGAGGTATAGAGTTCGCCGCTGTTCTCCAATGTCACGATCCGCATGTGTCCCCCTCCAGCCTGCGGAACAACTGGCCATCGGGAATCACCCGCTCGAACAGGCGGCCAAGTTCCGGCGGCATTTCCTGCGTCTGCTCGGTGGCGAGGAGTCCGCCGGGCGCCAGCGCCCGGTGAAACATTCTGAGCACTTCGATCCTCTCCGGAGGCTGGAAGTGGAGCAGCACGTTCTTGCACAAGACCAGCGAGTATCCTTGACCGATTTCCTGGAACGACAGAAGATCGTGCCGCTGAAAGGCGACCGGCCGCCGGATGGTGTCGATTACGCGAAGGTATCCAGGCTCGTCCGCGGGTTCGAAGTACTTTTCCACGATGCTTTCGGGCACCCGCTCCAACTCCTCTCTTGGATATCGGGCTTCCTCAATCATCCGGGCGAAATGGCCGGTGCTCTCGACGTCGGTTGCATCGATACGGAGGTTCTTGAAGGCGAAGTGTCCCATCCGCTCGGCAAACATGATGGAGAGCGTATATGGCTCCTGCCCCATCGCCACGCCAGCGTCCCATATGCGGGGATGGCTGCGGCCCGACAAGACGGGGAGGAGGTGGTCCACCACCCGCTCCAGCACTTGTTGGTCTCGGAAGAAAAAAGTGAAGGCCAACTTTAGAACCTCCCTGTTTGCCGGCGCGGCGCCGGTTGTGCGAAGGCAATCGCCTGGCATGACGGGCGCTTCCCCATCATTGGCAGGAGCGCGACCAGGGGGTCGCGCGCGGACGGGCACAGAGGGCACCCCGTCCGCCCCACTTTGGTTGCGGCGAGACGGGACACTAAGTTGCCCTCCCGGCGGTGAGATCCACGGTTCGCTCCGCGTCGAGAACCAGCAGCAGCCGGTCTTTCAGTTTGTAGACTCCGCGGATGAGATCTCTGGCCGCGGGATCGAGGTTTTCCGGCGGCCGTTCGTACGTGGCGGCATCCACATCCAGCACGTCTCCGATCTCGTCGACCAGCAAACTCACGGCGCCATCCTCGGTGCGGACCACCATGTTCATCGGCGTCTGGCCCCCGGCGCGCGGCGGCAACC
>JBAVIH010000370.1:0-22054 GCA_049686695.1 Bryobacteraceae bacterium | reverse complement strand
GCCCGATGCCAACGCCGCCACTGGCCAGCAGACGCCCGCCCCTCCGGCAGCCGCCACGCCGGAAGCCGGCGCAGCGGCCCCCGCGGCTGATCCCGACGAGCTTGCGCCCGGCTCTTACTGGCAGGTGATGGCGCTCCAGCAGGCGGATGCCGAAGTAGTGGTTCGCAGCCTCAAGGACAAAGGGTTTCCGGCTCTGATGACGCCCGGTCCGAAAAACCTGACCCGCGTGCTGGTGGGCCCGTATAGCGACATGACGGCGATGAGCCAGGCCAAGACCGAGCTGGAACGCGCCGGTTTTCGTCCCGTCAAGAAGTAGCCGGCGAATCGGCAAACCCCGGGAATTCACGTCGAGCCACGGAGGAACACAGATGAACAGCGATAAGACTCTTGTTTTCGATCCCTGTTCGTCTGCGTTAATCGGCGGCCATGATCCTTTCACGGCTTCCGGCGCTCGCGGCCCCGAGGAAAAGCGCCCCGTCGAATCGCCCGCCGAGCCGCTTCCGCCGCCGGTTGCGGACCTGGTGCGGATTGGCGCGCCGCGGCCGCGGCTGCCGGATTGGGCCCGCAAGCCGCGCACGCATCATGAATCGCTGCACCGGCTCAAGAGCGGGCTGCGGCAGCGGAACCTGCACACCGTGTGCGAATCGGCGCGCTGCCCCAACATCCACGAGTGCTTCCACCGTTCGGCCGCCACCTTCATGATTCTGGGCAGCCGCTGCACGCGCGGCTGCGGTTTCTGCTCGGTCCCCAAGCTCAATCCCCGCCGCCAGGACACGCGTCTCGACCCGGCCGAGCCGGCTAACGTCGCGCGCATGGCCGCCGAAATGGGCCTCCGCTACGTGGTCGTCACCAGCGTCAACCGCGACGACCTCGAGGACGGCGGCTCCCATCATTTCGCCGAGACCGTGCGACAGGTGCGTTATGCGCTGCCCGAAGCGCGTGTGGAAGTGTTGACGCCGGATTTCTGCGGCGACCTGGATGCCGTGGCGCGCGTGCTAGATGCCGGTCCGCACGTTTTCAATCACAACATGGAGACTGTCGCGCGGCTGTACGGACGGGTGCGGCCGCAGGCGGACTACCGGCAATCGCTCGAAGTGCTGCGCTTTGCGCGCGCGCATGCCCCCGCCGTTCTCACCAAATCCGGTTTTATGGTGGGGCTGGGCGAGACCGTGGATGAAGTCCACTCGCTGCTCGGTGACTTGCGGCTGGCCGGCGCCGAGGTGGCTACCATCGGACAATACTTGCAACCCACGCGCCGCAATCTGCCGGTGGTGGAATTCGTCGCGCCCGAGCGATTCGAAAGCTACCGCGCGTACGGCATGGCGCTCGGATTCAAGACGGTGTTCAGCGGCCCGCTGGTGCGCAGCTCCTATATGGCGGACGCCGTGAGCGAACGGGCGCGCCGCGGCCCGTGCTGAACTGGCTGCTGGCGCTCGGTTCGGCCGGCCTCCTGGTGCTGGCCTTCCCGGGCTTCGATTTCGCCTGGCTGGCCGCCATAGCGCTTACCCCGCTGCTGGTTGCGGTGGCGCGCGAACCCAGGCCGTGGCGGCGCTTCCTGCTGGGCTGGGGCTCCGGCATCGTCTATTGGTTCGGCGTCTGCCACTGGATTCAGTTCACGCTGGCGGTTCACGGCGGGATGGGCAATTCCACCGCCTGGGCCATGTTCACCCTGTTCGCCCTGGTCAAGGGCCTGCACATGGCGGTGTTCGCGCTGTTGGCCGGAATCGTGACTGGCCGATGGTGGACCACGCCGGCAGTCGCCGCGCTGTGGGTCGCGGTGGAATCCACCCACGGGTTTTTCGGCTTCGCCTGGCTGGCGCTGGGCAACGCCGGTATCGGCATGAGCGTGCCCATGCGCCTGGCGCCCTACACCGGCGTGTATGGCATTTCGTTCGTGTTCGTGTTGATGTCGGCGGCGCTGGCGGCGCGCTTGCTGGGCCGCCCGCGGCGGGAGCTGGCGTGGATGGCGGCGCTCCTGGTGCTGCCTCTTCTGCCGCCCATGCCAGACGCCCGGCCCGGACGCGAAAGCGCTCTGCTGGTGCAGCCCAACCTCTCGGAAACCGAGGAGTGGACCGCCGAATCGGTGGATCGCGCCCAACGCGCGATGGCCGAGGACACCGAGCACGCCGCGGCCATCGAAAGCGCTCATCCCTCCATCGTGGTGTGGCCGGAAGTGCCGGCGCCGTTCTTTTACGATGAAGACCCCGCCTTTCGTGCTCGCGCCGGCGCTCTGGCGCGTTCCACCCGCGCTGCACTGCTGATGGGAACGGTGGCGCGTACGCCTGCCGGCGCGCCGCTCAATTCGGCCACCCTGATATCGCCCGAAGGGTTTGGCGTCAGCCGTTACGACAAGGTGAACCTGGTGCCGTTCGGCGAGTTCGTGCCCTGGCCGCTGGGAGCGTTGACGGAAAAGGTCTCGAAGGAAGCCGGCGATTTCGCCGCCGGACGCCGTGTGGTGGTGTCGCCCGTGGGCGATCGCAAAATCGGCACATTCATCTGCTACGAATCGGTGTTCCCCAATTTCGTGCGGCGCTTCGCGGCCGGCGGTGCCCAGGCGCTGTTCACCATCTCCAACGACGGCTGGTTCGGCAAGACCGCTGCCCGCTGGCAGCACCTGGAAATCGTGCGCATGCGCGCCGCCGAAAACCGCCGCTGGATTCTGCGCGCCGCCAACGACGGTATCACGGCCGCCATCGACCCCGCTGGTCGCGTGCGCGCCGCGCTGCCCTTGTTTGTCGAGGCGACCTCCAGCGTCCGCTTCAACTATGAAACCGGCCAGACCTTCTACACCCGCCACGGCGACTGGCTCCCCATCCTGTGCGCCTTGCTGGCAGCGGTCTGCCTGGCCGCTGCGCGGTGGCACTGAGCGAGCCGCGGCCCCCGAGTCGCAGGTTTTCCGGCGGCGCCGTCAAGTGATGATTCATCGGAATCGCCCCGTGCTATATTGATTCGCTTATGCGGGCGCTGCCACTAAACTCAACGCTAATCGCCTTTGCGATCCTGCTGGTTTGGTCTCTCGCCAGGGCTGCGAGGTTCGGCATGGGCGGCGCGCAAGCCACCTGGGAGCTTCTCGGGCGGATTCTGTCCCAGCGCGCCATGCTGGCCTTCCTCCTGCTGGGGGCCTGTGTCAACGTCGCATTTTCGGCTTTGGCGGGCTATGTCAACCCGAGGGACTACCTGCAGGACGTCGTCGCCGCGCGCCAGTTTCTGAAACACGCGACCATGTATCCCCGCGATTTGCCCCACATGGGAATCGTCGAATTGTCGGCGCCCATCACAGGGCGGGAAGAACTGCAACGACTGCCAGTCATCCGGCACGACCTGATCACGTTGAAGGATCCGCCCGCTCCCGCGAACGCGCACCCGCCATTCCTCGGAATCGCACTGGCGGTTCCCGTGCTTCTGCTTGGGTTCCGAGGCAGCTTCGTGTTTGTGTTCTTGCTGTCCGCTGCGCTCCTGTATGTATCGGTGGCGGCGATCCTTCGCGAGTTGTTCCCATCTTTGCCCTTTGGGGCGTGGTGCGCTGTGATGGGATTAGTCTTCGGTTGGTATCCGGTTGGCACAACCATCCGGTCCGGCCAACCCGGCATTGTTCTGTTCGCTCTGATTACGGCGGGCTGGCTGATGCTGCGCCGGAACAGACCGTGGATGGCGGGCGGCGCGATCGGGCTGGCCGCGTGTCTTCATGCGTTTCCGGCGCTGCTCCTGCTTTACTTCGCGATCCGATCGCGGCGGGCGTTCGTCTCGGCGGTTGGCATCATAACGCTGCTCAGCGTGGCGGCCGCCGCGGTGACTGTCCAATCGACCTTTCAGCAATGGCTGAATACCGCGGACACGATAGCCCAGCTCTTCGTTCCGAAGGCCGGCAATCTCTCCGTGGCGGGGCTGATCACCAGCTTTTCGAGCGGCTTTGGTTGGGGCCAGCACGTAAAGATCATCGCGCCCGCAATGGTCCTGATCATCGCGGGAGCGCTGGCACTCTTTCTGTGGCCCTGGACTCGCGGCAAAGTGCGGCCGGAGCGGCTGGACGTCGAATACTCGGTATTCGTGGCCGGCATGCTTCTGGCTTCGCCTATCTCGTGGGGGCGTTACCTGCCAATCATGCTTCTTCCGTTGGGTGTCTTGATCCGGAATTGGAGACAGAAGCGCCCGGGGCTGGCGGTCACTGGGTTGCTCGCGGCGCTTGTTTTCATGTCGTTTTCGGAGGCGACGTTTGTTTGGCTGTACGGCTGGCTTACACGGAACCTGGGCTTCTTGACCGCCTGGCTGATGGCTGCCATGCCGTCATTCTCGATCCTGGCGATCCTGCTCTGGCTCGGCTTTTCGGCGCACTTGGCTGACGACGCAGGGGTGGAAGACGCCAAGATCCTCCAGTAACTCCGCGGCGCCGCTGCCAGCGCTCCGCATTTCGGCTCATGATCCGAACCGGGACCCGCGCAATCCGCGGCGTAAGCGATGGTAAGTGCGCCCGGAGAGCGGCTTGTTTTGTCTGGTGTGTCGATCAACTACAATATCTCTTGGATGTCGACACCCTCGGTATTAGTGTCAGGATCTTGCGGGTTGATTGGTTCGGAGGTTTCCGTATTCTTCGCCCGCCAAGGTTTCCGCGTCGCCGGAATCGACAGCAATCATCGCGCGGTCTTTTTCGGGCCGGAAGGCGACACGAGTTGGGTGCTGGAGCGGTTGCGCCGAGAAATCCCCGGGTATCGTCACGAAGCGCTCGATATTCGCGATCGCGACGCGCTGTTCTCGCTGATGGAGGAATTGCGGCCCGACCTGATCGTGCATACGGCCGCCCAGCCCTCGCACGACCGCGCCGCGTCCATCCCGCTGCTCGATTTCGAAGTCAACGCGCTGGGCACCCTCCACATGCTGGAGGCGGCCCGCAGATCCTGCCCGGAGACGCCGTTCATCCACATGTCCACCAACAAGGTCTACGGCGACCGGCCCAATACCATTCCGTTGCGGGAACTCGAAACCCGCTGGGACTACGCCGACCCGGCGTACTCGAACGGCATTCCCGAGGATTTCTCCATCGATCAGAGCAAGCACTCCCTTTTCGGCGCCTCCAAGGTCGCCGGCGACGTGATGGTGCAGGAATACGGCCGTTATTTCAACATGCCGACCTGCTGCCTGCGCGGCGGTTGCCTCACCGGTCCCAACCATTCCGGCGTGGAACTGCACGGTTTTCTGAGTTACCTGATCAAGTGCAATGTGCAGGGCCGCGAGTACAAGGTGTTCGGTTATAAAGGCAAGCAGGTGCGCGACAACATCCATTCGGAGGATGTGGCGCGCTTCATGTTCGAATTCTGGAAGGCGCCGCGGGTGGCGGAAGTCTACAACCTCGGCGGCGGTAAGGGCAACGCCTGTTCGGTTCTGGAAGCTTTCGCGAAGTCGGAAAGCGCCACCGGGCGCCCCATGAACTGGCGCTACATCGACGAGAATCGCATCGGCGACCACATCTGCTACTACAGCGATTTGCGGAAGATGAAGTCGCACTACCCGGCCTGGGGCATTACCAAGAGCCTGGACGATATCTTCCGGGAGATCGCGCAAAACTGGTTGGAACGGCCGGAGCGCCAATAGGTGAGCGGATGAGGATTCTCATCACCGGCGCCTGTGGATTCGTGGGCAGTTCGGTGGCGGAGGCATTGCTCGAGCGGCGGCGGGGCCTGGCGATCCTGGGCCTGGACAACCTGATTCGGCCGGGCTCGGAAACCAACCGCGCGCGCCTCCGCAAAATGGGTATCGAGTTCGTCCACGCCGACATTCGCGCGGCCAGCGACCTGGAGAACCTGCCCGCCGCGGATTGGGTAATCGACGCAGCGGCCTCGCCGAGCGTGCTGGCAGGAGTGCAAGGACCGCTGAGCAGCCGCCAATTGTTCGAGCACAACCTGGCCAGCCTGGTCAATCTGCTCGAGTACGCCAAGAAGCATCGAGCCGGCTTCATTCTACTGAGCAGCAGCCGCGTTTATTCCATCCACGCGCTTGCCTCGCTGCCTCTCGCGATCGACGGGAACGCGTTCCGGCTGGATTGCTCGGGGCCGCTCCCGGCGGGGGTTTCCTCGCGCGGGATTGGCGCGGAATTCTCCACCGCGCCGCCGATTTCGTTGTACGGCAGCACCAAGCTGGCCGCCGAGGCAATCGCTCTCGAATACGGCGAGGCCTTCGGGTTTCCGGTGTGGGTGAACCGGTGCGGCGTGCTCGCCGGGGCGGGGCAATTCGGCACGCCGGACCAGGGAATCTTCTCCTATTGGATCAACGCGCACCTGCGCAAGCGCCCGCTGCGCTACATCGGCTTCGAGGGCGCCGGCCGCCAGGTGCGAGACGCCTTCCACCCGCGGGACCTCGCCGCGCTGGTGGACGCCGAGACCGGTGTGCCTCGGGCCGGCGGGCGGCGAATCTACGTGGCCGGCGGCGGCGCGGCGAACGCCATGTCGCTGGCGCAGGTGACCGCCTGGTGCGATGCCCGCTTTGGCCCGCACGTTCCCCAGCCCGATCCCCGGCCCAGACCGTACGATATCCCATGGATGATCATGGACAGCTCGGATGCCGAGCGGGATTTCGGCTGGCGGCCAGAAACGTCGATCGAAGCCCTGCTCGACGAAATCGCGTGCCACGCCGGGACGCATCCCGAGTGGCTGGAGACGAGCGGCGTATGAAGAGCCCGGCGGACGTTGCAACTTCCGAGCCACTCAGTCTGCTCTCGGTGGTGATCCCCATGCGCAACGAAGAGGGCGCGGCGCCCTCCACCGTGGAACATCTGTACGTCGAACTGCGGTTGCACAATGTCGAACACGAAATCGTGGCCGTGGACGACGGCAGCACCGACTCCACCTGGACCGTGCTGCGCGACCTGTCTTCCCGCGTGCCCACCCTGCGGCCGGTCCGGAATGACGGCGAACACGGGTTCGGCCGGGCCATCGTCCGCGGCATCGATCATAGCCGTGGAGACGGCGTGGTGATCATGATGGCGGACGAATCCGACGATTGCCGCGATGTGGTCCGCTACTGGGAACTGCTGGGACAGGGGTGGGACGCGGTCTTCGGATCGCGCTTCGTCCGGGGAGGCGGGGTGATCGACTATCCCGCGCATAAGCTGGCCGTCAACCGGCTGGCCAATCTGTTTCTCCGGTTACTCTTCCGCGTTCCTTTGAACGATTTCACGAACGCCTTTAAAGCCTACCGGCGCCGCGCGCTGGACGGCTGCCGCCCCTTCCTTTCGCCGCACTTCAATCTCACCGTGGAGCTTCCGCTCAAGATTATTGTGCGTGGTTATTCCTGGACCGTAATGCCCATCACCTGGCGAAACCGCCGTTCCGGCATATCCAAGTTGAAGATCCGGGAGATGGGAAGCCGCTATCTTTTTGTCGCGCTCTACTGCTGGCTGGAGAAGTACTTCAGCCGCGGAGACTACGCCAAGAAGCGTCAGGCGGCCGCCGCGGACGAGCAGTCGCCGGATGGCGCGACGGATTCGCTCAAGCCGCCGGCGCGCTGACGGCGGCGTGGTCCACTAACGGCGAATTGCGTTCTGCGGGGAGAGCACCGATGGCGTGGAAGAAGTCCGATCGCCAGTCGATCTCATGGTTCGCGCCGCCGCGAAACTCATCGTCACGGCGAGCCCTACCATGGCCGGCAGCTTGAAACTGTAAGCCTGCGCCAGAAAGCACAAAGCCACTAGGTGACCCACCATCGCCAGGAGGTAGCAGTAACATCCGTTTGCGATGTCCATGTAACCCTCCAGCTTGGCCTTGCGATACGTCCGCACCATCAGCATCATTGCCGATCCGAGACCGGCGGTGAAGAAAATGAATGCGGGCACGCCGCACTCGGACGACACCTCGGTGAAGACGCAATGCGTCTCGTGCCAATCGCCGTGCAAACCATGCTCCCGGCTGGTCTTCCCCTCAAAACTGGAGAACTGATCGGGACCGACCCCGAACACGGGGTACTCCATTGTGAACTTCAGGCTCGTCCTGAAGAGATACTGGCGAGAGGTCGCCGATAGGTCGGCCTCGCCGTTCTTCTCTCCAAATAGCGTGCCCAGGCGGTTGCGCGTCACGGCAGGTAATGCGACCATCGCCACCATGGTTATCGCGCCGGCAGTGACCACTAACGCGAGCCTCTGCGGTACGGAAGCGTGTATCAGGATGTAAAGAAACACGACCGCCAAACCAATCAGGGCGCCACGGGACGCGGTTCCCAATATGACCCAAATCCCGTCCAGTAACAAACCCAGTACCACGATCCGGACAATTATCGATCTGCCTCGACCCATCGCGAAGAACATCAGAAACGGCAGCAGCAATAGCAGTTGCGCCGCCAGATCGTTCGAATTGCCGATACTTCCGCTCGCCTGCAGGGTCACCCGGCCGCTGGCGACATCTTCGAAAATGCGCGTCGAGGCCAGATTCACCACGGCAGCGGCGGCAATGGTGCGGAATATGACGCGGACTTCATGCCAGTTGAACGCCAGGGCGCCCATCAAAAACAGAAAAATGCCGTCGGTTCGGGAATACGAGATGAGCCGTCCCACCGAACCTCCCGGCCAGGAACTGAACGGCGTGGCCAGAATCATCCAGGCAAAGAAGGCCAGCCAGTATTTGGAGGCGCGCTCTTGGAATGTCCGCTGCACTCCCCCCATCAACAGCGTCGTCAGTATCGCCAGCGGCGCGACCAGATACAAAAGGTAGGTGTTAACGCGGGTGACATAAAGGATTAGCTCGGGCAGGACACTCAGGCGCAAGAAGAGCGCCGCAAGGCAACAGTAGAAGGAGATTTTGCGGATTGGCTGCGCTTCCCAATCGTCGGCACGCGAGAACGCGGCTTGCACGGCAGTTGCCGGGGCCAATCTGCCCGGAGCCGCCGCAACGGACCCCTGCGCCGCCATGCGAGGGCCGGCCGAGAAGCGCTGTTCTTTGTCGGATTGCATTCCGTCCAATCTAATCATAGTATCGGCGCACTCGCCAGACGTCGTTAGAGCGGCGCGCGCGATCACGCCGTGCGCATGTATTTCCAGTAGATTCTCACGATGTCGCGGAAGGCCACGAGAAAGTCTCCTGGCTTGACCTTGGAACCGGCGACGTCGCGCCAAACCATGAGCGGGAATTCGTAGATTCGTGCCGCTGCCGCGCTGGAAGAGCCGGCATTGCGGATATAGCGGGCGAACACCTCCACGTCGAACACCCACCGGCTGCAAAAGGGTTCTTCGAAAAGACCGGCTGTCGCCGGCGCGGCTCGAAATACCTTGGCGCCGCACTGGGTGTCGTAAACCGCCATCCGCAGCACTAGGGAGGCCGCAGTGGCGAAAACTCTTCCCAGATAATGGCGGATTGCGTGGCGCTCCACCCTGCGGCCCAGAAGCTTGACGCGGGAGCCGAACACCATATCGATTTCCGGCCGCGCTTCGAGGACACCGAGAAACGCGTCAATGTCATCGAGAGGAGTCGCCAGATCCGCATCCCAGAAACCGGCATACCGGGCGCCGCTCGCCAGCGCGGCGCGCATCCCTCGCCGAACGGCCTCCGCTTTCCCTCCGTTCTTTCCGCATTCGAGCAGTGTCGCGCGGCCTTCCCGGCCAGCGCAAATACCGCGTAGCACTTCCACGGTATTGTCCGTGCTGCCGTCATCCACAAACAGCAGTTCCGCGCCCGGCCGGTCGAGAAACCGCCGAAAGTCGGCAACCGGCAGCCGGCGGCCTTCGTTGTAGCACGGGACGACGATCACGGCCCGGCGGGATTCCGCTGTTGGACTAGCCTGGGTCATCGGTTGTTCGGTTGCCAACTGCACTATAGGAGGTCAAAAGGAGACTCACAAGGGCACAGGAGTAGGTACCGTTATATTTTCAATAGTTAACGGTCTTGCGTGCGGCATGATCCATTCACATCTTCGCATAAGATCGAGGCCCCATGGCTCCCTTTTCGCCGCCCCTTTTGCCCGGAAGAAGCCGCCGCCGGCTTGTTGTAGTTCGCGACTGGAGGCGCGATTTGCCCCACGGATTGCGTCATGTAGCCCAGTCACCGCCATGGTTCCGGACCGTTTTGTTGTGGAGTTTATCAACAAATATGCGTCTTGTGCCCCATTTTTTCGATCAACAGGCCCCTTGGTCATGATATTGCCTGTAGGCCACCAGATCAAACCTGCGCAGAGGTATGGTTTGCGCGGAAAGAGGGAGTGGTGCGCCGTTTGGTGCGGGACGCTGGTCATTTGATTCGCCCGGCCCTGGTTTTGCTGGCTGGCGTGGCAGTATTTCTGGTAGTGCGCAGCGCGATCGTCCCCAAAGCTTTTGGACAATACGGCCACTATCGCCCCGGTGCGCTGGCGCTGGTCCGCGAGCGGCCCATCGCATACGCCGGGCAGGACACCTGCGTGCTCTGCCACGACGACGAAGCCAAGGCGCGGGCAGCGGGCAAACACGCGCACGTAGCGTGCGAAGCCTGTCATGGGGCCTTGGCGCAGCACGCCGACGATCCCGCGGCGCACGTTCCGCAACTGCCCGACGTGGCCAACCTCTGCCGGCGCTGCCACGAAAAAGACGCAGCCAAGCCGCGCGGCTTTCCCCAGGTGGTTACCATCGAGCATTCCGGCGGCGTGGCCTGCAACCAGTGCCATCGACCCCACAACCCGCATCTTTGAGGCAAGGAGACGAGCATGGATATCAGTCGGCGCGATTTGTTCAAGGTTGGCGGGAAACTGCTGGTGCTGGCGTCGGTGGGCGCGACGCTGGAGCAGATCACCGGCGCCGAGCCCGCTCCAAATGCCTACAAAATGGCCGATCACTGGTGGGGGATGGTGATCGACATCGATAGGTGCATCGGCTGCGGCAACTGCGTGCGAGCCTGCTCCACGGAAAACAACGTGCCGCATGGTTATTTCCGTACCTGGGTGGAACGGTATCAGATCGAGGAGGGGAAGCAGCCGCGCGTGGATTCGCCCGATGGCGCCATGGAGGGCTTCCCGCCTTCCACGCGCGAGGACCTCAAGAGCTTCTTCGTCCCCAAGCTGTGCAACCAGTGCGTCGATTCGCCCTGCGTGCAGGTTTGCCCGGTGGGCGCCACCTTCGTCAGTCCGGACGGGGTGGTGCTGGTGGACGAGACCTATTGCCTGGGCTGCCGCTATTGCGTGCAAGCCTGCCCCTACGGGTGCCGCTATCTGCATCCGCAAAAGCGGACGGTGGACAAGTGCACGCTCTGCTATCACCGCATCACCAGGGGGCTCACCACCGCCTGCTGCGAAAACTGCCCCACCGGCGCCCGCCTGTTGGTGGATTTCAAGAACCCCAAGGATCCGGTGCACGAGATCCTGCGCAAGAACAAGGTCGAAGTGCTGAAGCCGTACATGGCCACCCAGGCCAAGGTCTATTACAAGAACCTGGACGGCGCGGTGCGTTAGAGGAGCGACGCGATGATACCTGGCGTGGACGGTTTCATGTACCCGAACGAGGTGGAACTGCAATGGAGCGTTCTCATTGTGCTGTACCCTTACATTACCGGGTTGGTGGCGGGGGCCTTCATTCTGGCTTCGCTCGAACGGGTTTTCAAAGTGGAGGCGGTGCGGCCCACCTACCGGCTGGCCCTGCTGACCGCGCTGGCCTTCCTGCTGGTCGCCCCGCTGCCCTTGCAGCTTCACCTGGGGCACCCTGAGCGGTCGCTGGAAATGTATTTGACGCCGCACACATCTTCGGCCATGGCCATGTTCGGCTTCGTTTACCTGTGGTACCTCATGGTTGTGCTGCTGGTCGAGATCTGGCTGGAATACCGCGCCGAAATTGTGGGGCTGGCGCAGACGAGTACCGGCTTCCGCCGCCTGATTTACCGGGTCTTGACGCTGGGTTCCTACGATATCGGTCCTGAGGCCCGCCGCATCGACGACAAAGTCGGCTATGCCGTCACCGTCATCGGCATCCCCTCGGCGTTTCTGCTGCATGGATACGTGGGCTTCATCTTCGGCTCGGTCAAGGCCAATCCCTGGTGGTCCACGCCGCTGATGCCGATCGTGTTTCTGTTCTCGGCCATGGTCTCCGGGATTGCCGCGGTGATGGTGCTCTACGTGGTTTCCTCGAAGCTGCGGAAAGTCGCCATCGATATGCGATGCCTGGACACCATCGCGCGTTATCTGTTCTACACCTTCGTGATCGATTTCACATTGGAAATGCTGGACCTGGTGCACCGCACTTACGAATCGGACGAAAGCTTCCGCAGCCTGGATTTCATGGTGCACACGCGGCTGTGGTTCTCCCAGGTGATTCTGCAAATCATGCTGGGCACCCTGGTGCCGCTGACGATTCTCGCTGCCAACCAATTGTGGAGGTTCTCCGAGGGGGCCCGCAAAGCGATGTATATGACCGCCGGCGGTTTGACCCTGATCGGCATTTTCGCCATGCGCTGGAACGTGGTGATCGGCGGGCAACTCTTCTCCAAGAGCTTTCTCGGCTACACCAGCTACAAGGTGGAACTGGTGACGAGAGAAGGTCTGCTGCCGGCGATCGCGCTGATGATCCTGCCATTCGTAATTTTCCTGGTGCTGATCAAGCTCCTGCCGCCCTGGCAGGAAGAAAAGGCCCGGTAGACTTAGTGGTGCGGGAGCGCGCCAACGAGATAACCATCGTGCACCGGTCCGGACCACCGGGGTAGTGAGCACGGCATTCGGGGACCGGCTGGTCCGCTCAGTTCCTGCCGCCGCCCAACACGAGCCGCTGGTACTCGGGCACGGCCGCCGGATCCTGCTGCGCCTTCAACTTCTCGAACTCGAGCGTCTGCTTTTGCGCGTCCTGGTTCCGGCCCGCGCGCCGGTAAGCCTGCGCCATCAGGTAATGAACCTGCGCGTTGCCCGGCTCCAACCGCAACGCGGTCTCCAGTTCGGTCACCGCGGCGGCCGCGTTGCCGGAGGTGAGGTAGGCGCGCCCCATCTCGGCGTGGCAGAGCCACAGGTACCGCGCGGGCACCAGCTTGAGGGCTTCGCGCAGCGACTCGAGCGCCAGTTCCGGCGTCCCCTGCCGGCAGCGCAAGGTCGACAGGAGTATCAGTGCCGGCCAATGCTTCGGCGTGTTCCGTACTTCTTTCTCGAGTTCCGCGAGCGCCGCCGCCAGATCGGTCTCCAACAGGTAGAGGGCATGCGCGTAATGCACGCCCGGCGCATCCGGGTACCGCTCCAGCAATTGCCGGTATTGGGCCTCGGCGTCCTCCGGCCGATGGCTCACCAGTGCCCAGGCTGCCTTGCCAGCCTGCCGCACCACCGCGCGCCGCTCGTCGGAGAGTTCCTCGATCGTGTGTGGAATCGCCAGCGCGCACAGGCCCATGGTGTCCGAAACCGCGGTCGAGTTCTCGGCGCCGTCCGCCAGCGGCTGCATCTGCAGCAACGCCTCGTCGAAAGCCGAGGCCTTGATCAGCAGCACTGCCGCCTTCAGCCGCACCACAACCTCGAAATCGTGGTTGCCCCGAATCCCCAAGGCCTCGCCGCGGCGGATGTCCGCCAGCGCCTGTTCGGGATCGTTGAGTTGGGATTCCGCCAGGCCCAGAAACGCCCATCCCGGCGCCATCCGCGGCGCCAGCTTCACTTCCTTCCGGAACGCGTCGCGCGCCTCCGCGAACCGCCGCAAGTCATAGAGCGATGCGCCCAGGTAGAACCAGCCCTCCGCCCACTCCGGCCGCAGTTCCACCGCTTGCCGGTATAGCGTGGCGGCTTCGGCCGGCCGCACCTGCAGCGCCGCTTCCGCGCGCCGCGCCACGTCCTCGAAACTCGGGGCCGCCTGCCCCTGCACGTGCGCCACGCCGGCCGTCAGCCACAGGGCCGCCAGCGGCAGCGCGCCGTGCGCCATCCAGCTCCATCGTGCAGCCTGCATGCTGGTATTACGATAACGCAAATACGGGTTATTCTGATATGGAATGCGCCTCTCGGTTTCATTGCTGTTTCTTGCCTGTGCCGCCGCGCAAGACCGTGGCCCCGAACAACTCTTCAAAGCAGCCGTTGCCGCCCAGCAGCGCGGCGATGACGCGACCGCCGTCCGCAATTATCGTGAGTTGCTCCAGCAGCACCCCGACGTTTTCCAGGCCCACGCCAACCTTGGCGTGATCCTCGCCCGCCAGGGCCACTTCGACGAAGCCATCGACCAATATCGCGCCGCCCTCACGGGCCATGAATCCAATTCCGCCCTCCGCTTCAACCTCGCCATCGCCTATTACAAGAAGTCCGCCTTCGCCGAAGCCGCCACCGAGTTCGACACCCTCCACCGCGCCAACCTGGCCGATACGCGCGTCTCCACCCTGCTCGGCGATTGCTACGCCCACCTCGGCCAGGACGAACAGGCCCTCGCCCTCCTCGGCCCCATCGAGGCCGCCAACCCGGACGACCTCGCGGTCGAATCGCTGCTGGCGCCCATCCTCATCCGTACCGGGCATCAGACCGAGGGCATGGAGCGTTACGAGAAGATCGGCCGCCTGGGCCACAGCGCCGAGGCCTACCTCCTCGCCGGCCAGACCGCCCTCAAGCTCAGCCTCTTCGAGGTCGCCCGCGACGACGCCGATGCCGCCATCAAGCTGGACCCGCACTTCCCCGGCGTCTACACTTTGCGCGGCATGGCCCTCCCGCTGCTCGGCGACTCCGAAGGCGCCATCAAAGCGCTCAATCAGGCCCTGGCCGCCGATCCCAACGACTTCGACGCCCACTTCACCCTGGGCAAGGCCCTCCGCACCGCCGACGATCTGCCCGGCGCCCGCCTCCACCTCGAACGCGCGCTGCAGCTCAGGCCCGGTTCTTTCGTCGCAATTTACGAAATGGCCCGCGTGGAGCGCAGCGAAGGCAAGATCGAAGCCGCCGTCCAGGACTTCGAACGCGTGGTCCGCCTCAACCCCACCTGGGCGCAGCCGCACGTCGAACTTTCCGCTCTCTACTTCCGCCTCAACCGCCAGGCCGATGGCGAGCGGGAGAAAGCCGAGTTCGACCGCCTCAACGTCCTCCCCGCCCACCCCTAACCTTGTTGTGGGGCAGGCCGGATGTGGGGCAGGTTGATAACCTGCGGACCGGTTGTCAATCGGTCCAGCCGGGCGAAAGCCCGGCCGCTTCTCACGCACCGATTACTCGACCGGAGTGGAGTATCATCACAGTACGTGACAGTTCACACGCAAAAGACCGCCCTGCCTGCACCCAACTGGGTGGCTTCTGCTGCGGCATTCGTCGAAGTTTTTGGAACTTGTTTCCATCACCCGATCGCGTCGCGACCCGTATGTTCACACGACCCCCTTCGGACCGCAGTCACCTGTTGGAGTAGCGCAACGGGCGCGGGGCACGATGCGTCTAAGCCCGCCATGGGAGGAGTTTGATTGTGTCTAAGTCTGGTTTGTTCTCACTTACTACGATAGCCGCTCTGGCATTTGTCTTCCCGTTCCCGGCGTTGTCGGATATGACGGGCACGGCAACTCTGTCCAACGCGTCAAACGGCCTTAGCCTGGATGCGGGTGCGACGCCCGGTTGCAGCGGCGACATCGACTGGACGGGAAATTACATCGTTCTCGCAAGCCCGGCCCCGCACGTGGCCGGAATCTACGGCATACCCGGAGCCGGTGGCGCCGATGAATTCAACAGCCTCACGGAGGCGGACCTGCAGGGCCTGACTTACTCTCCCGGCGGTACGGCAACACCCGCCGTCGTGAACGGCGTTTTCGCGGTAAAGACCAACGGGGGCCACTATGCCAAAGTGCTGGTCACCGCCGTGGGCGCCGACTCCAGCGGCCTCACCAACTCCGTCACCTTGCAGTACCTAACTTACGGAGTCAGCGCCGGCACGCCCGTGGTCACACAGGTGCAGAACAATTTCAGTTATCTCGGCGTCTCACCGGGAAGCCTGTTCCTTATTGTGGGCTGCGGGCTGGCGGCGCCGGGCTCCCAGGCTGTGCTGCAGGATAGCACCAAGGGCCTGCCCCTAACACTCAACGGCGCCAGCGTCTCGGTCACATCCAGCGGCGTTACCACGCAGCCGGCGCTTTACTATGCCACGGCCACTGCGATCGCCGCCGTCATGCCGTCTAACACGCCCCCCGGGCCCGCTTCTATTACAGTTACTTACGGCGGCCAAAGCAACACTCCCGAGGCGTTTCCATTGGAGCCGACCAGTTTCGGCTTCGCCGGCACCGCGTTTTCGGCGATTGCGACCGACGCAAACTACCAGCTCCTGACTCCCACCCACTCCGCCAGCCCCGGGCAGGCGATTACATTCTGGGGATCGGGCTTGGGCGCCAGCACGGCGGATAGCGACACCACTTACACGGCGGCTCCGCATAGCGTCTCGGTACCGGATCTTCCGCTGCAGGTCCTGATTGGAGGCGTCCCGGCGCCAATTCTGTACCAGGGACGAAACGGATATCCGGGCCTGGATCAAATCAACGTTACCGTCCCGCAAGGGGTTCCTCCGGGTTGCGCGGTTTCCGTGGTGGCGATCAATTCGACCTACCAGGTCATCAGCAACTCCGTTACGCTGCCGGTCGCCGTGGGCGGCGGCGCGTGCTCCGACCCGATCTTCGCAATCAGCCCGGCCCAGGCTGCGTCTTTCGGCGGCAAGAGCGCCGTCAACGTTGCCATGTTGTCGATTCAGGAAGGCAGTATAGACGGCACTTACACTGGGAACTCGGGCATCGCAGAAGTCGATTTCTTCACCGAACCCGCCGCGGCGCTAGGTTCCCAAGCGACAGGCGCCTGGGCCCCGGTTTCTCTCGGCAGTTGCATTGCCGGTTGGCCGGCCGATCCTCTACCCTTCGTGCCGGTTTTTTTGTGGTTGGGATACTCCGCCGATCTGGATGCAGGTATCATGACTTTCACCGGGCCGGGAGGGACACAACGATTCGCCGAAATCTTCGGACCTTCCTCGCGGGTCTACGGTGTGTCCCTGCCATTCGGGAGCAGCCTGTTTCCCGGCACTGGTGGGACCTTTACCTTCGTAGCCCCCGGCGGCAAGGATATCGGAGCCTTCAGTTCAACCCTGAGCTTTCCCCTCCTGGAGAACTTTGACCTCCTTCAGGCTGGCGCGCCCATCGCCATCGCCAGGGCAGGACAAACGATTACTTGGACCGGAGGCACCGACAAGGAGTTTGTCACCTTCTCCGGAACTAATGGCTATACCGGCTTCACCTGCAACGCCCCGGCAAGCGCCGGGCAGTTCACCATCCCGCCAGCCGCGCTGGTGCCGCTGGCTACGGCCAACACCGGGATATGGCCCAGCGGCTCGTCGGGCGCCTCCGCCACCTTTGCCATCCAGGTCACCACTTACGCCCAGCCCTTCACTGCGCCAGGCCTGGATATCGGCTACGTGTACGGATCCGCGACCCAATACTGGTCGAGCGAAGTTACCTACTACTAATCCCGCAAGGGCTGCGAATCCGGGGGCATTGTGATCGCAACGGGCACGGGACGGAGCTTCTGTGCGTATTAGTTGCGTCTGTTTTAACTTACTGGCGCAAGTAAGTTGGTAACCTGCCCACGGCCGCGCTACTGTGCTTCTTTCACCTTCAGCACCTGGTTGCCGGGCACATCCTTGAGTACCTGCACAATGCCGGACGGCCAGTGGATCTCGACCAGGTCGGCTTTGGCGTCCGCGCCCAGGCCGAAATGCACCGGGCCGTCGCTCGAGGAAGCGTAGCCCACGCTGGTGGTCATGTGGTTGTACTGCGCGCCGCTCTTCGTGACGATCTTGATTCTGGCGCCGATGCCTTCGCGGTTGCTCTTAGTCCCTTCGAGGGCGATGTCCAGCCAGTGCGCCCCTCCGGGGCTGCGATTCATCCAGATGCGGCCCGGGCCGTCGATCTGCGTGGTCACCACGTCCACCCGCCCGTCGCCATCCAGGTCGCCGAACGCCAGGCCGCGGAAACGCCCGGGCGGCGCGGCGGTCAGCCCCGCTTCCTCCGTCAGCGCCTGCCATTTTCCGTTGGCGCCCGTGTTGCGGAATACGGTATTCGGCTGGTTGACGACGTTGCCTGGCATGGCGAGCGAGAGCACGTCGCCGCGGGTGACGAACAGGTCCTTCCAGCCATCGTTATCGAAGTCGTAAAGGCCCACGCCAAATCCCGCCATCGGCCAGCACAGCGTGCGCATGCCGCTCGATGCCGTCACCTCTTCGAACCGTTTCCCGCCGACGTTCCGGAAGATCGGAAACGTCTGCCGCTCCAGCGCCGAGAAAACGATGTCGGGATAGCCGTCGTTATTGTAGTCCCGGAAATCCGAACCCATCCCCGAGACGAACACTCCGTCTTCCACCAGTGCCGCGCCGGCCGGAAACGCCACCTCCTCGAATTTCTTGCCGCCCACGTTGTGAAACAGGAAATTGGCCTGTGTGTCGTTGGGAACGAAGATGTCCGGAAAACCGTCCAGGTCGTAGTCCGCCATGGCCGCCGACATGCCCTTGCCCGGATGCGCCCGGATGCCCCATTCCTTGGACACGTCCTTGAAGGTGCCGTCGCCCTGGTTCAGATAGAGCTGGTTGGGAGTGGGGTCGTAAAGGCGCGGGTCGCAGTAGTCCGGCTGCCCCTTGTCGTTGCCCTTGTCCTTGCACTGGGGCTCTTTCGCGTAGTCCCATTTCATATAATTGACCACGAACAGGTCCAGCAGCCCGTCGTTGTTGACGTCCACCCACACCGCGCCCACCGCCCACAGCGGCCCGTACTGCGGGTCGGGCGTGTTCTGGATCCCCGCTTTCGCGGTGACGTCGGTGAAGGTGCCGTCGCGATTGTTGTGGTAGAGCGTGTTGCGATGCACGCCGGCCACGAAGATGTCGGGGTACCCGTCGTTGTCGTAGTCGCCCACGGCCACCGCTTCGTCATAACCTACGCCCGCCAGACCGGCCTTTTCGGTGACGTCGGTGAAGACGCCATTGCCGTCGTTGCGGAACAGCCGGTTGTAATATTTCGGATCGTCCTTGCGCAAGGTCTTCAATGGGGCGCCGTTGGTGAAGAAGATGTCGGGACGGCCGTCCCGGTTGTAATCGAAGATGGCGACTCCGCCGGCCATGGTCGCCGGCGCCTGCCTGCGCCCGGGGTCCTCGCCATTCTCGTGCTGGAAATGGATCGGCTTCAGTTCGAATCGGATCGGCGACGCCGCGCCCCCGGCCAGGCGCGGCGCAAGCAGCGCCATCGCGCACAAGACCGGCGCCAGAAGAGCCCAGCAGCGCCACCACCGTAACCTTAGCATAGCCATCTTCGTTTTACCCAAACGCGTCAATCTCTAAGCACCGTGGGGCAGGTTATCATCCTGCCCTCGAAGTCTTCTACATTTGATCGTTCGGCGGCATTGCGCCTAGCCAACCCAATCATAGCGCCTTGTATCAGAGCACGGCTTTTACAAAGCCTCCCGAAAGAGAGAGGCTTCGCGTACCCCAACGTTCAGATTCGTTCGATTTCACTAGGAATCGAGAGTTTCGCCATTTCTGCGTCGTGCACCCCAGCTCATGACGTAAGTGGCCTGGAACGGGCGGTTTTGCTACACTGAGGTTTATGGCAATTCCGAATGTGAAACGGTTCCGGCCGTTCTGCCCGACCTGCAACGAGAGCTTCACGGTGATGGCGGTTCTGCCGAAGGATACCGACGTACCGAAGTACCTGGCGGATACCGTGGCGCGCCACGATCACAAGGCGTTCCAGGAAGCCAAGCAGTTGCACTTCAAGATCCGCGTCGGCCAGCAGAAACAGAAGAAAGCCAAGTGAGCCCGCGCCGGTTTCGCCGGCTGGATTCCTTCCCTTACATACGGGCCTGGATGCTGCGCGCAGCGTTGATGGCAGCCTGCGCCACGGCCGGGTCCTGGTCGTCCGCCAGCTTTTGCAACCGCGCAATGCTCTCCTTGTCGCCGCTTGCGCCGAGGACGCGCGCCAGGCCCATCTTCTCTTCCCTGGTCCCGCTCTCGAGCGCTCCGTAAATCGCGGCGCGCACCGCCGCATCCCGCGCCAGTTCCACCAGGTAGGGAAATGCTACGCCGTTGTAGGCCGCCAGGTTCAGATTGTTGACGAGGAATTGCATCGGGCTGAACTGGCTTAGCTCGGTTGTGCCCAGCATGACTTGAGCGAAAGCCAGCGACAGCCTTACCGCGGGCTTGCCTTCCTCCTTCCAGGCCTGCCGCAGCGCGGGCAGATCCAGCGGATTCTTCAGCCGCCCCAACCCCTCGGCCGCCGCCCCGCGCAGTTTCTCGTCCTTGTCGTGGAAATACTTCTGATAGATGCCGCGATAGGCCGGGTTCGGCAGCATGGCGAGCGAGGTCAAGGCGGCCCGCTTCACCTTGAGATTGTCGGTCTCCTCGGTAACGTCCGCCAGCGCCGGCACGGCGCCGAGGTCGCGCAGGATGCCCACTGTTTCGATGGCCGCCATCTGCACCTTGGGATCGAAGTCGCGCAGCAGGAATTCCACCGACGGCCCCGCCGATTGGTCGGCGATCTTTTCGAGCGCCACCAGCGATTCGTAGATCAACGTGGAATCCTTGGAACGTAAAGCGGCAACCAAATCGCCGACCGCCGCCTTACCGCGCAGGATGCCTGCGGCGCGCGCCGCGTTGGCGCGGATATCCAGGTTGCCGGAGCGCAACTGCGCGGCGAGCGCAGCGATCACCTCGGGACGCACTGCTATGTAAGCGTCGATCACCTGGTCGTTGGTGTCGGTGAACTTGCTCTTGATGCTCGTCCCCACCCGGTCGATGGTCCCGCTGACGCCCCGTTTGACGTAACCCGGCAGGTAATAATTCACCAGGCCATCGGCGGCCAGCATCTGGATCACGGGATCGCCGTCGCGGCTGGCCAGGATCAGCGGATCCAGGCTGTGCGGCGGCCCAATCTCGGTGATCTGCCGGACGGCTTCGGCCCGCACGTCGGGCGACGAATTGGAAAGCAACTCCTGTAGCTTGGGAATGGCGCTCGAACCGGCGCGAGCGATGTCCCGAACGTCCTTGGGCCGCAGATTCGCTTGCCCGGAGGCGCCGGACACCGCCAGAAATGCCAGGAACAGGGCTGGGGAAACGCGCATACTTCTACTGTATCGCGCCCCCTGGGAAGGATGGCGCGTCGTTATGCCTAGCGCACGAATTCGACTTCCACCCGCTTCGGGATGAGGCCCGCCTCGAAGCCCATGTCGAGCAGTTTTTGCGCGGCGCGCGGAATCAGCTCTCCGGCGTCCAGCGTGTAGTGGTTGACGTACATGCCGATGAATTTCTCGGCCAGCCGCGGCTCCATGTCGCGCGCGAACTGCAGCGCGTACTCGAGCGCCTCGTCGCGGTTGTCGAGGGCGTACTGGATGCTCTCCCGCATCAGGCGGCAGCATTCGCTCTGCATTTCCGCGCCGAGCGAGCGCAGCAGCACGTTGCCGCCCAGCGGCAGGGGCAGTCCGCACGCCGCCTTGAACCAGCGCCCCAGATCCACGATGCGGTGAAACCCCTCCCGGTCGAAGGTCAACTGGGCTTCGTGAATGATCAGGCCGCAATCCACCGCACGATCGCGCACGGCGGTGGTGATCTGGTCGAATGGCGTCACCACGGCTTCGAAATCCGGCTCGAACAGCCTGGCCGCCAGATAGGCGGTGGTGAGCGTGCCCGGGATGGCGATGCGCTTGCCCTTCAGTTCGTGCGGTTCCATCGGCCGCGTGGCGATGATCATCGGACCGTACCCGTCGCCGATGCTCGATCCGCTGGCCATCAACACATACTTGTCGGCTACGTACGGGTATGCGTGATAAGAGATCGCACTCAGGTCGTAGAGGCCTTCCACCGCCTTGCGGTTAAGGCTTTCGATGTCCTCCAGCACGTGGCGGAACGTCAGTTTCGACGAGCGCACCTTCTTGGTGGCCAGCGCATAAAACATGAAGGCGTCATCGGAATCAGGGCTATGGGCGCTGACGATCTGCCTGGGAGCAACCGAAGTCATAAGAGAGGCAACAATTCAGTTTACACTACCCGGCCCCGGTATACCTTAACAGAATTGTCCAATACAAGATGATCCTGAAACAGGACTTGATTCCAATACAAGATGATCGTGAAAATGTGAAGAGGCGGGGCGTTCGGCGGCCGGATGCAAATGCGCATGCAGAACGCAGAATCGCT
>JBAVIH010000369.1:0-2325 GCA_049686695.1 Bryobacteraceae bacterium | reverse complement strand
GTCTACGCACTCCTCGGTGCGCTGGTGTTGGTCGTCTTCGGCAGCTTGGCAGGCGAGTCCCTCGGCATCAACAATAAGCTCGGGCAGTTTTGGTTCTGGTTCGGTCACCAGGGTTCCGAGTACCTGGACCTCGGACGGTTCTGGCAGTACTTGCTGGCCGTTGGCCTCCTCTTCTGGCTATTTCTGATGTTTCGCGCGCTCAAGCCCGCCTTCAAGAGCCCTGACAAGCGCGAACTTTCCTCGCTCTTCCTCTACGCGGCCGTGGCCATCCCAGTCTTCTACCTGCCCGCGCTGTTCTATGGACCGCACACCAACTTCGCCGTCATCGACAACTGGCGCTTCTGGATCATCCATCTTTGGGTGGAGGGATTCTTCGAACTCTTCGCGACGGTGCTGGTGGCCATCATGTTCCACCAGATGGGCGTGGTCAGCACCAAGACTGCCACGCGACTGATCTACCTGGATGCCATCCTGTATCTCAGTGGCGGGATCGTCGGCACAGGCCACCATTGGTATTTCACCGGCCAGGGTACGCTCAACATGGGGCTGGCGGCGTGCTTCTCCGCTCTGGAAGTCGTGCCTCTCACACTTCTGACTCTGGACGCCTGGGACTTCATCAAGCTGAGAAAGGCGCAATGCTCCGCGTGCGGTCACGATCTGGCCTGGGGCCAGAAGTGGTCCATCTACTTCCTCATGGCCGTGGGTGTCTGGAACTTCGTCGGCGCGGGGATCTTCGGTTTCCTGATCAACCTGCCAATCGTGTCCTACTTCGAAGTAGGCACGTCGCTCACCCCCAATCACGGACACGCCGCACTGTTCGGCGTCTTTGGGATGTTGGCCTTGGCAGTGCTGGTCTTCTGCTTGAGGGCCATGCAATCCGATGCCACATGGGAAGTGACGCAGAAGTTCGTCCGGGTGGGCTTCTGGGGCGCCAACGTAGGACTCGCGCTCATGATCGTATTGGATCTGTTCCCTGGAGGAGTGATTCAGCTCTGGGATTCCGTCGCGAACGGGTATTGGCATGCGCGGCGTCTCACCTTTCTGATGGGCGGCACCTACCATGAGCTGGAATGGCTGCGCATGGTGGGAGATGTGGTATTCCTCTTCGTCGGCGCCCTGCCCATCACGCTGGGCGCGTTGCGCAGCGTGTGGAAGAGGGATCTCTCCCCCGCGGCGTAGGGGGGCCATGCCGGATCCGCAGGGGCGCCGGGATACTGCTAGTCCCCTAACCGGTGGTGTCGCGGCCGTGAGCCGCACCATACCGCAGGTACAAGTGGTTGCCCCGCTGCTTCACGCTGACGATGTCCAGCCATGGCGCCGTTTCAGGAAGAAACTCCACGCCGGTGATCAATCCCGGGCGTTGCGACTGCATGTCTCGGCCCGCCACCTGAGGGGCTAGGGTGAGGAAGAGTTCGTCGACGCAGCCGTCCGCCACGAACTTGCCGAACAGCGTAGGGCCGCCTTCATGTAGAAGCAGCGATACGCCAAACTCAGCGCGCAGTAGTTCGAGAACGTCAGCCGGCGCAATAATGGGACCTTCGAGCGCCCTGACTTCCGTCGAAATCAGCGATCCTACCCCGCTCGCCGCGAGAAGATCGCGACCGGCTTGTGTGGTGACGACCAATGTTCGTATGCCGGGTGTCTGGAATATGGCCCTTGTGAGGTCCACTTTGCCGCTTCCGCTCACGACCACCTGGAGCGGGGGAGCCGTCTTCTTCAAGACCTCGTGCCGGTAGCGCGCATAAAGGTCGTGGGCTTCCCGACATACGTGGTCGGCGACGAATAGGTGCCCTGGTGCGGTCTGGTGAAGCGTACAGGATCCCACCATGACGGCGTCTGCCGATGCCCGGAGGAGACCCATAATGAAACGGTCCGATCCGTCGAATCCGCTGATGTCGCCTCCTCCGGATTTGCCGGCGATTTCGTAGCTGACCACACCATCAACCGTGCTCACGAAGTTGCCGATCACATAGGGCCGCTGGGGACCGGATGGTGGAAACCGCAAATCGCCGCCATAAGCAATTCTCAGGGCTTCCGGCAGGACGAAAGGCTCGGATGTTTCCTGGCGGTCGATCAACGTGCGGATGATCTCTGGCAAGGGCTACTCCTCGGGCGGCTGTGTCAATCACGTCGCCTTTCAGTATCGTCACTATGCTATTGCATTTCTTCTTCGACCAGGGAAAAGGCTAAGCCCACCAGCATTCGTACGCAAAGTAACAGATCTTTAGCTTCGCAGCTTGTATCATTGGTTCAATGACGAAAAAACTCTCTGAGTCCGAGATTCGCTCCGCATTGCGTGAACGGAGTGGATGGACGGTTTTGCAT
>JBAVIH010000368.1:0-7340 GCA_049686695.1 Bryobacteraceae bacterium | reverse complement strand
TATTGCGGGCAAAAAATGGTCTTGACAATGGGGTCCACCATACTCCACCTTCTCAAAGTTCGCCAGGGTGAGCGATGGCGACTCGATTTGAATATCAATGATGGCCTCTTTGATCGGGGCCTTCTCGTAGTGCCTATCCTTCAGCCACGACATCCATTTTTGAGTCGCCATGTTCTCAATGGTATCAGTCTGACGCGCGCTGGGCCGCCTTCTTGATGCGAGCGGCTACAGCCTTGCGAGCAAGCTCACTTCGCTGTTCGGGCGTGAGTCCACTCATGCGTTTCTTACCGCCGATCTTACCGCCCCGAGATCCCTGCTTCACGAAGAAATCCCGAACGTTCTCTGGTAGTTTTGTTCCAGGCACCCAAATTCATCCTAACCCCCTCTGGATCGTTTTACAAGTCCCAAATGCACGCCGTGCACCCGCTGAGCCCTTCAGGCTTATGGATTTGCAGTTTCGCGTCTCGAAACTGGCCTTTTCCGCCGGCAAGCAGATTTCCGCTCCACCCCTACGCCGGCCCTTCCTCCATCGCCCGCTCGTAGACATAGCCGGCGGCTACCACGTCTTCGATGGCCAGGCCGTTGGACTTGAAAATGGTCAGTTCGTCGGGGCGGGTGCGGCCGGGGCGGCCGGCGACCAGGTCCTGCAACTCGATTACGCGGGCCCAGTCTTCGTCGTTGAAGGCGAGCAGCAGGTCGCCCGACTCGATGCGGGATTGCTCGCGGCTATCGACTACGATCAGGCCGGCTCGCCGAACCAGCTCGGCGGGGATCTCGCGCCGCTTGGCCTGGTTCGAGCCCATGGCGTTGACGTGCGCGCCATCGGCCACCCACTCCGAAGCCACTACCGGCGCGCCGGCGCTGGTCGCGGTGACCAGCACATCGGCGCCGCGCACGGCGTCTTCGGCGCTGGCGGCGGCTTGCACCGGCGTCCCGAACGAGCGCGTGCAATCGGCGGCGAACGATTCGCGTTTCTCCGCCGACCGGCTCCATATGCGGACGCGCTCGAACCGGCGCACGGCGAGCATGGCTTCCACCTGCGCGCGCGCCTGAAAACCGCTGCCGATCACGGCCAGCGTGCGGGCGTCGGGCCGCGCCAGCAGAGCGGTGGCCAGGCCGCTGGCGGCTCCGGTGCGGATCTGCCCCAGCGAATTGGCTTCCAGAATCGCCAGCAGAGCGGCATCGGCGGCGCGGTAGAGCAGGAAGCGGAAATGCGCCTCGTGCCCCGGATTGGTCGAATAGACTTTGATGCCGTAATAGCCGCCATCGGCGCCGGCCATGTAGTGCAACGCGGAGCGTGTGGGCAGAATCAGCCGCCGCCGCGGCTGATTGATCGCCTCGCCGCGCGCCAGGCGCGCGAATGCCGCCCGCACCAGCGCGATGCATTCGCCCATCGGCAGCAGGCGCTCGACATCGGCTTCGGTCAGATACAGCGGTTTCGAATTCATGAATTCACCTCGATGGTTTGCGCCACTTGCTCCCATTCCTCGAGCAGCGCGGCTAGCCCGGTCTGGCGGGCCGCCACCAGATCGGTCAGGCGGGTGGTCTCTTCCACGCTCACGAAACTGCCCAGCGCGGCTTCGGCTTCGGCGATCTCCGCCTCCAGGCGCGCCACCTCGATTTCGATCTCGCTGCGCCGGTCTCTCATCTGCTGCAGCTTGATGGGGTTCAGCCGCTGCGCCGGTTTAGCGGGCAATGGGGCCGCGCCCGGCGTACCTGCGACCGGCTGCGAACCGGCGGCGCCACTCAACTCCGCGCCGCCGGATTTCCGCCAGAGGTAGTCTTCGTAATTGCCGGGGAAAATCGTGATGCGGCCGTCTTCCACTTCGAAAATGCGGGTAGCCAGCTTGTCGATGAAATAGCGGTCATGAGAGACGAACACCAGCGTACCGGAGAATTCCTGGAGCGCGGTGAGCAGCACGTCCTTGGCGCGCATGTCCAGGTGGTTGGTCGGTTCGTCGAGCAGCAGGAAATTCGACGGCATCATGAGCATGCGCGCCAGCGCGTAACGGTTGCGCTCGCCGCCGGAGAGCACGCCTATGGTTTTGAAAACGTCGTCTTCGGAGAACAGGAAACAGCCCAGGATGCCGCGCAGTTCGGTGTTGGTGGCGCGCGGGGCCACCGTCGAGAGATCGTCGATCATGCGCGCGGCCTGATCGAGCTCCTTGTACTGAACCTGCGCGAAGTAATCCGGCTCGGCGTTGTGGCCGAGCGTGTACTCGCCGGCGGAGACCGGTTCGACGCCGGCGAGGATTTTGATCAGCGTGGATTTGCCGGCGCCGTTGACGCCCACCAGCGCCACGCGGTCGCCGCGCTCGATATAGAAATCCACATCCGAGAAAACATGGGTGTCGCCGTAGCTCTTGGCCACTTTCTGGAACTGCGCCACCACGCGGCCGCTGGCCTTCGGCTGCGGGAAATGGAAGTGGATGCTTTTCTCCTCGGGCGGAATTTCGATTTTCTCCATCCGCTCCATTTCCTTGATGCGGCTCTGCACCTGCTTAGCCTTGGTGGCCGTGTAGCGGAAGCGGTTGATGAAGGCTTCCAACTGGCGGATGCGGTCCTGCTGGTTTTCGTAGGCGGCAATGAGCTGGGCGCGGCGCTCGGTCTTCTGCTCTTCGTAGCGCGAATAGCCGCCCGAGTAAAAATGCAGCCCCTTGTTCCACAGCTCCAAAATGCGGCGCACCGTGACATCCAGAAAATAGCGGTCGTGAGAAACCAGCACGATGGCGTGCGGATAATTCGCCAGGTACTGCTCCAGCCAGTTGCGGGCTTCCAGATCGAGGTGATTGGTCGGTTCGTCGAGCAGCAGCAGGTTGGGCTTTTCGAGCAGCAGCTTGGCCAGCGCGATGCGCATCTGCCAGCCGCCGGAGAATTCCTCGGTGCGGCGCTTCCAATCGCGCTCGCCGAAGCCGAGGCCGCCGAGGACGGTGCCCACCTGGGCTTCGATGGCATAGCCGTCGCGCGCGCGGAACTCGCCTTCCGCGCGATGAAAGCGGTCCGCCACGGCGGCGTAGTCGGCGCCGGCCGGATCCAGTTCGCCCATCCGCGCGGCCAATTGCTCCTGCTCTTCCTCGAGCGCCCGCAGTTCGTGGAACACGGTCATGCATTCGGCGAACACCGAGCGGCCGGAAAGCGAAAGCCCTTCCTGCGGCAAATAGCCGATGGTGACGCCGCGCTGCACGGTGATGGAGCCGGAATCGAGCCCCTCGATCCCGGCCAGCACTTTCAGCAGCGACGATTTGCCGGTGCCGTTGGCGCCCACGATGCCGGTGCGCTCCTTCGGCGTCACCAGCCAGCCGGCGTTTTCAAAAAGGATTTTGGGGCCGTAGCGTTTCCCGGCCCCGCTGAGTTGAATCATGGGTCGTTTCGATCGGAAGGATCCGGAGAAGACTCCATTCTAGCGGGTTGCGCGATTCGAGCGTGGCGCAGGCTGTCGAGCCTGCTGAGCCTGGAGGCGTCCCGGCTTTCCCGGCCGCTGGTTGAGAGAACGGCCAGACCGCTGTGCCAGCCGGCGCGAAGATAGGTCGGACCGAATCTCGACCCCGCAGGCTGGACAGCCTGTGCCACGGAATGCACTATGCATGCAAACTGCATTTTGTGTAATCATGAAGGCATGCCGTTGATTCAAGTGCGGGACGTCCCCGATCCTATCTACCGGCTGCTGGCCGAGCAGGCCGAACGCGAACGCCGGAGTCTGGCGCAGCAGGTGGTGGTGGTGCTGGCGCGCGGCCTGGCTGTCGACCTGGACGCCAAAGCGCGGCGGCGCGCGCTCCTCGACTCGCTGCAGTCCGGCTCCCCAGCGCCGGCGGGCAAGCTCAGCGATCCGGCCCGGCTGATCCGCGAGGACCGCCGCCGGTGAGGGTTGTGCTGGATGCGAGCGCCGCCATCGAAGTGGCGTTGACGCGGCGGCTGGCGGCGCCCCTGGCGGCCATACTCCGCGATGCGGACGCCGTGCTGGCGCCGGAACTGTTCGTAGCGGAAGTCGTCAACACCATCTGGAAGTACCATCACTTCGAGGGCCTGAGTTTGGACTTGTGCGACCGCGCGCTCGAGACCGGCCTGGGCCTGGTGGATGCGCTGGTGCCTTGCCGCGAGCTTGCGAGCGAGGCCTTTCTGCTCGCCAGGGTCTCGCGGCGTCCCGCCTATGACATGTTCTACCTGGCTTTGGCTCGCTCCCGCGATGCCCTCCTGCTCACCACCGATGGGACGTTGAAGAAGGAGGCGGCGCGGCAGGGACTGCGCGTGGGGTAAGCGCACACGCTGCGCCGAAGCGCGAAGAAAGGTCGAGACGAATCTCGACCCCTGCAGGCTTGGCAGCCTGCGCCACGGCGGCTAGTGGATGGTCCGCGTCTTGCGGTTCATGTAATCCATCAGCAGGTATTGGCCCAGGTTGAACGGGGTGGTGAAGTACGCTTTGCCGCGGCAGATCTCGGTGACCTGCTGCACGAAGTTGATCAGGCCGTAATCGCTGGCCAGCATGAATGTGTTGATCAGGATGCCCTGCTTCTTGCAGCGGTTCACTTCCTCGAGCGTGCGGCTGATCACCAGCGGGTCGAGCCCAAACGCGTTCTTGTACAGGCGGCCGTCTTCGAGTGTCAGGCAGCTCGGCTTGCCGTCGGTGATCATGACGATCTGGCGCATGTCCTTCTTTTCCTGAGCGAGCAGGCGCCGCGCCAGGATCAGGCCGTCGCGGGTGTTGGTGTAAAACGGGCCCACCTGCACGCGCGCCAGTTGACTGATGGCCAGTTCCTCGGCGGTGTCGTGGAACAGCACGCAGCGCAGGCTGTCGCCGGGATATTGGGTGCGGATGAGGTGCGCCAGCGCGAGCGCGACCTTCTTGGCGGGGGTGAAGCGGTCCTCGCCGTAGAGGATCATGCTGTGGCTGCAATCGAGCATCAACACGGTGGCGCAGGAGCTCTGGTACTCGCACTGGTGGACGTACAGGTCGCCGTATTCCATGTCAAGCGGCACCTGCGCGCCCTCGCGGCGGATGGCGGAAAACAGCGTCTCGCTGACGTCCAGGTTCAGCGTGTCGCCGAATTCGTAAGGCCTGGACGAGCCGGAGGCTTCGATGCCGGTGGCCAGGTCGCGCGTATCGTGGCGGCCGAAGCTCGATTTGCCGAGCGAGCCCAGCAGGTCCTGGAGCGTTTTGAAGCCCAGAAAATCGAGTGACTTGCCGGTGACTTCGAATTTCACCTTGCTGTCGCGGCCGGCCCCTGCGCCGGGCTGGCCGGTCGGTTCGGCGTTGTCTTCGACGTTGATGTAGCCCTCATCCACCATTTTCTGGGCCAGGCTGTCGAGCAGCTTGTCCATCTGCTCCGCGGACAGGCTTTGCAGGCGCTCCATCATTTCCTGCATGCGGTCGTCGTCGAACACCTTGCCTTGCTGGAGCGCCCGCTCGATGGCCCGCTTGAGATCCTCGAGGGTGTGTTGGCTGGCCTCGCTGAACGGCATGTACTGGGTGTTGAAGCCGCTCTCGAGGAGGAAGTCGGACAACGCCTGCAACAGATCTTCGGCGTCGATCCCGAGATCTTCGCCGGTGTAGCGGGAGTAGCGAACCGATTTCATGAGAGCGCCTCCGGGCCGGGCATGCCCGGCCCCTACAGATCAGATACGGGCCCTCCCCCTTCAAGACGGGCCCGACCAATTAGTTGAACTGCCGACGCGCGTTGGGGCGTTCGGCGCGGACCTCTTCGCGCGGCTCGCGCTTGCGTTCTTCGGCGGTGAAGCCGCGTTCTTCGCTGCGGCTGATGCGGCGGTGCGCGTAGAGCCCCTCGAGCACGAATTCGGCGGCGGAGGCCCGCACCGCGTCGGGATCGTTGGCGGTGATGCCGAGCGCTTTCAGCTTCTCCATCAAGCCCTGGATGCCGGCCAACTGCCGCACGAGCGTGGCGGAACTAGTATTATCGTCCAGCTTTAGCGAGCCGCCCAGGTCAAACCACTGGATGATTTGGGCAACGTTGGCGCCTTCGAAATAGTGGTCGTAGACCTTGCCCACGGCGGTCCGGATCAGCTCGCGCGCCACCGCGTCGCCGCCCTTCAACTCGCCCTCGTATTCCAGTTCGAGCTTGCCGGTGATGGCGGGCAGGGCCGAGTAAAGATCGACGATGCGCGGCACCGCGAGATCTTCCCTGGCGCGCAGGGCGCGGCGCTCGGCATTGGACACCGCGTTTTCCAGCACCGAAATGGGAAGCCGCTGCGAGACGCCGGAGCGCTTGTCGATGCGCTTGTCCTCGCGCGCCAGAAAGGCGAGCTGCTCGACCACCTGGCGCAGGTACTCGGGCACCTGGGCTTTCGCCGGCGAAGGCCGCTCGATCCAGGCCTCCTGCGCGGTGATCGACATTCCCTGCTCGACGGTGGCCGGATAGTGGGTGCGGATTTCGCTGCCGATGCGGTCCTTGAGCGGCGTGATGATTTTGCCGCGCGCGGTGTAATCTTCCGGGTTGGCGGTGAACACCAACATCAGGTCGAGCGGCAGCCGCACCGGGTAGCCCTTAATTTGCACGTCGCCTTCCTGCATGATGTTGAACAGGCCCACCTGAATCTTGCCGGCCAGGTCGGGCAGTTCGTTGATGGCGAAGATTCCGCGGTTGGCGCGCGGCAGCAGTCCGTAGTGGACGGTGAGCTCGCTCGAGATATCGTGGCCGCGGCGCGCCGCCTTGATGGGGTCTATATCGCCGATCATATCGGCGATGGTCACGTCGGGCGTGGCCAGCTTTTCCACGTAGCGATGGCTGCGCGGAAGCCAGGCAATCGGGGTCGCGTCTCCCTGCTCCGCGATCAGATCGCGGCAGCGGCGGCAGATCGGCCGGTAAGGACTGTCGTGGATTTCGCACCCTTCCACGTAGGGCGCCCATTCGTCCAGCAGCGAAGTCAGCAGCCGGATCAGCCTCGTTTTGGCTTGCCCCCGCAGGCCGAGCAGAATGAAATTGTGGCGTGAAAGGATGGCGTTGACCACCTGCGGCACCACCGTGTCCTCGTAGCCGAGGACGCTGGGAAACAGGGCGTCGCCGCGCTGGAGCTTCGAGATCAGGTTCTGCCGCAGTTCGTCTTTGACGCCGCGGCCCACCAGCCTGGATTCCGAAAAGGAACTCTCGCGCAACGCGCCGAGAGTACGGGGCAATACCTGAGTGATTGTGGACACGCGATCCCCCTCTTATGTTGGCGATTGTACCAGAACCGGAGGAACCGCAACAGCGCGCGCAAGCCGCGTGTCGCGGCAAAGTGAGAATGTCCTATTTGGGCAAAGTAGAAATGTCCTATTGACAGGGTCCAGCCTGGAGGGTGGACAAAGGACAACTACTGATGACCCAGGTCGAGCGAGACCGGCTGGTGGC
>JBAVIH010000367.1:0-7086 GCA_049686695.1 Bryobacteraceae bacterium | reverse complement strand
TGTGCCACAATGAAGTCGTTGGGGGATACATGAGTAGTCTTTTAACCGAGCAGGATGTGGCTAAGCAACTGCACGTAAGTCTCGCGGCATTGCGACGTTGGAGGTTGGAAGGGCGAGGGCCGAGGTTCATCAAGGTCGGTTCTTTGGTGCGGTACCGGCCCGAGGAACTCGAAGAGTGGCTCTCGTTTCAACCCGCAGGTGGCTCATCTGAGTCAACGCGCGTCGGGAGTGTTGCTGCGAGTCGCTGAAAACGACCGGCGCCGCATGAGGGGTGCCTCTCTGTTCATTATTTTAAAATGTCCACGATTCGTGTACAATGGAAAATAGTGAACGTATTTCCGAAGTCTCGTTTAGGGACCAGGCGATGACTCCCAAGGAGCAACGAATACTGAACTGCGCCCTGCTTGCACTGCGGAGGACCACTGAGATTGCCGCCAGCGCGCGCCATGCTGTGGCCCCCGGAGAGCATGCGGCAGACGCGATTGTCGAGTTCGAAACCGAAGGCCGCAAGTACCGATTTCGTGCTGAGATAAGAGCGGTCGACCGATTTGCAACTCCGGCGGTCATCAAAGCCGGAAGCAACGCCTTGCCGGAACCACCGCTTCTGGTCGCGCCGTATATCACGCGCGAGGTTGCCGAACACTGCCGCCAGCTCCATTTGCCATTCATCGACACTGCCGGAAACGCCTGGCTCGCAGGGCCGGCCCTGCTCGTTTACGTGGTCGGCCAGCCCCGCCCCACATCCCTTCTCCGCGATCGCTTTCGCGCCATGAATCCTGCCGGTCTCCGTATAGTGTTCGCTCTGCTGTGCAACCCGGATCTCATTCGCACCGGCTATCGGGAGATCGCAATGCGAGCCGGCGTGGCGCTCGGCACTGTGGGCCCGGTCGTTGAGGATCTCAAGCGCCGGGGTTTCGTGGGATTCCAGACGGAGCGGGACCGCAAGCTGCTCGACCCGGCACATATGGTCGAAGAATGGGTCACACACTATCCCATTGCCTTACGCCCCAGGCTGAATCCGAGACGATTCCGGGCTGATCCCGGATTCCTCGATCACATCGATCTCCCCATGTTCCAGGCGTTTTGGGGTGGTGAGCCAGCAGCCGGGAAACTGACACGATATCTGAAGCCCGCCGAGTTCACGATTTATGTCCGCGCGCCGATCACAAAGCTGGTCGCAGCCGGGCGGATGCGCGCAGACGAGAACGGCAACTTGGAAATTCTGGATGGTTTCTGGAATTTTGAAACGAGCAAAGACTTCCCGGATGTAGTGCCGCCGCTCCTGGCATATGCGGACTTGCTCGCAACCCATGAGGGCCGCAACGTGGAGGCTGCGCGGATAATCTATGAAGAACGCATCGCACCAACGTTCGCTTCCGCCCAATAAGCCCGTCGACGCATCCGTCGTCCACGTATTGCGGCTGCTGGACCCGATCGCGCATGACACGGGCTGCGCGTACTTCGTGGCGGGAGCCACGGCACGGGACCTCATCCTGGTGAACGTTCATGGGCTCCGGCCGGGTCGCGCGACCCGGGACATCGACTTCGGAATTGCTGTCGGGAGTTGGGATGAATTTGCGTTGCTCAAAGACCGGCTGATTGCGACGGGCGGTTTCGCGGCCCATCCGCGAATGGCGCAGCGAATGATCTTCGTCGAGCACGCTGCTGGCTTGTCCGTCCCGATTGACCTTATCCCCTTCCGGGGAGTGGAATCGCCGGACACGAAGGTTGCGTGGCCGCCGGGCCGCGACGTTGTTCTGAACGTAGCCGGGTTTGAGGAGGCACTGGCTTCGTCCGTTTCGATTGAAATCGAAGAAGGCCTTGCTGTTCGTGTTGCGTCCGTACCCGGACTGATGCTGCTTAAGCTGATCGCCTGGATGGAGCGCGGCCACCAGGGCAACAAGGATGCATCCGACCTCTATAGGCTCCTCACCTCCTACGCGGACGCCGGCAACACGGATCGGCTTTATGACCGGGAGATGGACCTACTGGAGTCGTCCGGCTTTGACATGGAACTGGCGGGTGCGGAACTGCTTGGCCGCGATGTCGCCGAAATATGTTCAGCACCAGTCCTGGATCAGGTTCGATCCCTCATCTCGTCGGAAGCGAACCTCGAACGACTGGTGGAACAGATGGTTCAGACCTCGACATACGCTGAGCGTCTGCCGTTTGTGAATCGAATGGTGTCGGCATTCCGCCGCGGACTCCTGAAGAACGTCTGAGAACGCTAGTTGCCTGTTCCGTCGCGTGCCGCAGCCCGATCAACGGTCGGCTGCCGCGCTCACGCCCTGACTCCTGCGCTTCGCTCGATGGCCTGGTGGGCATAGGAGTTGGCATAGCTTGAACCGGGCAACTGAATTCGATATTGTGCTGGCCGACCTATGCCTAATACTATGCCCACCCTATGCCTGGATGGGCTGCTACCCAGTGCGCTCGGCAACTTTCGTGTCCACCTGCCATAGACGCCATCTACGAGGTTAATCTATTTTCCTTATAAGAAGATACAAGCCGATAGCAAAGGGTAACAGGGGAGATCAGTACACCTGGCGAGGACAACGAAAAATGGTCTGAACGGATTATGAGTCCGCTGCTCTAACCGCTGAGCTAAGGGCCCGTGCCTTTCTATTTCATTGTATTACGGCGATTTCGTCGAAAGACATCTTGTTCGCGCGGCTGGCCAGCATATCTCGCACCCGCGCCGTCCGGCTAACCGTCCGCCGCGCCTTGGCGGACTTTCCTTTCCAAACCTGTAGATAGCCGAATTCCGCCGAGGGCGCCGGTCTCAAGTGAACGTCGGACCGCCTCAATGCGAGGGCTTCGCCGTCCCGCAGGCCGGTGTTCCAGCATCAGCAGGGCCAGGTTCTTGAGCGGCTCCGGTGCGGCATTCAGGTAGAACGGTTCCTGCTCGAGGCTGAGCACGAATTCGCGCGTCCGCTCCCACCTGGCGGTTCACCGTGGCGGGGGCGACCTGCCTTCGCCGTTGCTGGAGGTACTCTTCACGCCGGGATCACAATGGCGCAGGATGTGTTGTCGGTCGCCGGCCATGTTCTTGCTGGCCCTACTTCAGCGCGATCGTGACGCCGGCCGGACTCTGCGCCGTACCCACCTTCACCACCAGTGGCACCGCGCTGCCGGCAGGCGCCGTATCGGGAACGATCAGGTTGATCTGCATCAGTCCGATGAAGCCCGGCGAGGCGGCGGCGTACGCGAGTTTCGCCTCGACGCCGCCCAACGTCACCGTCACCGGCAGCACCGGCGCGTCATAGGCCGGCGCCGGCACGCCCGTCAGGCCCGCCGGATTCCGCTGTCCTTCGCCGGTTGCCCAGATTTGCACGTAGCTGCCGCGCGCGGCCGGGTTCGACGCCGAATTCACGGTGTTGTCCTGGTTCCACGCCGCCACTTCCCCGGTGCCCTGCTGGTTCACTGTGAACAGCCCCGGCACCGCCGCCAGCACGGGAATCGTCACCGCCACGGAGCGGATGCCATTGTACTCGACCTGCGCCTGGGTCGCGGTCTGCCCAGCGATCTCATAGGGAACCACCGCGGCCAACTGCCCCTTCACCGCATAGACCAGCGGCGCCGCGATGCCGTCGAACAGCACACGCGTGCCTGCGATTTCGGTCTCGACCTTGCCGGTCGCATCGAGCGCCGTCGTCGTCAGCGCGGCCGGCCCGGCGTTGGCCGGGTACAGCGTGATCACCTCGCCCGGCGCCACGCCGGCGTTGGCGTAGTCGGCCGCGTTCATAATCGCCGGAGCGGTGAGCTTCGGCGCCGTCGAACTGGCCAGCGCCGCCGTGCGCAGCTCGTTCATCACGCTCGTGTAGACGGGCTTCGGATTGAGACCGGCGGTGAACATGCTGGGCAGCCCGTAGCCCTGGTTGTAGCTGGGCGCAGTCCAGAAGAAGTCGTCGTCGGCTTCCCAATTCGTGATATTGATGCAGTTCGGGCTGTACAGACAGGCCTGCACCGTCGAGTCGAACATCGTGGTCTGCTCGGCCAGCGCCGCCGAGGTGGCGGGCGTCTTGACCCGCGCGTCCAACTCGCTCATCCGCACCAGCAGCCCCAGCTTGGCGAAGCCGGCGATGTCGGCTTCCATGGTGGCCTGGTCCAGCGTCGCGCCCGGGTAGCTGTCGCTCGGCGTCCAATGGCATTGCAGCCCCACGCCGTCGATCGGCACGCCGCGCTGTTGCAGGCCCTTGACGAAAGTCGCCAGGTTGTCCGCGTTCGAGGTCAGGTTCCAATGGTTGTCGTTGTAGAACAGCTTGGCGCCGGGGTCTGCCTGGCGGGCCGTCTGAAACGCCAGGTCGATATAGCTGGCGCCGATCGTGTTGCCCCAGACGTTGTCGTTCGAGGTGTCCACCGAGCCGTCCGTGTTCAGACCCTCGTTCACCACGTCCCACGACTCGCACTTGCCCTTGAAATGCCCCACCACCGTTTGTATGTGGGTTACCAGGATCTGCTTGAGCTTATCGGAGGTGAATTTCCCGTTCACCACCCAGTCCGGGGTGTAGATGTTCGGGCCTGCCAGGTTATGACAATGCATGTGCATCCCGTTGTCCGCCGCGTAGGCGGCGATCGCGTCGCCGCCGCCCCAGGAGTAGAACCCCTGCGCCTGCTCGATGAAGTTGAAGTACATCGTGGCGTTGACGAGCTGATTGAACTCGCCCAGCAGCTTGGGCGCGTACGTCAGGTCCGGCGTCGCCGCCACGGTGTTCGAAAAGCCCTCGGCGATCGAAGCTGGGTTGGTGAACGCTACGCCGAAGGTGCGTCCGGAGGCTGCCGCCAGCGAGCCCAGCGAATCGCCGGCATGAAACGCCAGCGAAGACACCGGCGTGTACACCGTCGCCGCCGAGTCCGACGCCGGAACCTCGAAGGCGTACTGCGAGAACACCATCTTGTTGCCCGGCGCCACGTTGAATCCCGGAATTACAAAACCGTTGGAGAACAGCCCCGGGTCGGCGAACGGCCCGAACTGCGTGCCGTTGAAGTAGGCGTAGAATTGGCCCGACTGGCGCAGCAGTTCGATGGTGAACGTCCCGGTCTGCGGAGCCGAAAACGACTTCAGCCACTGGTAGAAATCCGCGTTCGCCTGGCCGCCCATCCAGTATCCGAGCGACCAGGCGCCGCCGGGTTCCACGCCGATCTGCATCATCTTCCGCCCCTGCCACTGGGTGCCGGCCGAGGCGCTCGTGGTTAGCTGGCCGGTCAGATTGATACAACCCACCTGGCCGGGCGCCGTTTGCAGCGTGACCAGGACGCCGAAATCGCCCGTGGTCACCAGGCGCGGCGCCACCATGTTGGGCCCGCATTCATAGCCATTCACGGCCGTGGCCGTCACCACGCCGTCCGCAATCTGGAATTCTGCCGGCGTGGCGCCTGCGAAGAAGTTCTGATCCCAATAGCCGCTGGCGATCAGGTCCTCGCCGCCCGGAACCAGCTTCCAGCCGACGTGCGGTTGCGGAAGCTGCTGCGCGCCAAGTGCGCCCGCCAGCAGCGAAATCGAAATCGAAAACAGTCCGATATTCTTCATTGTTATCCTCCGTGTCTACTGCGCCACCGATAGGATCACGCCGGGTGCGCGAAACCGCGTTGTCGATCGCCGCCTGGAGCGCGTGGTCACCCAGTTCCGCCGCCACCGCCGGCCCGGTGCCTGCCCATCAATCCGCCACCGTCCACGACGTAATTGCCGCCGTGGTGCCGTCGGAGTACGTGATGCTGCCGGTGCCGGACATGTCCACCAGCCCGCTCGCCAGCGTGGCGCCCGTGCTGATCCGGGTAACGGTAAGCTTCGAGTTGCGTGTCGCGTTGTCGACGACGGCAAGCTGGAACTGCATGTCGTGCGCCGTGTCGGCGAGCGTCCAACCGGTTGGCGTGGGCGGGAAGAAGGAGAATCCCGCCGCGCTCCCGGTGACCGACAGCGTGCCAAGAGCTGTCCCACCTTGGACGAGCAGAGACGACGGGGAAGGGCTAGTGAGCGTCAGCGAACCGGCCGGGCCGGAGGCCACTGAACTGGCGCCCGAAAAGCTCGTCGCTGTGTTTGTCACGTTCAGGGTCAGGTTCGTAACGGACCCGATGGCCAAGCCGAGGCGGGGGAAATCCTGCGCCACGCCGCCCGAACACTGCATGCTCGCGCTGGTGTCGGTGAGCTGGCCGGTAGCGACTTGGCAGGCCAGACCCAACTGCACCGGCATCCCTGCTCCGGAGTTCGGCGTGAACGCACCGACGCCGCTGATGGTGGTGACATTATCGTCGTTGCCATAGTCGCTGTAGGAAGCCACCTCGTTGAGGGCCAGGGTGCCCGTTTGCGTTCCGCCAGGAGTGAAATAGGTGTCGGTGCCGTCGAACTGGATAGTTATGCTCGCACCCGCCGGGGAGGAGAAAGTGCCGGAGTCTTCGATGTACGGTTTCGTGCATCCAGTGTCGAAGTAGATTGCCACGCTTCCGTTTAGCGGCCCCGTGGAGCCAAGGACGAGGCCAAATCCGTCCGTGGCCATGCAACCGGTCGTCCCCGCCCCCCCGAGGACTCCGCCGATGAGCGAAAAGACGCCGTACATAGCGGTCTGGAGGACGCTGTTTGCCATGGCGATGGAGAGCCCCGCCTGCGTCAGCGCGCGTTCCGTGGTGGGCGATCCCGTGCAAATCACCGCCACATTCGTCACATTCGCCGTGATCGCCGCCGGGCCGCCGTTGGTCACCTGGCAACTCTCTCCGCTCGGTTGCGCGCCTACCGTCACCCCGTATTGCGCGCCGGCGGCCAGCGGCGCCGGGAAGGTGAGCCAGCCATCGGCCGATACCGTCAACGCGCCGCCGCCGTTCAAGAGCAACTCGACCGACGCGCTACCGATCAGCCCCGCAACCTTCCCCGACACAAAATAGCTGTTGGCCGTTCCCGTCGGTACCGTCACCGCCGCCGTGCTGGCGCGCCCGCTTTGCGCGAGCACGAGCGGCGTGTTCTGCGATGCCGCCACGCCCGCCGGCACCGTCACGTTGATCTGGTCGAGCCCCGACCAGCCCGGCGCCGCGCCATCGAACGCCACGTTCGGCGCCTTCACGCCGCCGATCATGGCGCTCACCGGATCGTTGGCC
>JBAVIH010000366.1:0-14413 GCA_049686695.1 Bryobacteraceae bacterium | reverse complement strand
GCGCGGCCGGAGCCGAACGACTGCCGCCGGCCGGCTGCGCGGCGGCCAGTGCCGGGGTCAATAAGAATGCACGACGATCCATGGCGAACTCCTGAAACGGTTTCCGCGTTCGCTCAATACTCCAGCTTCGAGAGGTACCCGAAGCTTTGCCGAAGGCTCTCCACGGGGTCGCCCGGGGTCTGGTCCTGCTCCACAAAATAATGCTGGACGCCGGCCGATGCGGCCGCGCCTAAGATTGCCGGCCAATCCATCACTCCGTTGCCGACTTCCTTGAAAGCGCCGCGGTCCACCGATTCCTGAAACATCACCGGCGTGCCAGGCGCTTTGTCCTTCAGGTGCACCAGCGGCACGCGGCCGGAAAGCTTCCGCAGCAACTCCGCCGGATCGTGGCCGGCAACGCTCACCCAGAATACGTCCAGTTCGAACCCGCAGAGGTTCTTGTCGAGGCGTTCCATCATCACCGCGAACCCCGTGGTCCCCTCCATCGGTTCGAATTCGAAAGCGTGGTTGTGATAGCAGAACCCGAGGCCCGCGGCGCGGCACCTCTCGCCGGCCCGGTTCAGCTTGTCGGCGAGGACGCGGATCTTGTCCAGGCCGCCGCGCTCGGCCGGCGGCAGGTAGGGAAAGACGGCGTAAGCGAAGCCCCATTTCTTCGCCTGTTCGATGGCCCGCGCCAGCTCGTCCTCCTTGCCTGGGTTCATCAGGGTGTTGTCGAGGTGGACGCTCACCGCTTTCAAATGAGTGGCCTGGATGGCCGGCCAAAGCCGCTCCAGGCCATCGTAGGTCGGCTCGATCGCGCGGTAGCCGATGGATTCGATCGAGTGCAGCGTCTCGGCGGGCTTCTGGGGCAACATGCTGCGAACCGTGTAGAGCTGCACGCCGATCGCTTGCAGTTGCCGCGCCGCAAGCCTGCCCGCGGGGAGCGCCGCGACCAGCGATACGGACTTGAGAAGTTCGCGCCGGGTGGACATAGGGCCATTGTAAACACTATCGGTTGGCTCCGTCCGATCCGATACCCCGCCTATGAAATCACCGCCTAAGCCATTCCCGGTTTTCATCTAAGGTCTTTGCTCGATTTCCCGAAACGCGTTCTCACTCCAGAATGAAATCGTGCAGCCAACCGACGCCAATACGGTCCTTGATAAGAACCAACTCCGGGACATCACCATGGACGATCCGGAGCTGATGCGGGAGATTCTGGCGGCGCTGCTCGCCGACACCTCACAGCAGATGGGCTTGCTCGAAGCCGCCATCCGCGCGGGGAACACGGCACAGTGCGTGCGGCTGGCGCACTATTCCAAAGGTGCGTGCGCCAACGTGGGCGCCAACCGCGCGGCGGGCATGTTCAAGCGGATTGAGAGCGACGCGGCGGACGGCGAGTTTTCCGAGTGCGGCGAATCGCTGGCCTCGCTGGTGCGGGAAATGGACCTGCTGCGCAACGAAAGCGCCGCGCTGTAGGGGCTTCCGATCCTACCAAGCCACGGATTAGCACCGATCGACCCGCGCCAGGTTTGTCCGGGGCTTGAAATGACTTACTCGAGGAATTGCCTGACCATGGCCAGGTATTCGTCGAACCGCAAAAACATGGTGCCGTGGCCGCCGTTGTGGAAGGTGCGGACTTCGGCCTTGGGATAGAGTTGCCGCAGCGCCTGCCGGCGGCGCGGACCGATGACATCCGTATCGGATTCGGCAATCAGAACCCGGCCGGGCCAATTCTTCAGATCTTCAGGCGTGAAGTGAAACCGGCGGTGGTAATCGTACTGAATGCGAAAATTCGCCAGGAGGTCGGCCTTGGTGAGTCTCGACGAGAACAGCTCATCGAAATACGCTGTCCAGAATGTCGTGGCGGCGCCGGCCGGGTCGACCACCTTGATCAGAGGTTTGCGTAAGAGCGAGGTAATGACCGGCCACGGCAGCGCTCGCGCGATCAGTTCGAAGATTCGTACGGATGGCGCCAGGTACCGCAGAGCGACACCTGTGTTGGAGAGGATGAGCGCGCCGATCCGCTCCGGATGCCGCCGGACACAGACTTGGGCCACCGCGCCTCCGAACGACGCACCGAGGATCGCAGCCTGACCGATCTGCTCGGCATCCAGAATGGCGCACAGACCGTCCGCCAATTCTTCGATCGAAGAAACACGGGGGTAGGCTGGATAGACTACGCGGTACGTGTCACGGATCGCTAACGCGAACTCGAACCCCAGGTCATTCACCAACTCGCCGCCCGGGATCGCTAGCAGCGTCCGCGCCGACGTGCCCAATACACGGTACCGCCATTCATTCGTCCCCACCCGGATGACCCTTTCCGGGAAGCGCGACCGGAAGCCCTCAAGCGCGGCTGATTTCGCCGGCGACCCGGCATCGCAAACCGGCTTGAGAGCGTCCTCGAGATCCGCCATCTCATCGGCCTCCGTGGCCGCACGTGCATTTTTGCATCCCAAGCGCGAATTCACAAGCTATCTGGGGATAGCAGCGGCGGTGGGACAGACTCCACGGCGCGATAATGGCAGCATGTCCGATGCCCAGCCTGCCGCCGCCGAGTTCTACTGCCCGAACTGCGCCCAGCCGGTTCCCGATCCGCTGCTATGCGGCGACTGCGGCGCGCTGCTTTGCCGGGCCTGCGGCAAGCCCGTCGAGCGCATCGACGAGCTGGGTATCGGCTGAGGGTGCGCAACCCGATCGCCGCCCGCCGCGTCCAAGAAGTACCCTGTCCTGCGCCACCGGTCCGCTCCGCGAGCCTTCTTAGTGTTATAAGAAGCTAAGGGTGTTTGCTAACAGGGGATCGGGGAAACGAAAGGAATCAAGCAATCGTGTCTCGCAACGACAACTGGCTGGAAGATCGAATCGGCCGCCGGAATCGCGCCGTCCGCTTTTGTGCCGTGGCTTGGGGCCTCCTGCTGCCCGCTCTTGCCTGTGCCCAGACGTACACCATCTCGCTCGTCGCCGGCACGGCATCGACCTCCGGTTTTGCCGGGGATACCGGGCCAGCCAGCTCCGCCGACCTCGCCTCTCCGGCAGGTGTCGCGTTGGATTCGAGCCACAACATCTATATCGTGGATAAAGATAACGACCGGATCCGCATGATTTCCTCGAGCGGCACCATCAACACCGTGGCCGGCTCCAGCACGGCCGGAGTCTATGCCGGCGACGGCGGCAAAGCCACCCAGGCTTCCTTGAGCACGCCCAATGGAATCGCCTTCGACAGCGCGGGCAACCTGTATATCGCGGATACCGGAAACAACGTGGTCCGCAAGGTGACCAACGGCATCATCACGACGGTCGCCGGGAATAACTTCTCTGCCTACAGCGGCGATGGCGGCGCGGCCACCAGCGCCAGCCTTTCCGAACCCACCAGCGTGGCCTTCGATCCCGCCGGCAACCTTTACATCGCCGACGCCAACAACAACTGCATTCGCATCGTGACCCCGGACCAGAACATCCACACCTTCGCCGGAATATGCAGCTACCCCCTCTTCCAGGGCGATGGCGGGCCGGCCACCCAGGCCAAGTTGAACAAGCCCTTCTCCGTGGCGACGGACGCCTATGGCAACGTGTACATCGCCGACACCGAAAACGAGCGCATACGCAAAGTGACGCCCGATGGCATCATCAACACGATTGCCGGCAACGGCACGCAGGGCTTCAAGGACGGGCCCGCGCTACAGGCCGAGTTCTCCAGCCCTTCGGGTATCGCGGTGGATGCCTCGGGAAGCGTATACATCGTCGATAAGAGCAACTTCCGCATTCGCAAGCTGCTGCCGAGCGGCAGCGTCGTCACCATCGCCGGGAATGGCAGCCCGGGCTACACCGGCAACGGCGTGGCCGCCACCAGCGCCGAGCTGTATTTCCCGCTGGGCGTCGGCCTCGATCCCACCTCCAGCAACGTGTACATCGCCGATTCGCAGAATCAAGTGGTGCGGGAGCTGACGGTGTCGAATGCTTCCGGCCTGCCCTCGGTCAGCAAGGGAGGCGTGGTGAGCGCGTCCCAGTATGGCGCGCTGGCCGCGGCGGCGCCGGGTTCCTGGATCGAAGTCTACGGCTCCAACCTGGCCACCGACACGCGGCCGTGGGCCACCAAGGATTTCAGCGGTAACAACGCCCCCACTTCGCTCGATGGCACATCGGTCACCATCGGCGGCCAGCTTGCCTTTGTCGAGTACATCGGCGCCAACAGCTCCAGCGGCACGCCGCAGGTGAACGTGCAGGTGCCTTCCACGGTTTCGACGGGCGCCCAGCCGCTGGTGGTCACTTCGGGATCGAATGCCAGCGCGCCGCAGACCATCACCATCAGCGCCACGGCGCCCGGTCTCTACGCGCCGCCGCAGCTCCTGATCGGCGGAAACCAGTATGTGGGCGCGCTGTTTCCGGACTTCGCCACCTGGGTCCTGCCGCCGGCCGCGGTTACCGGCTTCACCAGCCAGCGCGCCAAGCCGGGAGACAACATCATTCTGTACGGCATCGGCTTCGGCCCGGTGACTACTCTCCTGCCCGCCGGGCAGATCGCGGGCGCCGGCAACACCTTGCCTACCGGTTCCTTCCAGATCTTTTTTGGCGGCACACTGGCCACGGTGAACTATGCCGGCCTGACGCAGGGATCCGTGGGCCTCTACCAGTTCAACGTAGTGTTGCCCAACGTCCCCGCCAACGATCTGACCCCGGTCACCTTCACCCTGGGTGGCGTTGCCGGCAAGCAGACTCTGTACACCGCCATTGGCAATTGAGGCTGCCAGCCAGGCAACGATTCGACCGCTTCCTATTTCACTTCGCGCTCTTCGGGCCTTTCGGATTCCTTGCGGAAGAAAACCAGATACGCGAGGCCCACGCTCATCGGCACCAATCCGATGGAAGCCGCCGCGTAGGGCATGCCGTCCATCTCGTCCGCAGCGGATTTCATGTACTCGTTGATCTGCGCCTCACTGGCGCCCTGGGTCTTCAACATCTGCGCCATGGCGAGCCTGGATGAGAGCGGCATCGGCTGCCGGTTGGAAGCGGATATCGAGAGCAGCATGAGCGAAATGGCGAGACCGACGAAGAACCATTGCAGCCCGCGTAGCAGGTAGATGCGCGGCGATTTGGTTGGGCGGGTCTCGGCGATAGGGACCGGGATTCCCTTCTCGATTGCGGCCAGCCGTTCCTGGTGGCGCACCAGTGCTTCGCGGTGGCGCAGGAAAAGAATAAACGCCAGAAAGGCGAGAAATGCTACGACGAGGACGGGCATCAAGACAAAAGGTGCGGCATGTTCTAACATGGGTTCGAATTCTCCTTTTCAACCATTGAGACTTCGCCTGACCACCCGAATGTTTCAATCGCGCTTTGAAACATTCGGCTCCACGGCCCGGGTCTAAAATGACGGGTAAAACGGGGCGGCAGGGATGGAAGATTTTATCAGGCATCGTCTCGAACAGGGCCGGACGCGCGAGGCGTTCGACTTGCTCGTCGCGGAATTCCAGGATCGGATCTACCGGCTGGCGGTGGCGATTGTGGGGGACCGAACGCTGGCCGAGGACGCCGCGCAGGAGGCGCTGCTGCGGATCTGGAAAGGCCTGCCCGGATTTCGCGGCGGCTCGACGTTGAGCACGTGGATCTACTCGGTCGCGCGGAATGCCAGCCTTACGGCGCTGGCTGCGTCGCGGTCGCGCGCTACCAGCTCGATGGAAGACCCGGCGGTACTGGCGGTCGCCGAAGGCCACCGCTCGCCGGGCGCGCCGGCGCGCGCGGGATTCGATGTCGAGGCGATGGTCGGGCAGTTGCGGCCACAGTACGGCCAGGTGTTGCGCCTCTATTACATGCAGGAGCGGTCATATGAAGAGGTGGCTCGGATGCTCGACCTGCCCATGGGCACGGTGAAAACGCTGTTGCATCGCGCGAAACTGGAACTGGCGGCGCAATTGACGGGAGCCGTGGTGAGGGAAGCATGAATACAGCCTGCGGCGAATTCGAAAACCTCCTGGCCGGCTACGACGCGCTCGAAGCAAGCGAACGGGCGCGCGTGGATGCGCACGTGGCGCAGTGCACGGCGTGCGGCGCGCTGGCGCAGGCGCTCTCCGATGTCGAAACGGCCTTGAGCGCGGAGTATGGCGGCGTGTGCGCGCCGCCTTCGCTATCGGGCCGGCTCGGCAGGCGGCTTTCCCGCGCTCCGCTTTCCAGGCCGAGCGCAGCGCCGGCGATCCTCGACATGCTGGGGTGGAGCGCGGTGGCGTGCGCGGGAGGCATGCTGATCTGGTTCGCTGCGCCCCCGGGTATCGCCTTCACCGGACCGATGTTGTACGCGACCGCCGGGGTGCTGACGCTGAGCGGGCTCCTCGTCACGCTCTGGGCGCTGCGCGAAAGCCAGGACTGACCTGTGCGGCGAAGTGCATTACGATGAGGGATAGCTGGAATCGAGTGAAAGTTTTCTCGAACAGCCAAGTGGAGGACCCAGCATGTCCCTGAATCAGAGCAGCCGGCGGTCTTGGCTCAAGAGCACCACCGCGCTGGCGGGAGGCCTGGCGGCCGCAGACCTGGCAATGGCTTCCGAGGCGGCCGCGCCACCGCCCAAGCGGGTTGCGGCAGCGCCCGACCGGATGGTGGTCAGCGATTCGAAGAACGTCGTCGAGACCACCGCCGGCAAGGTGCGCGGATACACGCACCAGGGCATCCACATTTTCAAGGGAGTTCCGTATGCGGCATCCACCGGCGGGAAGAACCGCTTCATGGCGCCGCAGCGTCCGGAGCCCTGGGTGGGCGTTCGCAGCGCCCTCTATTTCGGCCATGTCTGTCCGTTCTTCCCACGCGCCGGCTGGAACGCCGACGAGAACGCCTTCATGTTCCGCTGGGACGATGGCCAGCCGGGGGAAGACTGTCTGCGCGTAAACATCTGGACGCCGGGCATCAACGATAACCGGAAAAGACCGGTGATGGTGTGGCTGCACGGAGGCGGCTTCTCGGCCGGCTCCGGTCAGGAGCTCCAATCGTACGACGGCGAAAACCTGGCGCGGCGCGGCGATGTGGTCTCGGTCAGTCTCAACCATCGCCTCAACACTTTCGGGTTTCTGAACCTGGCGGAGTGCGGCGAGCAGTATGCGAACTCGGGCAACGCCGGCATGCTGGACCTGGTGGCGGCGCTCGAATGGGTGCGCGACAACATCGCGAATTTCGGCGGCGACCCCGCCCGCGTGATGATTTTCGGGCAATCGGGCGGCGGCGGCAAAGTGGGCACGCTGATGGCCATGCCTTCGGCGAAGGGACTGTTCCATCGCGCCGCGATTCAGAGCGGATCGATGCTGCGGGTGGCGGAAGCAGCCGATACCGGCAAACTCGCGGCGGCCGTGCTCGAGGAACTTTCGATTTCGAAAGCGGACGTGGACAAACTGCGGGACGTTCCGGTGGATCGCCTGCTGGGCGCCGCGCTGGCCGCTCAGCACAAGCTGTCGCCGCCGCCTTCCGGACCGCCGGATTTCCGCCACATGGCCCGTTTGCTGGGCTGGAGCCCCTGCGTGGACGGCAAGATCATTCCGGCCCAGACGTTCGATCCGAAGGCGCCCGAACTCTCCGCGGACGTGCCCCTGATCGTGGGGACGGTACTGAACGAATTCCTCAACGGAATCGATCATCCGGACGCATTCTCGATGACCCAGGAACAGCTCGCCGCGCGCGTCGAGGAACGGTACCCGGGCAAAGGCAAGGAGGTCGTCGAGGTTTTCCGGCAGGGCCATCCGAAAGCGCGGCCCTTCGATCTGTATTCCATCATCATGGCTTCCTCGGTGCGTGGCAATGCCGTGAAGCAGGCCGGCCTGAAGGCGGCGCAAGCGAAGGCGCCGGCTTATCTTTACTGGTTCACCTGGCAGACGCCGGTGCTCGACGGGCGACCGATGGCATTCCACTGCGCGGAGCTGAGTTTCTGCTTCGGCAACACGGATCGCTGCGAGGCGATGACCGGCGGAGGAGAGCGCGCCCGCGCGTTGGGGGCGAGGATGAGCGATGCCTGGATCGCTTTCGCACGCAAGGGCGACCCGAATCATCCGGGCCTTCCCAAGTGGGCTCCTTACGACGCCACGAGCCGGCAGACCATGCTGCTCGACGACCGGTGCGAGGCGAAGAAAGATCCGGACGGCGCAGAGCGCGACCTGCTGGATTCCATGGGCTAGTGTCGCGACCGTGCGAAGCTGTTCCTTTGTGGGGCAGCTTGCCAAGCTGCGGTCCACTATTAGAGGCCTGTCTATAGTCTGGGCCTAGGCTGCGGCTTTCTCACTTACTGCGGACCCGGGGCTTGCACATGCGCCCGCCGCGGAGTATCGTCATCTCGTGACCGTCACACGACGCACCATTCTGGCCGCTATGTCCGCAGCCGCCGGCGCCCCGGCGCAGCGCAACAACCCGCCGAACTGGAAACCCAGGCTCGGCGTTCTGATGCAGTACTCGGATTCCAACCTGGAGTTCGTCAAAGCCGAAGGCTTTACCAGCGCGCAACTGCGGCTCAATCCCGACCAACTGGACGATGCCGCCATCGCCGCCATCAAGGACAAGATCGCCAGGAGCGGCATCTACATTTCCGCCCTGGCCGTGGACGGAAACCACATCGATCCAGACCCCGCCAAGCGCGAGCGGCAAAACACATACACCCTCAAATGTTTGGACCTGTGCGGCAAACTCGGCATCCCCAACATCGGCGGGCAAAGCGGCACCATTCCGAATCTGGATCTGCAACGGCAGGTGGATGAGATCGTCAAGGTCTACACCGAAAAGTATTTCGCTTCCTGCGAAAAGAACAAAGTGCGCATCCTTTGGGAGCCCTACGCCGGCGGGCCCAACATCGCCACCGGACCGGTGGGCTGGGAGGCGCTCTTCAAAGCCTTCCAGGACAGCCCGCACGTGGGCCTGCAGTTCGATCCGTCGCACCTGGTGTGGCAGTTCATGGACCCGGTGGCGGCGGCGCGCGAATTCGCCGGCAAGATCCACGACGTCCATCTCAAGGACACGGAAATTCTCTGGCACGTGCTGAAACGCGGCGGCATCCAGCCGGTGAACCGCGCCCGCTGGTGGCGCTTCCGCCTGCCCGGATACGGCTCGATGGATTGGAAAGGCTTCTTCACCGTGCTCTCCGAAGTCGGCTACAGCGGAGCCATGAACATCGAGAACGAAGACGAGTTCTACTACCCGGCGTACCAAGGCGCCGACTTCACGGAACAGTACAAACGCGGTTTCCGCGTGGCGCACGAATTCCTCAAGACGCTGGTGCCGCCGGTAACGGCATAAGACACAATCCGCGCCTGCCCCACGCGGCGGGTGGTATGATGGCGCGCAACGGCTATGAAACCTCTGCGTTGGATCTGGTTACTTGTTCTGGCGCTCGGCAGCCCGGCGGCATGGTGCCAGCCGGCGGACAGCGCCATCGTGCTGCACGCGGCCCGGCTGCTGGATGTGAAGACGGGCAAAGTGATCGCGCCCGGCGAAGTGCTGGTGCGCGGCGACCGGATCGCCGAGGTTGGGGTGAAGGTCGCGCGGCCGGTCGGCGCCGAGGCGATCGACCTGGGAGACCGCACGCTGCTTCCGGGATTGATCGACGCGCACGTGCATCTGTTCCTGCATCCCGGCGCGGAGGACCTGCAGACGGTGGAGGAATCGGTGCCGCAGCGAACCATAGCGGCGGTGCTGGCGGCGCGCGACGACCTGATGGCCGGATTCACCGCCGAGCGCGACATGGGAACCGAGGGCGCCGGATCGGCGGATACGGCGGTGCGCAACGCGATCGATGCCGGCTCCATCCCGGGACCGCGGCTGCGCATCAGTGGCAACGCCATCGACATTCTGGGCGGCCATGAAGACTCGATCGGCTACAACCCGGAGCAGCACGTGCTGCCCAACGCCACCGAGGCCAACGACGCGCTCGAATTGATCCGCGTCATCCGCGGACAGTTCAAGGAGGGTGCGGACTTTATCAAGATTTACGAGACCGGCCACGACACGCTGGCCGGCGGCAAATTCGCCACGCCGTTCCAGTACACCGAAGCCGAACTCACAGCCGCGGTGGCTGAGGCGGCGCGGGTGGGCAAGCGGGTGGCCGTGCACGCCACCGGCGAACCGGGCACGCTGTACGCGGCGCGCGCCGGCGTGGCCTCCATCGATCACGCCTTCCAGTTGAACGACGAAACCGTGCGGCTGATGCGGGAACGCGGCATCTTCGCGGTGCCCACTTTCGCCATCGTCGATTACTTCGCCGATCACGCGCCCTCGCCCGCCGCGGCGGCGCGGGAACGGGCCATGCTCGAATTTCACGCCGCGGAATTCCGCAAGCAGTTGGCGGCCGGCGTCGAGTTCGCGATGGGCTCCGACGTGGGGCCGTTTCCGCACGGCACGCAGGCGCGCGAATTCGCGCTGATGGTGAAATACGGCATGTCGCCGCTCGAAGCGATACAAGCCGGCACATTGCACGGAGCGAAGCTGCTCGGATGGGAAGGGCAGATCGGCGCATTGCAGGCGGGTTTCCTTGCCGACGTGGTCGCGGTAGAGGGAAATCCGCTCGAGGACATCGGCGCGCTCGAAAAAGTCAGCTTCGTGATGAAGGGCGGCGTGGTCTACAGGAAGTAGGGGCGGGGCTGGGGGCAGGGAATATGGTCGGCGGGCGAAAGCGCCTGCCCCGGCGATGAGCCGGAGAAGCTTCTGGCGCAGGGCGAAGGACAGCAGAGTGGGACAGACGCTTTCGTCTGTCAACAGCCTCATGCTGCTTTTTGAAGTCTGTTCAGGCTCGTGATAAGATAGCTTCCAGGTGATTTCGCCCATGCGAGAGCCTTGTCCCACCATCGCTATTCGGTAAGCGCCGAGGGCGCTTCCGGTAGTTTCTTTCCTCGTTAACCCAAGAACCAGGTCAGTGCGGAGCTCTGCTCCGCGAGGGCTTTCCCATGCAGGCGACAGAGAAGAGTACTTTTTCCCGCCAGCGCGACTTTCTGCGAGAGGCGCTGGCGGGAAGCGATCGGGATTTCACCGAAGGCAGCCTGAGCCGCGGCATCGCGCTGCTGGCCATCCCGACCATGCTCGAGATGGCGATGGAATCCACCTTCGGCGTGGTGGATGCATTCTGGGTGGCGCGGCTGGGCGCGGATTCGCTGGCGGCGGTGGGGCTGACGGAAGGCCTGGTGGCGCTGGTCTTCAGCATCGCGCTGGGTCTCAGCATGGCGGCCACGTCAACCGTGGCGCGGCGGATCGGCGAAAAGGATCGGGAAGGGGCCGCGGTCGCGGCCGGGCAGGCGATTGTTTGCGGCGCGGCGGTGGGCATCTCGACCGGCGTAGCAGGCGTGTTCCTGGCCGCGCGCCTGCTCGGGCTGATGGGCGCGCCGGCGCCGGTGATCCACGCCGGAGCGGGTTACGCGAGCATCGTGCTCGGGGGCAACGTGGCCATCGTGCTGCTGTTCCTGATCAACGGGATATTCCGCGGGTCGGGGGACGCCGCCGCCGCGATGCGGACGCTGTGGCTGGCCAACCTGATCAACATGGCGCTGGACCCGTGCTTCATTTACGGCTTCGCGTTTTTCCCGCGGTTGGGAGTGACCGGCGCGGCGGTGGCGACCACCATCGGGCGGTCGCTCGGCGTTGTGTACCGGCTCGCGGTTCTGTTCCGCGGCAGGAGCCGGGTGCGGCTGGCGCTGCGCCATGTGCGGCCCGATTGGCCGGTGATGGGGCGGCTGCTGCGGGTGGGTTCGACGGCGATGCTCCAGTACTTCGTCTCGACGGCGAGTTGGGTCAGCCTGGCGCGCATCAACGCGCGCTTCGGCAGCGCGGCCATCGCCGGCTACACGCTGGCGCTGCGCATCGTTCTTTTCGCGCTGATGCCGTCGTGGGGCATCGCGGCGGCAGCCGCCACGCTGGTGGGGCAAAACCTGGGCGCACACCGGCCGGAGCGCTCGGAGCGCGCGGTGTGGGTGGGTGGAATGTACAACATGGCGTTTCTGGCGGCGGTGGCGGTGTGCTTTATCGGCGCGGCGCGGCCGCTGGTGGGCCTGTTCACGACCGATGCCGCGGTGGGGCCGGTGGCGGTGTCCTGCCTTCGCTATGTCAGCCTGGGTTACCCGTGCTACGCCTGGGGAATGATCGTGGAACAGGCTTTCAACGGGGCCGGCGATACGGCGACGCCAACCTGGATGAATTTCTACTGCTACTGGCTGCTGCAGATTCCGCTGGCCTGGCTGCTGGCCGGATGGGCGGGGCTGGGACCGCGCGGCGTATACCTGGCCATCTGCATTGCCGAATCGGTGTTGGCGGTGGTCGGAGTCGCGTGGTTCCGGCGCGGGACCTGGAAGCTGGCGAAGGTGTAGGGCGGTCAGTGCGCGCGTGCTCCGAACGAAGATCGGGTCCAGGGGGACTCGCGCAGACGCAGGTGGCATTGGGCTTGACAGCCCGCGCCACGCCGGCAAGCTCACCGGCTTAGCGTTATCGTCCGGCCGGTCCGCGCGGATTCGCGCGCGGCGTCGAGGATTTCGATCACGATCAGGTTGTTCTCGATTGATGAGAGGCCGTGGGGCTCGATCTTGCCGCGAGCCACGGCGATCAGATACGAAATGGAATCGGCGTCCGGCGGCTTCAGTTCCGGCAGCGTGCGCGTCTCTTCGGCCGTCGCGCCGGGCAGGCGCACGCGCAAGTTGTCGCCACCGGTCGCGATGGCATAGCCCTTGGCGCCGTAGACCTCGAAGTCCTTGCGGCCCACCGGCCAGTTCCAGGACGCCTGAATGATGCCCTGCGCCTTGGGATATTCGAGCAGCACGGTGGCTTCGTCATCGACGTGCGGGTAGATCGCGGGCTTGTCGGTCTGCGTCAATGCCGTCACCTTCAGCGGACGCTGATTGTCCATCATCCAGGTCATCAGATTGGCGCCATAGCAGCCGAAATCGAAGAGGGCGCCGGCGCCGTTCTTCACCGGGTCGCTCAGCCAGCCGAAAAACTCCGGCTGCACGCCGATCTCCTGGGGACCCTGGTGGCCGTCCATCGCCACCATTTTGCGGATCTCTCCGGCGGCCTTCTGCTCGTGCAGCAGGGTCCACATCTCGGCGTGGCTGCGGTACCAGGTGGTTTCGTAGTTGACGATCACGGGGGTGTGATAGCGCTCGGAGGCCTGCCGGATGGCGTGCGCCTGGTTCCTATCCACGGCCAGCGGCTTTTCCATCATCACGGGTATGTGGCGCGGAGCGCAGGCTTCGACGACTTTGACGTGCGAGAAAGTGTCGGTGAAGGTGGCGACGGCTTCGGGCTTCGCCGCGTCGAGCATTTGGTTGAGATCGGTAAAGAGCTGGCTCTTGGAAACGTGGTTCGAACTGGCGCATTTTGCCAACAGCGCGGGATCGGGATCCCAAACCGCGACGACGGCGACATCGGCCGGGCGACTTTGCGCGCTATGCACAAATGCCCAAACGTGGCCGTGGTTCAGCCCGGCGATGGCGATGCGCAGCGGACGAGCCTCGGGCGGCTGGGCGGCGGCGATCATGGGAATGACGAGTGCGAACGACAATAGGCGAGTCATGGCGGTGTCTCGATCATATCGCGCGTCAGCCCGGTAAGCTGTCCCTGAAGTTCGTGGACGAACTTCCCGCGGGTCTGTCGCTCGTCTACAGGGCCTAAAGGCCATGTTCTGCGAATCCCACGCCGGGTCGCGGCAGGGATTGGGCTTTAGCCCCCGGTCCGCCGCCCTGTTATTCTACTGGATTGGGAAACAGCGATTCGCAGCGCGTGGTGGTGGCCATCGACGGGCCCGCCGGAGCCGGCAAGAGCACTATCGCCCGGCGCCTGGCCGAGCGGCTGGGCTTCACCTATATCGATACCGGCGCCATGTACCGCGCGGTGGCTCTGTGGGCGATCCGCCGGGGTGTCGACTTCGGCGACCACCACCGCATGGAGCAGTTGGCGCTCGCCTCGGAAATCGAGCTTTCCCCGGGCCGCATCCGCCTTAACGGCGAAGACGTCACCGAAGCCATTCGCACTCCCGAGGTCTCGAACGGCGCATCCCGCGTGGCGGTGCTCCCGGGCGTGCGCCGCGCCATGGTAGCCAAGCAGCGCGCCATCGGCGAGAAAGCCAGCGTGGTGATGGAAGGCCGCGACATCGGGACGGTGGTCTTCCCCGACGCCCAAGTCAAGATTTTCCTCGATGCGCAGCCCGGCGAGCGTGTGCGGCGGCGGCTGGCCGAAGGACGCGCCAAGGGCGAGACCATCGACGAAGAACAGTTGGCCGCCCAGATCGGCGAACGCGACCGGCGCGACAGCACCCGCGCCGACGCCCCGCTGGCGCAGGCTCCGGACGCGGTCTACCTGGATTCCACGCCGCTCGGCATCGAGGGCGTCGAGGAGGCCATTCTCAAGATCGTCCGCTCGCGCGTGACCAACGGGAAGGAATTCCATTGACCGATTTGCTCGTAATGAAATTCGGCGGCACCAGCGTCGGCTCGGCCGAGCG
>JBAVIH010000365.1:0-18046 GCA_049686695.1 Bryobacteraceae bacterium | reverse complement strand
GGTAGCGCCGGCGGTCTTGCCGCCGGCCCCGGCCAGAGTAATCGCCGCCGCAACGCCGGTGTTCGGCCGCCGGTTGTGATACAGTTCAGGATAAGATGGCATCTCGAAGCGTCAACAAAGTCATATTGCTCGGCAATCTCGGCAAAGACGCCGAGACCAAATTCACCGCCAGCGGCATCTCGATTTCCAAGTTTTCGCTCGCCACCGGCCGGCGCCAGAAAGACCCGCAGACCGGCGAGTGGAAGGACATCACCGACTGGCACAACATCGTCATGTGGAAGACGGAGAACGTCTCCACCTTCCTGCTGAAGGGCAAGCAGGTCTATCTGGAAGGCCGGATCGAAACCCGCAGCTATGAGGACAAGGAAGGCCAGAAGAAGTACATCACCGAAGTGATCTGCGACGCCAACAGCCTGGTGCTGCTCGGCGGAGGCAGCCGCGAAGGCGCCGGCGATTCGGACCGCGTGGTCTCGATGCCTCGCGCAGCCGCCCGGCCGCAATCCGCGCCCTCCGCCCCGCCCGACGACATGGGCCAGGGCATCAGCGACGACGACGTTCCGTTCTGAAACGGACGCGGCCGCGTTCTTGTGTCCATATAAGGTGAGAAGTCGGCGACCGGCCCGCACTACTAAGAGTGATGGAGGTTTTTCGCCATGGCTCTACCGACTCAGAGTGACCCGCCGGTGGGCGATCTTGCCCGGTTTGACGAGGAATGGACGAAGACGGCGGTTCCTGCGGATGATTTTTATCAGGATATTCCGGATGGAACTTACGATGCGGTGATTGAAGACGCGCAACTATCGGAAACGGTGTCAACCGGCCGCCCGGTGGTCATCTGGAAACTGCGAATCCGGGGGCCGCAAGCGATAAACCGCGTCGTGACGAAGAACCGGGTCATCACCGAGAACACACTCCCGTACCTCAGAGAGGATCTTGAGAAGTGCGGGTTGGCGGTATCGCGCTTGTCCGAGTTGCCGGCCCGCCTCAGGGAACTGGTGGACCGGCCCATCGGAATAGCCAAGCGCACAAAGGACGGACACGCCAATTTCTACTTCCAGCGGGCGTCCAATCGAACGGGCCAGAGTGGGCCAATCGACGACATCCCGTTCTAAGCCCTTACCAGGACGCCTCGCGCAGCCGGCGCCTGCCCTCTACTGCATCACCCATAGCATGACGAGTAAGAACAGCGCCATCAGCACGCCGATGGCGAGCCATACAAACACGTAGAGGCGCTCTTGTTCGGGTGGCGGCGTGCTGATGCCGATGGTGTTGTGCAGGCCGCGCATCAGCCCCACCAGAAAACGCATCAACAATTCACGGCTCCTTTGTCTGGCCACCGGCGCGGTGAGCGATCTCGCGGCCGGGAAACTTCGGGATCAGATTCGTACTCGAGTGCAGGGCCGGCCTGGCCGCCTGGCTGGACCGATTGGCCGAGGCACTCTCCGGGTCGTCCGCAGGTTGTCAACCTACCCCACTATAGTTTCTTGAACAGCTTGTCGAAAGCGCTGCGCGCATCTTCCGGGTTGCGCGGCACGGGTGGACCGGCCGGCCCCGAGGAGTTCGCGCCCGTTCCGTTCGAGGTTCCTTCGCGGGCCACGGTCACCCGCGGCGTGAACAGGCTACACTCGTTGGCCCCGTCTTTCACCGCGATGCGCACCGGGATCGGCTTCAGACATTGAAAGCGCATGGACGGCTCGAAGTGCGAGCACTGCTTGCAACAGTGCAGCGCGGCACTGCACTTCGGGCACGCGCCGTTGAAGTCGGTGCCCTCCGGCAACGCCGTCGAGCAGTTATAGCAGCGGGAGGCCGCCACGTGTTGAACCAGACGCGGCAAGCGGGGGCCGGTCACGTCGATGGGCGGGCGCGGACCTTGCGGCTTGGGACGGTCGTCCCGGGGACCCCTGCCGTCGCGGTCCGAGTCCATGTACCCGTGTTGTCTGTATTTGCGATCGCTGTCCATGGAGGTTAACTCCGTATCTGCGGGAGAAGAGAGCTTTCGATTGTCGAATCAGCTTTTCCGGGCGTATTCCAACACAAACCACGTCCGCCGCAGGCCGGTCCATGGGCCAGGTGGGCGACGTGGGATTACTAGAGGGGCTGGGGCGGGGTATCCGATTGCGAGCCGAACAGATTCGGCCTCCCGCCAATGCCTAAACTCATACATACCACGGAATGAGGTGCAATTGCATCCCCCCTCCCAGGAATAAGAGCCAAGAGTAATACTAGTTTTGCCGGGGATTCCCCGTACCCTCGATCGTTACCCGCCCGAACTCCACTTCAGCAGGCTGGTGCAGGGCCGGGTCAGCGGGTCGTCAAAATGGTTCGGGCTGACGCGGAGGGCATAGCCAAGCCGGCCGGTGCGGTCGGGCAGGATCTCCTTCCCGAATACCGTCGCGGCGCCCTGCTGCTCGAAAACCGGCAGCACCATCACCTCGGTTTCCTCCAGATGTCCATTGCTGCTCACCCGGCCCATCACCAGTTCCACTCTCACGTCCTCCGGCTGCAACCCGGCCAGGTCGATGGTGGCGCGCACCGGTATCGGCTTGCCGCTGATCCAGGAACCGGTCGGCCCGTCGCCGGAATCCACGAACCGCACGCGATCCCACACCTCCCGCACGCGCGCGTTCCAACGCGCCCTTTCGTGCGTCAGGCTGAAATGCCCGGCCACCGTTCGGAGGTGCTGTTCGTGAGCCGGCTGGTACAACTGATCCATGTACTCTCGAACCATGCGCCGGCAATCGAACTGCGGCGTGATGTACATCAGCGATTGTTTCATGCGCCGCACCCAATCGCGCGGCGCATGCTCGCGCCGCTCAAAGAACATCGGCACAATCTCGTTCTCCAGGAGGTAATAGATGGCGCTGGCGTGCAGCGCGTCCTGGTCCTCCGAGTAGGGTTCGCGCTCGCCGATCGCCCAGCCGCCCGAGTGTTCGTAGGCTTCGTCGAACCAGCCATCCAGAATGCTGAGGTTGAGCACGCCGTTGATGGCGGCCTTCATCCCGCTGGTGCCGCACGCTTCTTCGCCGCGCCGCGGATTGTTCACCCACAAATCCACGCCCTGCACCAGCTCGCGCGCCACCTTCATGTCGTAGTCTTCCACGAAGACCAGGTGCTTCCACAGTTCCGGGTCGCGCGAAAGCTGGACAATCTCGCGAATGAAGGTCTTACCCGGCTGATCCTTGGGGTGCGCCTTGCCGGCGATGACAATCTGCACCGGCATCTCCTTGTGGAGCAGGACGCGCTTCAGCCGCTCGACATCGCGAAACAACAGCGTGGCGCGCTTGTAGGTGGCGAAGCGCCGCGCAAAACCGATGGTGAAGGCGTTGGGATCCAGCACTTCGCTCGAATGCCGCACTTCCGCCACCGCCGCCTGGCGCCGCGCCGCCGAGGAACTCTGCCGTTCCCGCACGAAGGCCACCAGGCGCCGCTTCCGCCGCCGGTGCGCTTCCAGCAGTTCCTCGTCGGGGATGTCTTTCACCTGCTCCCAAATCGAGACGTCGTTGAACCGCTCGCGCCAGTCCGGCTGCAGGTACTGGTCGTATAGCCCGGCCAGGTCGCCGTTCAGCCAGCTCGGCGCGTGAACCCCGTTGGTGACCGAAGTGATCGGGACTTCCCACACCGGCAGTTGCGGCCACAGGTCGTGGAACATTTCCTGCGAGATGTGCCGATGCAGCCGGCTCACTGCATTGCGGTAGGCCGAGGTCTTCAGCGCCAGCACGGCCATCGAAAAGCGCTCGTCGCGGTCGTACGGGTTGCGTCTTCCCAGCCCCATCAACTGGTTGAAGTCGATGCCGATCTCGCCGCAGTAGGCGGAAAAATAGTGGTACATCATGCCGGGATCGAACAGGTCGATACCCGCCGGCACCGGCGTGTGGGTAGTGAACACGTTGCTGGAGCGGGCGGCTTCCAGCGCCTCCTCGAAGCTGAGCTTGTCCTGGCCCATGTATCGCCGCACCTGCTCCAGCACCAGAAACGCCGAGTGCCCCTCGTTCATGTGGAACACGGTGGGCTTCACTCCGACGGCCTCCAGCGCCCGCATGCCGCCGATGCCCAGCACGATCTCCTGGCGGATGCGCGTATCGATGTCGCCGCCGTAAAGCGAATCGGTGATGTCGCGATCCTGCGGCAGCACGTTCTCCGGAATGTTGGTATCCAGCAGGTAGAGCGCGATCCGCCCGACATCCAGTTTCCATACCTGGATATACACGTCGCCGGTGGGCAACTGCACCGTCACTTTCAGGTCGTGGCCCGCCGCGTTCTTGAGCGGGACCAGCGGCAGGGTGTAGAAATCGTTGGTCGGGTAACGCTCCTGCTGCCACCCGTCCGGATTCAACGCCTGGCGGAAATAGCCCTGCTGATAGAGCAGCCCGATGCCCACCAGCGGATAATCCTGGTCGCTCGAAGACTTCAGATGATCGCCGGAAAGGATGCCCAGGCCGCCCGAATACACCGGCAGGCACTCGGTCAGGCCATACTCGGCGGAAAAATAGGCGATCAGCTTGCCGTCGGCCGCGAGCGGCGCCTTCCTGACGTGAGCGTCGAATGCCTCGCAAGCCAGCTTGTAAAGCGCCAGGTAGCGTGCATCGGAAGCGGCCCTGTCCAGCGTGGCTTGCGATACCCGGCCCAGCATCAGCACCGAGTTGTACCCGCACTCCCGCCACAACGCCGGGTCGAGGCGCCGGAAAAGGGCGCGCTGCAACGGCTCCCAGCTCCATAAAATGTTGTAGGCCAGCTCCGTCATCCGGGAGAGCGACGACGGCAAAGCCGGGCGAACCAGAATCTCCCGAATCGGTTGGATGTGAAATGGCATAACGCCAAGCGCTCCCTTTACGATAACAAATCGGAAAAAAGCTCACGAAACTGCACGCCGGCGGCTTCGCTTGCGTCACAATATAGGATGGTCATGCGTCTTGCGCTAATCGTCTGGATGATTGCGGCCACTTCGGGGTGGGCGGGAGAGTTTGCCGTCTTCGCCAGCGGATCACGCTTGCACGTGGACGGCCACGAACTCGCCGGATCTCGAATCCGGCTGTATTCGGGCGCCGGCTACACCGAGCTCGACCGCTCCGCTATCGCCGGCTTCGAACCGGACGGCATAGCCCCGCCGGAACCCGCACTCCAGGGCGAACCTCAAAGGCCGGACCCGGTCACCCCAATCGAACCCCAGCAGTTGGCCGATGCCGCCGCCGACAAATACGGTCTGCCGCGCCAGTTGATTCGCAGCGTCATGGCTGCCGAATCCGGCTTCGACCCACGGGCGTTGTCTCCCAAGGGCGCCGTGGGCCTAATGCAACTGATGCCACTGACGGCCCGCGACCTCGGAGTCGATCCGGCCGATCCCGCCCAAAACGTCGATGCCGGAACCCGCTACCTGCGCGACCTGCTGCTCAAATACGACGGGCAGCTCTGGCACGCGCTGGCGGCCTATAACGCCGGCCCCGAGGCCCTGGAGAAATATCATAACCAAATTCCGCCTTACCGCGAAACCATCCTCTACATCGAAAGAATCGATCGCGACCTGAAGCGGGCGGCCGGCGCCTCCCAATAGCCGCGCGCGAAACCCGTTCTGTGCGCGGGCATCGAGCCCCTTGACGGAGCGATTGACCGGCCTTTCAGAGTTTGGCCAGCAACTCCTGTATTTTCTGTCTCTCGTACCCCGAAGGATTGTACTTCAGTGCCTCGACCAGCGCCAGGTGCGCCTGGCTCTTGTCGCCCTTCTGGTACCACGCCATGCCCAGGTGATAGCGGTAGGTGGAAGAGTTCGGCTGCGCAGCTACGTTCCTTTTGAAGATCTCCAGCGCCTGATCGCTCAGGTTTTTCTTCAGGTAGATCCAGCCCAGCGTATCGGCCACTTCGGGGTATTTGGGCAGCAATTGGGTGGCGCGTTGCGCCCTGGTGAGAGCCTGATCCAGGTCGCCGCCGTGTTCGGCGATGAGAAACGCGTCGTTATTCAGGCTGACGGCGTCGTTGGGCTGCAGCTTGATGGCGGCTTCGTACACTTTCATAGCTTCGCTCCAACGTTGCGCGGCATCGAGCACCAGCGCCAATGAAGCCAGCACCGTCACGTCGTCGGGAAGAATCTCGCGCGCTTTCTGGAACGCCTGGATAGCGCCGGCGGGATCTCCTTTGCGGCGGTAGGCTTCGCCAAGCCGGACATAGATTCGGGCCCGAGCCTTGGAATCCTTGCCCATCTTGTCGAGGATCGCCTGGTAGTCGGCGACCGCGTCGTCGAACTTGCCGACCCTCACTTCCACGTCGGCCAGCAACAGCTTCATGTCGTTGCGCTCGGGGTTCCTGGCTAGTTCCTCTTTGAGAGTTTGGATGGCGGCGTCGGATTTGTTCTGCTCCAAATCGCTCTCCACCAGCCCGGTCATCCCGCGGATATTGGACGGATTGAGTTCGTAGGTGCGCCGGAACTCCTCATCGGCCTCTTTGTACTTCTTTTCGATCAGGCTCACTCCTCCCAACTGATAGACCACGTCCGGTGAATTGGGGGTCTGGAGGCGCAAGCCTTCCAACAACTGCCGCGCCTCGGCGGTCTTTTTCTGTCCCAGCAGCGCGGCCGATTCGATAATCTTGGCGGACAGGTTCGACCGGTCGGTCTTCAGCGCCTCCTCGGCCGTTTTCATGGCGGCCTCGTAATCTCCCCTGGCGATTTCCATCCGCGCCAGTTCCAACCGGGCCATCACGAAGTCGTAACGAATTGCCAGCGCTCTTTCGAACTCCTGGCGGGCTTGTTCCAACTCGCCGGCCGCGATGGAGCGGTCGGCCATAGCCCGCGCCTTGTGCGCCAGGCCCAACCGGTAATGGCTCGCCGGGTTCTTCGGGTCGGCCGTGACCGCAGCCTGCAGATCCACCATGGCGGCGCCGAGTTCGCCGCGGTTTAGCAGCAGGCTGCCCTCGACTTCCTTGGCGAAACTGTCCTGCGGGTTGTCCTTCAGTATCTGGCGGTTGATATCCTCCGCCTCGGCCGACTTCCCGCGCGCCATCAATGCTTCCACGATGCGCTTCTGGTACACCGTCTTCCGCTTGGGATCCTGCGATTGGCCCTGGCGGTATTCTTTGGTCGCCGCATCGGTGTCGCCCAGCCGCCGGTAGAAATCGCCCACCACCAGGTATCCATCCGGGAAGTCCTTCAGGGACTTGATCTGCTGCAGCACTTGGAGCATCTCGTCCTTGCGGCCCTGAAAACTGTAGTGCAGCGCCAGCGAGCTCAGAAAAGCGTACGCCTTGGGATTATTCCGGTAGGCGAGCTTCAGAGTCTGCTCGCCCGCGTCCATATTCTTTTCCCCCTGCACCTGCAAGCGGTACAGCTCGTAGTAGGCGGTTGGGAAGGTCTTGTCTTTGTCGATCACCTGCCGGTAGAACTTCTCGGCTTCGTCAAGCTTGCCCTTCTTGGCCGCCACCCGCGCCATCTCCATCATGACCACGGTCTGGCCGGGTTTCCGGGCATTGGCTATTTCGTATTCGGCTTGCGCGACGTCGAGTTCGCTGTTGCCCTCGTCCCGGCGGCCCATCGTGAGATCGTGTTGCGCGCGCACGAAATTGAAATCGCCATACAGCCGGTGCCCATCGGAAGAACTGGGGTTTCGCGCCAGCAGTTCCTTGATGTATTTCTCGACTTCCGTCATCATGACCGGATTGTCGCGGGCCTGTTCCGCCGCCAGATAGATTTCGCAAACCTTGACGGTCGCATCCCAGTGGTCCTGTGAGTCCTGAGGCAGGCGCTCCATGGCTTTGCGGAGTTCGCTAACGGCGCCGCCCAGGTTGCCGGTCTTGATCCAGGTTAGACCCAGCTTGTAGTGGGCCGGCCCCCATAAGCGGTCCTTCTGCAGCGCGTCGGCGTACATGATGGCGGCTTCCTTGTACTTGCCCCTGTCAAAGTACCGGTTGCCGCTCTCCAGGTAGCGCCGCTTCACGACATTGGGATCCCGGCTGCAAGAGACCAGCGTCAGCAGCGCGGCAGCGGCAGCGAACAGTTGGATCGTGCGCATGATAAGGCCTACCGTTTCTCCGTTTAGTTTATGCCGATCGACGAGCAACGCGCCATCCCGGCGCGCCGGACCGGGTAATCCGACCTTATTGTAGCAGCCCTGCCGGACGCTTCGACGCCGGAAGACGCGCCGGCGATCGCCGCTCTCCGCTAACGGCCCGAGGGCGCTTTGCCGCTGTTGGGTGTGCAGATGCGGGACCGCGCGTGCTACAAAATAAGCATAGAGTCCGGATGCCGTCCGAAAGCGCGCAAGTTCCGCAAATCAATCCCTGGATTGTAGCCGTCGCAGTCATGTTCGCCACCTTCATGGAAGTGCTGGACACGACCGTGGTCAACGTGTCGCTGCCGCACATCGCGGGCAGCCTTTCGGTGAGCGTGGACGAAGCGGCGTGGGCGCTGACCTCTTACCTGGTGGCCAACGCGGTGATCCTTCCGATGACCGGGTGGCTGGCCAGCCGCTTCGGGCGCAAGCGGATCCTGATCACGGCCGTGTTCGGATTCACGGCGGCTTCGTTCCTGTGCGGCCTGGCGCCATCGCTGAGCATGTTGATCGTGTTCCGCGTGCTCCAGGGGGCCACCGGCGGAGCGTTGCAGCCGCTTTCGCAGGCCGTGATGCTGGAGGCTTTCCCGCCACACGACCGCGGCAAGGCGATGGCGTTCTGGGGCCTCGGCATCGTGGTGGCGCCCATGCTCGGCCCGATGATCGGCGGCTGGCTGACGGACAACTGGAGCTGGCGGTGGGTGTTCTACATCAATCTGCCGGTCGGCCTGGCGTCGATCGTCATGACGCGGCTGTTCATCTTCGATCCGCCCTACATCCGCCGGCGCGGCCTGGGAATCGACTACTGGGGCATCGGTCTGCTGGTCGTATGGGTGGGCGCGCTCCAGGTGGTGCTCGACAAGGGGCAGGAGGCGGACTGGTTCGCCTCGTACTGGATCACCGCGCTGACCGCGGTCGCGGTGGCGGGACTGGCGATTTTCGTGGCGCATGAGTTTTCGACCCGCGATCCGGTGGTGCGCCTGCGCGTATTCAAGGAGCGGACTTACGCCGCCGGCGTGTTTCTGATGACCGTGCTCGGCTTCGTGCTGTATGCCAGCCTGCTGTTGCTGCCGGTTTTTCTGCAGACGCTGCTCGGATACTCGGCGCTCGATGCCGGTATTGCCATGGCGCCGCGCGGTCTGGGATCGTTCCTGATGATGCCGCTGGTCGGCACCGTGCTGAGCCGCTTCGACCCGCGCAAGGTGCTGGCCTGCGGTCTGACCGTTGCCGCCTGGACCCTCTACGAACTGGGCCGGCTGAACTTGAACGCCGGTTACTGGGATATCTTCTGGCCGCAGTTCATTCAGGGCGCGGCGCTGGCGATGCTGTTCGTGCCGCTGACCACCGCCACCATGGATCGCATCTCGCGGGAAGAGATGGGCAACGCCACCAGCATGTTCAACCTGATGCGCAATTTGGGCGGCAGCTTCGGCATCGCCAGCGCCACCACCTATTTGTTCCGGCGCCAGCAGTACAATACGCAAATGCTGGGGGCGCACGTCACCGCGCTGGACCCGCGCGTGCGGGCGATGGCTCGGGGCATCCAGACCAGCATGCTCGCGCACGGGAGCGACCCCGCCGCCGCGCTGAGGCGCGCCTACGGGGCCATCTGGGGCATGGTCCAACGGCAGGCCTCCATGGTCTCGTTCGTCGACACGTTCCTGGTGCTTTCGGTGGTTTTCCTGCTCATGCTGCCGCTGTTGCTGGTTATGAAGAAACCGCGCTATCAGACCCGCGGCGGCGCCATGCACTAACTCCCCCATTGCGCGGCCGAGCTCGTGCGTGCGATGCTTTGACTGATCGGCCCCTGTGCGGGACCGTACGGAGGAATCATGAAAAGACGGATCGTGATGGGAACCATGCTGCTGCTGCCGCTGATAGCGGCCGCGGCCGACTTCACGCCGCTGGCGATGAAGCCCGGATTGTGGGAAGCCACGATAACTTCGAAGGTGCAGTTGCCCGAAGAGATGTTATCCAAGTTGCCGCCGCAGGCGCGAGCGCAGATGGAAAGCGCCATGGCGGGCCGGGGCGGCCAGCCCACCGTGGTCAAGTCGTGCCTGACCAAGGAATCGCTGAGCCGGGCGCTGGACTTCGGCAGCGATGCGAAGAAGACCTGCCAGTACAAGCTGGTCAGTTCGTCCGCCTCCAGGCAGGAAGCTGAGGTCGAGTGCACCTCGGACCGGGGCAAAGTCATCGGCAAGATGTCCTTCGAGGCGCTCAGCCCGGAATCCGGCAGGGTAACCATGCAGATGACGCAAGATGGCGGGACGAAGGTGAGCATCACCGTCAATACGAAGTACCTCAGCCCGGATTGCGGAGACGTGAAACCGCGGTAGTAGCGCTATAACACCGGCGGTAAGACCGCCGGCGTTACGGGAACTGCCCGCATTTCGGCAATTGGCGGGAGCCCGGTCCGGCAGCCGGTGGCTAAACTGCTGAAACGGCGCAAACCGGCTGCTGGCAGGCCGCGTGCATTGGAGCACAGCAGGCCATGCTGCGGATTACGATTCACGATAGCGCCCGCGAGCTGCGGATCAAGCTCGAAGGCAAGCTTTCCGGACCGTGGGTGGAGGAGTTGCGCCAATGCTGGCGGACGGCGTCATCGACTACCGCCGGGCGGATCGCGTCGCTCGACCTGAGCGAGGTGGATTTCGTCGATGCCGAGGGGCAATCGCTGCTTTCGGATATGCACCGTGAAGACGTCCGGCTAAACGCGGCGACGCCGCTCATCCAAGCTCTGGTGGAAGAAGGCATCGGCCGGGCGGGCTGTGTTACGGTTGAGGAACAGCCGGCTGGCAGCCCCCATGATTCCCTCTTCCACGACAGGTCCGGCGACCGTTAAGGCGCGTTACGAAGCGCTGCTGGAAGTCGCCGAATCGATTTCCACCGCGCGCCAGCTTGCCACTTTGTTCAGCGAGCTGAGCCGCTCGCTGAAGCGCCTGGTCGAGTTCGATTACATCACCCTCACCCTGGTGGACTTCGAGGAGCGGGTGGTGCGCGTGCACATTCTCGAAAGCGATCGGCCGGTGACCGGCGAACTGCCTGGCCCGCTGTCTTTTTCCGAGACTCCGACCATGGTGGCGCTGGAAACCGGGCGCCCGTATTACGTGCCGCGGATGGGCCCCGAGTGGCCGTTCGAGAAGCTGCGCGAGATCCTGGCGGCCAACCGCGTCCGATCGCTCTGCGTGCTGCCCCTGCGCACGGCGCGACGGCAGATCGGCGGCCTGACCTTTGGATCCACCAAGCCGGACGCTTACTCGGCCGAGACAATCGAATTCATGCAGCAGGTGGCGCACCAGGTGTCGGTGGCCGTGGATAACGCGTTAAACTTCGAAGCTGCAGGGACTTACGAGCAGGCGCTGGCGCGCGAGCGCGACCGGCTGCGGGCGCTGCTCGAAATCAACAATGCGGTGGTCGGCTCGGTGGCCAGCAAGGAGTTGTTCCGCTCGGCATCCGCCTCGCTGCGCCACGTTTTCGGATTGGACTACACCAGCCTGCTGCTGCTCGATGCGGAAAGCGGGGATCTGCGGGTGGTGGCGTTGGATTTTCCGGATGGCGCGGGGGCGCTCCGCGAAGACGCGCTGGTTCCGGTTGACGATTCCGTGGCCGGGTACGTGTTCCGCACGCGCCAGGGGCGCATTTTCAGCTTCGACGAATTGGATGCCATCGCGCCGGTCACCGGCAGGGTGATGGCGGCCGAGGGCATGCGATCGTTCTGCGCCATGCCGCTGGTGGCGCACGGCGAGACTCTGGGCGTGCTCACGGTGGGTTCGCGGCGCGACCGGTTCTTCTCCCAGGGCGACATGGATTTCTATACTCAGGTGGCAGGGCAGGTGGCGATCGCGCTCGACAACGCGCTTTCTTACCGGCGGATCGAGGAGCTGAACGCCCGCCTGGCGGAAGAAAAGGTTTATCTCGAAGACGAAATCCGCACCGACAGCCGTTTCGAGGAAATCATCGGCCAGAGCCGCGCCCTCAAGGCCAATTTGAAGCAGGTGGAAACCGTGGCGCCGACCGATTCCACGGTATTGATTTGCGGCGAGACCGGCACCGGCAAGGAACTGCTGGCGCGCGCCATCCACAACCTCAGCTCGCGCCGCCAGGGCACCTTCGTCAAGCTGAACTGCGCCGCCATCCCCACCGGGCTGCTCGAAAGCGAGATGTTCGGCCACGAAAGAGGCGCGTTCACCGGCGCCATCGCGCAGCGCATCGGCCGTTTTGAGCTGGCCCACCGCGGCACCATGTTTCTGGACGAAGTGGGCGAGATTCCCATCGAGCTGCAGACCAAGCTGCTGCGCGTGCTGCAGGAGCGGGAATTCGAACGGCTGGGCAGTTCCCGCACCATCCGCACCGACGCCCGCCTGGTGGCCGCCACCAATCGCGACCTGGCCGCCATGGTGGAAGAGCGGCAGTTCCGCGCCGACCTCTATTACCGGCTCAACGTGTTTCCCATCACCGTGCCGCCGCTGCGCGACCGGCGCGAGGACATTCCGCTGCTGGTGCGCTACTTCGTGCAACAGAACGCGCGGCGGATGAACCGGCGCATCACCTCCATCCCCGCCGAAACCATGGAGGCGCTGGCGCGCTATCACTGGCCGGGCAACATTCGCGAGCTGGCCAATTTCATCGAACGGGCGGTGATTCTCTCGCCCGGGTCGGCGCTGCACGCGCCGGTGCGCGAGTTGAAACGCGCCTCGGGCGGCGGCGTGGTGGTGACTCTGGCCGCGGCGGAGCGGGAAGCCATCGAGCGCGCCCTGCGCGAATCGGGCGGCAAAGTGGGCGGCCCCGATGGAGCCGCAGCCAGGCTCGGCATGAAGCGCACCACCTTGCAGGCCAAAATGCGCAAGCTGGGTGTGGCGGCGAAAAGCGGGTGACGCGGCTCAGGCAGTTCCGACCATAGAAGCCGGGCACGCCCGGCACGCTATTATTCCTCTCGCAACACCTGGTTGGGGTCGAGGCGCGCGGCGCGGCGCGCTGGGAGGTAAGCTCCGGCAAGCGTCATGGCGAACAGGGCTATCGCAACCAGCACGGCGATACGCCAGTCGAACGAGGGTAGAAAGATGCTGGCGGCGAGGCCCCTGCCCAGCACCAGGCTGAGCGCCAGCCCAATCCCGGTTCCCCATGCACCGAGCCGCGCTCCGTTTTGGAGCACCATGCCCACCACGGCTGGGCGGCCCGCGCCAACCGCCATCCGGATGCCGATTTCGCGCCGCCGCCGCGCCACCGACCAGGACATCACGCCATAGATTCCCGACAGCGCCAGCGCCAGGCCCAGCAGTCCCATGCCGCCCACCAGCCCGGTCAGCGTGTTCATGACCTTGGTGGCCCGTTCGCGAAAGTACTCTTCGATTGTGCTCAGCCCAATCACCGGTTGGTTGGAATCGATGGACTTGACCAGCCGGCGTATCGGCTGCGCGAGGTCATCGGAAGCTCCGGAGGTCGCAATCAGCAAGGTCATTTGCGTGCGGAAGTTTTGCGAAAGCGGCAGGTACAGGAACTCCATCGGCGGTTCGACCACACCGTTATACTTGCTCATCCGAGCCAGGCCCACGACCTCGACCCAATCGCCTTGCGGACCGCCCAATCGAAACCGTTTGCCTACGGGATTCTGGTTTGGCCAATAAGTTTCCGCAAAGCGTTGGTTGACTACAGCGACGCGAGGCGAATTCGCCGTGTCGGTCTCCAGGAATCCCCGGCCCCGTAGAATCGGAATGTCCGCGGTGCTAAAGTAGCCATCGCTCACCACGTTCTTGTGCACGTCCACCGAGTTGCTGTCCTTCGGCAATTGATAGCCTTCCGGCACGATGTTCGCGGAGCCCACGTGGTTCGATAGCGGAACCAGTTCCGCCATGGCGGCGGAGGTTGCGCCCGGCAATTGACGCGCATCCTGCACCAGGCGCTGGTAGAAACCGCGCGCCTGCTGGTCGGTCGAATGGACCAGTTGCGGGTCGAAGCTGGCCATCAACATGTGCGATGAGCGAAATCCGGGAGGCTCCGAAAGCAGGTGCGACACGCCGCGGTACATTTGCGTCGCCAGAACCAGCAGAAACAGGCTCCCCGCGACCTGGGCCACCACCAGGGCGTTTCTTGCCCACAAAACGCCGGTTCGACGTGGTGGTCCTTCCGCCGGCCTTCAGTGCGGTTGCGATATCGGCCCTGGTCACCTTGATCGCCGGCACCAACCCGAAAAACAGGGCGCTGGCCAGCGCGGCGCCCATGGCGTACAACAGCGCGCGCACATCCATGCGGGCGTTGAGCTCGATGGGAATCTGGGACGGTATCCGCCAGTGTTCGAATGGCGCGATGATCGCGGCGGCGAGAAACGCGCCGGCGCCCCCGGCAGCCACGGCGATCAGGAGACTCTCGGTCAGCAGTTGGCGGACCAGCCGCCAGCGTCCGGCTCCGATAGCCAGGCGCACGGCGATTTCGCCGGAACGGGACTGGCCGCGGCTCAGCGTCAGGTTGGCCACGTTGGCGCAAGCGATCAGCAACACCAGGCCGGCGAGTGCCACCAGCATGCTCACCAGCACTGCGTCCCCCGATTCGTCGGTCCGGGCCTGGAACTCGGTGCGGACAGCGGCGGTCCAGTCGCGATTGGTGGCCGGGTAAGCCTGCGCGAGGCCGCTCGCAATCACCTGTGCCTCGGCCGCTGCCTGTTCCGCATTGGCGCCCGGTGCGAGGCGTCCTTTCACCATGAGTTCGCGGTCGTCGCGGCTGGCGAGCAGGTTGTGATCGTTCCCCGACAGGCGCGGCGCCATCATCAGCGGAATATACAAAGCGGGACGAAAATACTGATCGGTGCCCGTGAAGCTCTCCGGAGCCACGCCGACAATGGCGAACTCGATGCCGTCCACCAGGATCTTCTTGCCCGCGATATCCGGCGCCGAGCCGAACTCCTGCCGCCAGAGGTCGTGGCTGATCACGGTTACCGCGTCGCGGCCCGGCACGGCGTCTTCCTCGCGCCGGAATGTTCGTCCCAGTTGCGGAGTAACTTCCAGCACGTCGAAGAAGTTGCCACTGACCATCAGGCCGGCCTTCATCTCCGGCAAGGCTTCGCGGTCGGCTGCAAATCCGAACGTTCCCAGCCGGAATGCCGTCAGCCCGGAAAAGGCGCGGGTACGGGCGCGGTAATCCACGTAATCCGGGTAAGACATGGAACCCGCCCCGTGGCCGCGAAGCTGGGAACGCAGGTTCAACAACGCGGCGGGATGCGGCACGGGGACCGGCCGCAACAGCATCGCGTCCGCCATGCTGAACATAGCCGTGTTGGCGCCGATCCCCAGCGCGATCGAAAGCGCGGCCACCGCCGCAAACGACGGGTTGCGCCAGAGCGAGCGCATGGCGAAGCGAAAATCGCGGAACATGCTTGCGGCAGGTGCAGTTCAGATGCCGGCGCGCCGGCGGCGATGTCGCTGAACTGGAATCACTTACGGCGAAACGGCCGGGCGCGCATGTTCGCTTGTGGGATAATCTCGTGCGGCGGCTGGACGGCGCGGCGGGGCTATTTCTTGTAATATGCCGCGTTGAGCGCCGTGTATTCGGCCCATTTCTCGGGCAGATCGTCGAGCGCGAAGATCGCCGACACGGGGCATACCGGAACGCAGGCGCCGCAGTCGATGCATTCCACCGGATCGATGTAGATCATCGCCACCTCGGCGAAACCGGGTTCGTCTTTCTTGGGGTGGATGCAGTCGACCGGACAAGCGTCGACGCAAGCGGTATCTTTAGTTCCGATGCAAGGTTCTGCGATTACGTATGCCATTCTTGTTTACCCAGGTTTACTATTGATACCACAGCCGGCGCGGGGAAGACAAGCCGAGTCCGAGGGCGGTTGCCGGCGGATCGGATGGGTTATACTCTTGTCTCTGGAGATTCAATCGTGAAGCGCTTCATCGCGTTGTCTGCACTGTCTTTTTGCTTGACCGGCGCTGCCGCGTTGTCGGTCGTCTGCCTTTCCGCTGGACCCGCCTTTGCCCAGCATTCCGAATCGTTTTCGGGGAGGTGGACGGGATATTGGCGGAACAGCACCGGCGAAAGAGGAGAAGATTCGCTCGAGCTGACCGAAGATCAGGATGGGCATCTCAGCGGCACCTGGACTGGAAACGTGCAGGTCTCGGGGAAACGGATCGATGAGAGAACCGCCGAACTGCACGGCCGGACGGAGACTCGCGCCTATCGTATCGCCGTGACCGCGCACCGGGACGGGATCACATTGAAATACACCGCCCGGCGGCTCGACTCACCCGGCGAATACGAAGGGGAATCCAGACTCACGCGGCCGCGTTGACCGCACGCCGCTGTGATATAGTGTTACCAGGTGACACCTGGGAGCACCCGCAATGGCGACACTTTCGACGACCAGCTTGAAGCTCGATAGCGCGATGAAGCAACGTGTACGTCGGCTCGCCTCGGTGCGCCGCCGGTCGCCGCATTGGGTCATGCGCGAGGCCGTCGAGCAGTACGTGGAACGCGAGGAGAAGCGCGAGCAGTTCCGGCAAGACGCGCTTGCCGCGTGGGCTGAGTATCAGACGACCGGCCTGCACGTCACCTCCGGCGAAGCCGACGCCTGGCTGGCGAAGCTCGAAGCGGGCAAGCACGCCGCTACCCCTAAATGCCACGTCTAAAGTGGTCGCAGTCGGCCCTCCTGGACGTGGCCCGTCTCCGTAAGTTTCTGGCTCCTAAGAGCAGGGATGCCGCGCAACGCGCCGTCAAGACCATCCGGCAGGGGGTGAAGGCCCTCGGCAAACACCCGGAGATTGGCCGTCCCGTCGAAGAGCTGCCGCCGGAGTTTCGCGAGTGGGTGATTGAATTTGGACCGGGAGCTTACATCGCCCTGTACCGCTACAACGGGAAAGAAGTTGTGATTCTGGCCGTCCGCCACGGACGCGAAGCCGGATATTGAAGTCTACCGCCGGAGATTTCGCGCCCAGGCCGGCGCCTCGCTCCCCGATCTCACCTGCCAGCGGGCCACTATTGCGCCGGATCGAACGTCGCGGAGCACACACTCAGACGCGCCGCCGTGCGTGGGTCCGGTCGAGTAGGCCACCCGCTTGCCGCCATCCTGGAACTGCCAATCCCAGAACGTCTGCTCCGTGGTGAACGTGTGGAGAACACGACCGGCCCGAACGAGGACCAACTTGCCGGGGATGGGATCGCGGACGTAATGAATGGCGCCAGGATCCGGGTACATCGCCAACCAGCCGACTGTCCGGGAGTCGGGTGAAATGAGTGGCGATCCAAAAGACACCTGCCCCGGAGTCTTCGGAGTCAGAATCTCTTTACCGGAATCGAGGACAATGTGCAGTTGTCCGCTTTCGTCGACCGATACCGAACGGTACACGGGACCGCTGGCGAACAAGCTGAGTGCGGCAAGGAGCGGAAGCGTGCGAACCGCATACGACGACGACGACGGGCGCACCCGGTCTGCGGGAGTTCCGGCCATAATGCATGGTAACCCGGAAGCAGCGGACCTGGATGTACGAAGAGCCCCGAGTAACCTGCCCTGCGATGCACTAAGATGCACTAATATGGAGCAGGAGCTATGCTCGAGAACATCAACCTCAAAAGGAAGCTCTCGCATGAGGAGTACAAGAAGGCGCTCCCTGCGGTGCAGCATCGTCTCTACGATCTGGAAAAAGCGTGCTGGGACCACGGCGTGCCGACGGTGATCGTCTTCGAAGGATGGGACGCCGCCGGCAAGGGCACCGCGATCGCGGCCCTGACCCAGCGCCTGGACCCGCGCGGCTTTAAGCTCTATCCCATCACCGCGCCGCGAACTTATGAGCAGCAGCGTCCCTGGCTGTGGCGCTTCTGGCTGAAGGTGCCGAACCGCGGCGAGATGGTGATCTTCGATCGGAGCTGGTATTTCCGCGTGCTGGACGAGCGCGTGGAGCGCACCATCCCGGAGAAGGCCTGGCGCCAGGCCTACCGCGACATCGTCGATTTCGAGCGTGTGCTGGCCGACGATGGCACGGTCATCCTCAAGTTTTTCCTCCACATCTCGAAGAAGGAGC
>JBAVIH010000364.1:0-6912 GCA_049686695.1 Bryobacteraceae bacterium | reverse complement strand
GCCACCAGCCGGTCTCGCTCGACCTGGGTCATCAGTAGTTGTCCTTTGTCCACCCTCCAGGCTGGACCCTGTCAATAGGACATTTCTACTTTGCCCAAATAGGACATTCTCACTTTGCCGCGACACGGATTACGGGCCTTCGCGCAGACCCGTTCGTTACGAAAGAGGTGACCAAAATGAACCGTATCTGGATGTTCTGCCTCGCCGCTTCCGTTGCCCTGGCGCAGCCGCCGCACTATACGAGCCCCGCCGCGACCACCATAGTCGATTTCGGCGGCAAGCAGATTCGCATCAGCTATCACTCACCCTCCATGCACGGCCGCCAGATTTTCGGCGGACTGGTTCCGTATGACAAGGTGTGGCGCGCCGGCGCCAACCAGGCCACTTTGCTGCATACCGACCTGGACCTGACCATCGGCAACCTGGCGGTGCCCAAGGGCGATTACTCGATCTACATACTGCCGGAAGAGAAGCAGTGGACGCTAATCATCAACACGCAGACCGGCCAGTGGGGCATCAAGATGGGTGGCGACACAACCGAGGATCCCGCTAAGGACCTCGGCCGCGTGGCGATGACCATGAGCAAGCCCGCCGCCCCAGTAGAGACGTTCGCCATCACGCTGGTCAAGGATGGCGATCAAGGCAAACTGGCGATGGCGTGGGAGAACACCGTAGCCACGGTCGCGTTCGCCGCCAAGTGAGTGCGGCAGGTCCACGATATCCGCCAACCGCTGGGCGCCGTAGGGGACGGGCGTGCCCGTCCCTTACGGCTGCTTTTGAAAGCGATACAGCTCGAAGGTCGGGCGGCCGTGGGCGTCGGGTATGACCTCGATCAGCCGGTGATCGAAGCCCGCGGCTGCGGCGAAACCGTCCAACCGCGGCCGGACTTTGGGGAAGTACTCGAAATCGGGTGTGTGCGTCACCCAGACGGAGTTCGGTTCGGCGATCATGTCGAGCAGCCACTGGCGCTCGGTTAGGCTCATGTCTGGCGACGGGGCCGGATCCATCCCGCTGCGGAGCGGCAGCGCCCCGCGGTCGAGCAGTCGCAGGTTCTCGAAAATGTTCCAATCGGCGCAGTAGACCGTGGGTGGGTGCATCGCCATCAAATCGGCGGAGAGCGGAAACACCGCGTCGGTCCAGGTGTGGCTGCCGCCGTTGCGTACCGATTTCCAGAAATATTCGTTGGTGACCAGGATGTCGGACGCGACCAGCAGCGCCAATAGAGCCGCAACCGCCGGAATGCCGACGCGGCCGAGCCGGCGCGAAGCTGCGGCGAAAGAGACCGCTATCACCATTGCCGGCAGAGGCCACAACAGAATGGTGTGATGCACGCTGCCACCGGCGGTGGGAGTGGTGGCCATCTGGATCCAGGCGGCCGTCATGGCGACGAGCGCGAACAGGATGGCCCGCAGGTCCCGGCCGCGCGCCAGCGGCGCCAGTGCCAGCGCCAGCAGGCAGGCATAAAGCTGCAGGCTGCGCCGCGGATGGCCGAATCGCTCCGAGATTTCGGCGCTGAGGCGCTCGGCCAGGTTGGCGGCGGCGTGTGGAGCGGGCGTTTGCCCGTCTTCGGCGAACATGAAGCCAAACAGTCCTTCCCCGTTGATGGTCCGCTGGAGGATGGTGATCTTAACGGGCACGTCGGCCACGGTGCGTCCGGCGTTCTCGCGCAATGCCGCGAAATGGTCGTGGAGGCTGGAGAGCGCCACCGGAAGCGCGCCGGCGAAGACGGCGAGCGCGGCAATCGCCAGCCGCCGCCAACTCCATGCCGCCAGGATTTGCCGCGGCACGGCCGCCAGGGCGCCAATCGCCAACCCCGACAGCATCCATATCGCCAGCATCTTGTCCCAAACCGCCAGCCCAAGACAGAAGAAGCCCACGGCCAGCCATAGTGAGTTCGCCGAGCGGTGGAACTTCACCAGCAGCAGCAGGCCGGTGCCAATCAGCAGGTGCTGGAAGGCAACCGGACCCCAGTCGAACGTCGTCGTCAGCAGGTACTCGGCATCGGCGGCCAGAATGGCGCATCCCATCACCGCCGCGCGAGGGCCCACGGTCGCGCGCAGGAAGCGATAGAAGAGCCAGATGGCGGCGGCTCCGGCCAGCAGGGCGGGGAAGCGCAAGGGCCATGCGCCGGTACCCCAATACTGAAAAATGGGGCGCCAGATCCACGTCTTCAGCGTGCCCAGGTAGCTCATGTGCATCAGTGGAATGCGGGCGTGGCCCCAGTGCCAGGCGTAATACCAGGACTTGGGTTGATAGAGCGGGCTGGCCGGCAGGGCCTCATCCGCTTCGATGCCCAGGCTGCCGATGAACGCCATTCCGGACAACACGAAAAAGACGATAGCGGCGGCGGCGCAGATTCGTTCGCGGATTTCGGTCTGAAAGCGCACCATTCTCTCCTGTTTCCCGCCGGGCCGGACCTAATATTGTAGGACGGCGCTGAAGCGCGTTGCCGGCCGAACGCCGCGGCAAACCCCGCATTGACGAAGGCAACGCGATACCATGGACCGCATGAAGGACCACACGCGCCAGCGCTTGCTCACACTGCGGAACGGGCTGCTTCGTCTCCACAAGGCACTCATGGAATTGGAACGCGAGGCGTATGAGCGCGACGTGGAGCGCATCACCTCCACCGGCCAGTATCTCAATCTGGTCTTGAACGACCCGCGGTTTAGCTGGCTCCGCGAGCTGTCGCAGTTCGTCGTCCTGGTGGATGAAACGCTCGAACAAAAGGAACCCGCGGCCGAGGAGGACGCCGTCCGCCTGATCGCCCAGGCTCGTGCGCTGGTGGCGCCGGCCGAAGACGGCGACCGCTTCGGACGCAGCTACTGGCAAGCCATGCAGCGCGATCCGGGCGCCGTGCTCGCCCATCGCGACATGATGCGGGTATTCGCCGAGTTGGCGTAAGTGGGGGCAGGCGCTTCCACCTGCCGACCCGGCCTGCTTCTAGCTCATCTCCAACATGCGCTGAATCGGGCGCAGCGCGCGCTGGCGCAACTCCTCGTCGAGCGTGATTTCCGGCCTGCGGTCCCGCATCGAAACGTAGAGCTTCTCCATCGTGTTGAGCTTCATGTGCGGGCATTCGCTGCACGCGCCGCCCTCGCCCCACGAGCAGCCGCCCTCGCTGGGAGCCGAAATGAACTTCTTCTCCGGGCAAGCCTTCTCCATCTGGTGGAGGATGCCGCTTTCGGTGGCGATAATGAACTCGGCCGCCGCGCTCTCGCGGGCGCAATTCAGGATCCCGTTTGTCGAGCCGATATAATCCGCGTGGCGCAGCACCGCTTCCCGGCACTCGGGATGCGCCAGCACCTTGGCCTGGGGATGCTGCTCCTTCAGCTCCATCAGCCGGCGCTCGGAAAATATTTCGTGGACCATACAGCTTCCCGGCCAAAGCCGCATTTCCCGCCCCGTCTTCCGGGTCAGGAAGCGGCCCAGGTGCTGGTCGGGCGCGAACAGAATCGGCTGATCGGGCGGAATCTGCCGGATGATCTTCTCCGCGTTACTGGAGGTGCAGATGATATCGCTGAGCGCCTTGACCTCGGCGCTGCAGTTGATATAGGTGATCGCGATGTGATCGGCGTAGCGCGCGCGAAACGCCCGGAACTCATCCGCCGGGCAGCCGTCGGCCAGCGAACAGCCCGCCTCCAGATCGGGGAGCAGGACAAGCTTGCCGGGGTTGAGGATCTTGGCCGTCTCGGCCATGAACAGGACGCCGCAAAAAACGATAACGTCCGCGGAAGTGGCCGCGGCCTTCTGCGACAGTTGCAGGCTGTCTCCGACGAAGTCGGCCAGGTCCTGAATCTCCGGCTCCTGATAAAAGTGCGCCAGTATGACGGCGTTCATCTCGCGCCTGAGCCGCACGATTTCGTTCGCTAGATCGGCGTGCGTCGGCGCCTGCTGGCTCTCGGTGTGTGACGGAGCTGTCATCAGGCCCATCTACGCATACTTGCGGAGTGAAAAGCAACTTGTAAAATAGTGTTCGCCACGGATGAGCGCGGATCGAAAACAAAAGTCTTATCAGTTCTTTGTTTTATCCGTGCTTATCCGTGTTCATCCGTGGCGCAAAGTTTCCCGCGACTTAGACTGCCAGGTACAGCGTGCTGCCGTGGCGCTTGATCAGCAGCAGGGTCTCGGTGGTGGAATGCTGGAGCGCCTGCTCGAACTCGGCGGTGTTGCGCACCGGCTTGCGATTGACTTCCACGATCACGTCGCCGGGCTTTAGGCCGTTGACGGCGGCCAGACTGCCGGGATCGACGCCGGTCACCACCACGCCGGCCGCGTCGGGCGGCAGGCGGAGCTGGCGGGCGTTGCGCGCGCTTACGTCCTCGACGGAAACGCCTTCCATGCCGGTCGGCGACTCGTCGGGTTCCTTCTCGGCCTTGGCGGTTTCGATGGGCATTTCCTCCAAGCGGGCCGAAACTTCGCGCTCCGCGCCGTCACGCAGCAGCTTCAGGCTCACCGGCGAGCCGGGCTGCATCAGCGAAATGGTCATGCGCAGTTGCGGGCTGTCGCTGATCGGCTTGCCGTTCACCGAAAGAATGATGTCTCCCTTCTCGATGCCGGCGTGCGAAGCCGGGCTCCCGGGCGTGACTTCGGCCACCAGCGCGCCGCCCGGTTCGTTCTCGTGAAACGCCTTGGCCAACGCCGGAGTCACTTCCTCCGACATCACGCCCAGGTATGCACGCGTCACTTTGCCATTGCGCAGAATCTGGTCGGTCACGTTGCGCGCCACAGCCACCGGAATAGCGAAACCGATCCCCTGGTTGCCTTCCGAGTGCGACAGGATGGCCGTGTTGATGCCGATCAGGTCGCCGTGGTCATTCACCAGCGCGCCGCCCGAGTTGCCCGGGTTGATGGGCGCGTCGGTCTGAATGAAGTCCTCATAGTCTTCGATGCCCAGGTTGCCCCGGCCGGTGGCGCTCACGATGCCCATGGTCACCGTGCCGCCCAGGCCAAACGGGTTGCCGACAGCCAACGCGTAGTCGCCTACCTGCACTTTGTCGGAATCGCCAATCACCACCGCGGGCAGATTGCCGGCGTCAATTTTCAGCACGGCCAGGTCCGTCTTCGGATCGGTGCCCACGATGCGCGCCTTGAACTCGCGCTTATCCGACAGGGTGACGCGCACGTCCGTGGCGCCATCCACTACGTGATTGTTGGTGAGAATATAGCCTTCGGGGCTAACGATCACGCCGGAACCCACGCCCTGCTCCCGCTGTTGCCGCGGCGCCCGGCCGTTGGAGCCGAAGGGCGCGCCGTCATCGTCGCCGAAAAACTGGCGGAAGAACGGGTCCATATTGCCCGGCATCATGCCCACCGGGTTTCTTGCCATCTTGGCCGAAGATACGTTGACCACCGCCGGCAGCACCTTCTTCACCACCGGGGCGAAAGTGTTGCGGCTGGCCGACTCGTCGGGGCTGGCGTAGCGGAACGAAGCCGGCGGGTTGGCGCTGCTCGAATGCTCCGCGCCGGCCATCGCCAGGGCGCCCAACCCCGCTGCCAATACCGTTGCCAACGCCGCTGAGCGCGGACGGGTCCAAATGCCTTTGAAACTCATGTAGCCTCCAGATTGTTTGTCTGATGTGCGCCGCTCGGAGGGGTGCGCCTCGCGAGTGGCCTTCACTTGGAACAGACGTGTCGCCCTCAAGAAGGTCACGTCAGGATTGGGACGCGTCGGCGCGGAGTTGGCACGCGACGTGCCCTATTCCGTTACACCAAGCCGGCGGATTCGACGTAAGTCATTGAAGCGGCCGAGGCTGGGAGGGGTCCCATGGTAAGGGTCGAGAGCAGGATGGGGGAAATGGCACAGATGCCCACCCCTGTGCGCGGGTATCGCGCTGGGGAATTTCACGCAACCTGGCAGCCGCAGCGCACTGCGGTCCCGTGCGGCGGTCCGGTTTCGCCAAAGCCCAAGAAGCTCAATTGTAAAACATGCTCCGGCCAACGGTGCATCGGGCGTTGCCGTTTCTGAAAAGCCGCGGGAACAATTTGGCCGCGAATTGGCACCGATAAGCGCGAATGGGAGAAGTTCGGTTTTGTTTGATCCGTGTTCATCTGTGTTCATCCGTGGCTTTCGCTCTTAGCGCGTACCAGGCGCCAATCAGCGCCAGCCACGAGCCGAGAACCAGGCACACGGCGGTGCTCACGCCGACGCCTGGATCAAAGCGGTAACTGCTGAACACGTACCCCCTGATCAGCATCGCGACGACCACCAGATTCCAGAGGAAGAAGGGCGCCGCGATGGAGCGGGTTATTGCCAGCAATACCGTCACCAGGCCAAAAAGGGAGGCTGCGAGCAGAACCCAGGTCAGGGTAACTCCGCTCCACGGCAACATATCGATATGGAGCGAGGTGGCGCCCGACGCGAGCGCCAGCGCCGACACCAGCAGCAGGAATAGCCCCAACAAACCGTGGTACAGATAGCTGAACAGACGCAACAGCGTTTTGATGGCTCTCACGCCGGTAACCTCCCGATGAATGGAACGGTTATTCTAACGCATTCGCGGCGCCCCATTCGCGCACATTGACCCTTCACTTGTCGCTGAGGCGCGGAAGTTAGAATTCTCCCGCCGGCACCTCGTGCCGCTCCAGGAGAAAGCCCTATGTCCGAGCGCTTGTATTGCATGACCCGGACAAGGACTCGGCGCCCCGCCACGGTAGATCGGAAGCCCGCGCTGGCATGCGCTCACTTCAACAGTTTTCGGCAATACTACAGCTCGATTCTGAAACGCTTGTAGGCCCAAATCCACTATTGTTTGACAGCCACGAAACAAAGGGTTGCGCCCGCTGGTGGGTGATGGCCGTACGCGGCGGCGAGACCGTCTTGCGCGTTGAGACGCATATTTCGAGGCTGCTATTCGGAGGACAACACATGACATCGACCAAATTGGCGATCGCGATCGCGCTGTTACCGGT
>JBAVIH010000363.1:0-2961 GCA_049686695.1 Bryobacteraceae bacterium | reverse complement strand
CGCCGGCGCTACCGTATTGATCTAGGATGAAGGTGCAAGACCGCGCGCCATGCCTGGATTGAACCAACCACTGCTGATCAACGTTCTGGGTCATGCAGCCGGTGCGCTGATCTTCGCGACTTTTCTGGTCCTGCTTTACAGCGGCCGCGGCTGGAGCGGTTCGCACGGGCGCTACCTGCCGGGCCTGGCGGCGGCCCTGTCGCTGCTCTGGAACCTCGGCTCGCTGATCGTGCTGACCTGGCCGGGTCTGCCCGCCGCGCTCGAAGGCGTCCTGGTGGCGTGCAGCTTTTCCACCCTCACCCTGCTGCCCGCAGTCTTGCTGCATATCTCGCTGGGCGAACGAAACCGCGGCCTGGTGATCGCTGGCTACGTCCTCGGCGCAGTCGCCTCCGCCATGCACTTCGTCGAGATACGCGGCAACGCCGCTCTCTGGCACCAGGCCGCGCTGCTGGTAACCACCATCGGTTTCCTGCTGCTCACCGGCTTGGCCGCCGCCAGTGCGGCGTACACCCGGCGCCCCGGCGGAATTCGCATCCTGGCTGCCATGTGCCTGGCCTTGTTTGCCATGTCGTTCGTCCACTTTGGCGTCGGCCACGCCAGCCAAGCCTGGGCCAGCGAACTCGTGGTGCACCACGCCGGCATTCCGCTGGCCCTGTTTCTGATGTTGCAGGATTACCGCTTCGTGCTGCTGGACGCCTTCATCCGTTTCCTCGCCAACGCGCTGCTGGCCGCCATCCTCACCCTTCTGGTGACCGCCGCCACCCTGCGCCTGCTGCCGGTCGAGCGGATTGCCAATCCGCTGCACGAGGCGGCCCTGCTGCTCGCCGTCAGCCTGTTCCTGGTCTTCTATGCCTGGCTGCGCAACCGGGTGCAGGCGTGGCTCACCAGCGTGGCCTTCCGGCAGAGCAGCGTGGCCGGCCTGGCCAGCCGCATCAAGAATTGCCCACCGTTCGCCGGCGAAGAAGCGTTCCTCGCGTGGTCCGCCTCCGTCATGGCCGATGCCGCGCGAACGCCTCAACACGCCATCGTGGCCGGGGCGGAGATCGCCGGCGCGGAAAGCTTGCACGCTCCGGTGCCGGTCAGCGCCATCGCCGACGCGGCATCCCTGCGCCGCTGGGATTGGGTGGAAACCGTGGTGCCGGTGAGGTTCGGCTCGGGCAGCTCCAAGCTCATCCTGCTTGGGCGACGCGAGGGAGGCCGGCGCTATCTCAGTGAAGACCTCCGCATGCTGGCGCGCGCCGCCATGGAAGTCTCCGAAAAGGTGGAATCCCTGCGCCGCCGGGAAATGGAGCGGCTGGTTTCGCAGGGCGAGTTGCGCGCCCTGCAATCGCAAATCAACCCGCATTTTTTGTTCAACGCCCTCAACGCCGTTTACGGCACCATCCCGCGCGAAGCCGCGCGGGCCCGCCGCATGGTGCTCAACCTGGCGGAGATCTTCCGCTACTTCCTGCAATCGGAGAAGACCTTCGTGCCGCTGGCGCAGGAAATGCAAATCGTCCGCGCTTATCTCGAGGTGGAGCAGTCGCGCCTGGGAGACCGCCTGAAGGTGGAGATCGACGTGGACGCGGCCCTTCTCGATGTCTCCATCCCCGCGCTATCGGTCGAGCCGCTGGTGGAAAACGCCATCCGCCACGGCATAGCCCCCAGCACCGAACCCGGCTTCCTTCGCATCCACGGAGAAATCGAGGGCGGGCAGATGCGCATCCGGGTCGAAAACAGCTCCTCCGGCAACGCCGCCAGTCCCGGCACCGGGGTCGGCCTCGACAATCTGCGGCGCCGGCTCGAAATTTGCTATGGCCCCGCCGCCACTCTTCGCCTCGCCTTCAACCCCGGCGCCACCTCCGCCGAGCTCTCCATCCCCGCCGCCGCTCATGTGAGAATTGTTCCTTGATTCCTTCATGCCACTGAGAACTTTAATCGTCGATGACGAACCCATCGCCCGCCAGGTGCTGCGCGAGGAACTGGAATCGATCGATGGCGTGGAAGTGATCGGCGAAGCCGACAACGGCGCCAAAGCGCTCGACCAGATTGCCAGGCACCGGCCCGACCTGGTGCTGCTCGACCTGCAAATGCCCGCCATGAGCGGGTTCGAAGTCGTCAGCGGCATCCGGCGCGGATCCCACATGCCGGTGATCGTGATTGTCACCGCGTATGACAGTTACGCCATCCAGGCCTTCGAGGCCGGTGCCATCGACTACCTGCTCAAGCCAGTGGGGCAGGAGCGTTTGCGGCAAGCCGTCGAGCGCGCCAACCGCGTCAGCGGCCGCCAGGCGGTGGAACGCCTCGCGCAGCTTCAGGAAATCGCCGCGCCCGTCGCCGGGCCGCGTCCACGCAAGATCGTTGGCAAGGTCGGCGAGGAATACTTTCTCCTCGATGCCGCCGAGATCCTCGCGTTTCAGGCCGAAGGCGACCTGGTGTGGATCGTCACCGCCCGCAAAAAGTACCTGGCCACGCAGACGCTGAAGGTCATCGAGCAGCGCCTCGGCCGCTCCAGCTTCCAGCGCATCCACCGCAACGCGCTCATCAACGTGGATCACGTCCGCAAGATGAGCGCCCTCAGCAGCCAGCGCTGGCTGATCACCCTGAGCAACGATCGGCAGCTCGTCGCCAGCAAACGCCGCGCCCACGCCTTGCGCCAGTTGCTGAGCGAATAAAGCGCGCTTCCGCCCTTTCGAGGGCTCTCAAGCGGGGCATCGATCACAACGCCGCGCTGAGCTGCTCCATCAGCGGCGCGACCGATTCCGCGGACCGTTCCAGTTTTTTCAGCATTCTACCGTATTGGGGAATCCGCAGGCAGTCTTCGGCTGGCGGCGTGGGTGCCTCGCACATGGCTCGCACGCATTCCGGCACCCGGGCCAGGGTAATGCGGCCGTGTCGCGTGCCAATCAGCAGCCTGCCCAGGAAAGCGCCCAGATCGGCGTCGGCCAGTCCTTTGGGGAGGCTCCCGGGCGCCGCCTCGCC
>JBAVIH010000362.1:0-2429 GCA_049686695.1 Bryobacteraceae bacterium | reverse complement strand
AATTAAGCAAATACCAGGTGGGGCCAGATCAGAGCATCAAAAGGGGCCAAATCAAGTTGACAAACGCAGATCCACTGGAAGGCGAACGAAAGCCGGACGGGTTTTGACACGGAGAAGGTCAACTGATGGGTTTTGTCACGGTTTTGCCACGGTCGGAGCGATTTTGGCCCGATTTGGGCGGCCGGACAGTATCGGAAATATTGGAAGTGGTTTAAAATCAAAGAAGCACAAAATGTCGGGGCGTAGCGCAGCCTGGTAGCGCACCTGCCTTGGGCGCATCCCGACCTATTCCAACGGTTCCTTCAGTTCTCCACACTTCTTAATGTTTTCAAGAATTTGGGGAATCTGCTTTTCGCTCGAAGCTATCCTCAACCACTACAATGCGAGGAGTTTTGGCACGGTTTTGACACGGTACGATGGGTGAACGTCGATGTTCGGTGTTTTCACCGGCCTCTCGGTCGTTCGAGTTCTCTGAGATCGGCGAGCATGTCGTGGGCATACCGTAGATTGGCATTTTTGAGTCGATTTCCGCTTGAGGACGGCCCCGATATAAAACCTTCAAGGCAGGTTTGCCTGTCTGAGTGTTCGACGCACGGCACGAAAAACCTCCTCAAACCGCGGCAAACGGGTCATCTGGTAGGCCAGACGAGCCGACCAAAGAGCTTTCAGGCGGGTCTCCTTCTGGAGAATCGCGTTTTCAATGTTCTGGCAATCCCGGCCGCGAAATTCCAGTTTTCGGCAGATTGCGTCGTTCAAATGATCGAGTGCGATCCCTTCATTGGATGTCAAATGCCAGAGGTCATAGGGATCTCGCGGTTCATTCCGGGCTCGATCCATCAAGGCGATCACCTTCTCGGTTACGACCTCTTCGAGTGAATAGACGCGGACCAATCGGTTTTCGGGAATATCGGTGAATTCGGCATAGCCGCGGTGAACGGCCCGATCCTCGAGTGGAAACATCAAACGCTCGCGGACGGTGATATCCACTTTGACGCTGTTGCCGGCAGGCAGCGGGCCAACATACCTGAGATAGAACGTGTGACTGTTGGTGTGTTGTTGGCGGTCCTGACGGTCAAACGCGAACGAGATTCCGGAGCCTTCATGCACTCCTCGGTAAACGGCGTCCAGCCGACGGAGGATTTCCTCGAAAGGTATCTTCTTCGAGCAGTGTGAAATCGAGATCTTCCGAGAACCGGTAGTCGTCGAAATAGCAACGCTTCAGGGCCGTTCCGCCCTTGAATCCCAGAGCAGGCTTGAGGTCCGACTGCGAAAGCACTGCCAGAAACCATGCCAGACAGTAGTCGCGTTCGAGCACATCCTCGCGGATGCGGCGCCCGCCGCCGGCTGCCAGGCGGTTCGACAGCAGCGAAATGTTTCGCTGGGGAATCACTTCAGGTCGTGCGGGCTCCTTCGAGTTCTTCTGGAGAGATGTTGAGCTGCAGGCGCCAGCGTGCGACGTGCGGACCTTCTCGCGGGAGGACTGGATCGAGTGGAAGATAAGTTAGCGTCAGAACTCGCCGCAATCTTGCCAACTCTACTTCGGGCGCGATGCCATATAATTCAAGCACGTATCCAAGGCGGCGCGTGACTGCTCCGACGCCCAAACGCAGGGCGTAATCGACGAGCTTGCTTGGTTGCATATCCTGCCGCCGCATCCATAGAGCTTTCGCCACTTCCGTCACGCCGCCGCAGTATTCCGGCTGCCGGAGTCCGTCGATCACTGTCCTTTCGAGATCGCTGATGTCCACGGATTCCTGTTTGGTCACCCAGTGTTTGGTCGTGCCGAAGAAATGGTTTGGCTTGATGAGAACGAACCGGAATTCCGTCCCTTCCAGGGTGCGGTTCGGAATGCGTTTTGTGCTCGATGTGAAGATCACGAACTGCGGCTGGGTGACCATGCGGTGGATTTCCATCGCGGAAGCGTGCGAGATGAAATTAGGCGTGTCGCCAGCGAGGCGCCGCGCGACCAGATACGGGTCCCCCGAGTAGTCAGTAGCACTTCCCAATTCTGGCGGAACCAGGACAAAAACGCCACGCTTCAAGTGCGAGACCAGCCCGCGCTGGGCGGCTTTATGAAGGAGGCTGCTGGCCAGTGCTGGTCGCAATCCTGTGATCTCGACCGCATCCGCCAAAGTGAAGGTGGTTTGTGCGCGATCATAGAGAGCGCTTAGAAGCGACGCCATCTGGTTGCCGACGGTCTTCCGAGGCTTCTCTTTTGTGTTCAATAGATTGCCTGTCAAGCGATCTTCCAAGCATAAAGCATAACTTTGATTTTGTTTTGTGTCAAGTGGGTTGCCTACCGGGCAGCGGTTTCGGAAATGGCGCGAAACAGGACTTTGCGCATTGGAGTGGATTTGAGCCGTGGGAGAGGCGGCGATCCTGCAGGCCGTTGAGCGACGGGGAGCCTCGATGGGGTATCACTCCATGGA
>JBAVIH010000361.1:0-20566 GCA_049686695.1 Bryobacteraceae bacterium | reverse complement strand
GAGTAAGCTGCGCGTATCTCGTCCGGACGGCCCCGCCTTGAGTTACAATCGGACGCGGCGCCGCGGACGCAGCCGTGCCCGGGCGCCAAGAGCTCTTTTACATGCTGCGCGCACTGCTGCACGGTCCAGCCAAGAAGACCTACTGCGGGACGGGCCTGCTGTTAGCCGGCTTGTTACCGTTCTACTACACCCACCTCGCTTTTCCGTCGGAGTACCCAGGCGTCATCTGCGTGGCGTCGCTGGCCGCGCTTTCCTTCGTATTCGCGTTTCTCCAGGAATGGGTTGACCTGCCGCCCAAAGTGAAAACGCGGCTCGCCTGGTCTTATGGAGCCGGGACCGTGCTGACGATGAGTAACTGGCCATGGCTTCACGACCTTTTCGCGATATGGGTTCGGGACGATCGATGGATCGAGAGGCTCGGCCTGATCGATTTGGCGTTTCCCGTTGCGATCGCGCTTCCGGTCGGCGTCGTATTCCTCGGAGTTTTCCGCTACCCGAGGAAATGGCCGGAGCGAGCATACTTGCTGGGCGGCCTTTGCCTGGTGTTCCTGTTCGTCGTCGAGGCCTGGTGCAATCTGTTCCGAAGTCACTTCCTGGGCAACACCAGTTTCGATTCTTACCAGGCGCGGTTTCTCAGGATGCCGGCTTGTCTGGTTGTTGGAACGCTGGGAATGCTGCTCGGCTGTCTGCCGCAGTGGTCACACAGGCCTTCGCGGATTGAATCGGCCATGACGTATGCCTACCTTGCTGGCGTGGTAACGATGGCGCTCGGTATCTACTCGGACGACTGGGCATTTGCCGCTCCGCTGCCGGCTATGCTTGCCGTCTTCGTGCCTGCGTCGTTCCTGACCAGGAGATGGATCACGAGCGCGTTTGGCGCTCGCACCGGCAGGATCCGATTCGCCGGCGACGGCGGCGCCCAGGCGGGACCGGACCTGGCTGGCTGCCGGACTTTCGAAGATTATTCCTGAGAACCACCGCCCGGCCGCCGCACTACTTACATCCAATGGTACGAACGTTGGTAGTGGCGCTGGCCGGCCTGGGGTTGCCGCTGGCGCTGGCGGCCGCCGAGCCGGGATTCAAGGCCGAACTGGTGGGCGGAACTCCGGGCGAGTTCCCCACCAAGGGAAGCATCCGTCTGGACCTCACCGACACGCAGACACTGCTATTGCGCGCGGGCAACAGCGAGTTGCGCGTCTCCTATCAAAAAGTCAATACGCTCGAATATGGCCAGACCGTCAGCCGGCGGTACGCCGCGGCCGTGCTGATTTCGCCGGTGCTGCTGTTGAGCAAGTCGCGCAAGCACTTCGTCACCCTGGGGTTCACCGATTCGGAAGGCAAGCGGCAGGCGCTGGTCCTGCGCGTGGACAAGGGCGACATACGCAGCGTGCTGGCCGGGCTGGAGGCGCGCACCGGCCGGCGGGTCGAGTTCCTCGACGACGAAGCGCGCAAGGCGGGTAAAGGATGAAATCGTCACTGCTGTTGGCGGCCGTGTTGGCCGCCCCTTTTGTGTGCGCCGCCGGAGACGCGTCAACGGCAGCCATGGAAGCCGGCAACCTGCGGCAGTTGCTCTCCGTGCACCGCATTTTCGTGGACCGGCTCACCGGCGGCGACACTGCCGCGCAAATGCGCGACATCCTCATCAGCACCCTGGCCGCGTCCAAGCTCTTCGTCCTGACCGAAAAGGAGGAGCGTGCCGACGCCGTGCTGCGCGGCGCGGCGGAGGACCTGGTCTTCACCGAAACGCACCAGTCGTCCGACGGCATCAACGCACACATGAGTCTCAGCAATCGCACCGGCTCCGGATATAACTCCTCCAAGGGCAGTTCGGCCGGCCTGGGAATCGGCGACAACGAATCGGATCGTTCCGCCGAGCGGCGTCACGAGGCGCTGGCGGCCGTCCGCCTGGTCAATAAGGAGGGCGATGTCATCTGGTCCACCACGCAGGAAAGCCTCGGCGCCCGGTTCCACGGCGCCAGCGCAGACGTAGCCGAAAAAATCGTCTCGCAGTTGAAGGACGACTTCGACCGCGCCGGGAGAGCCCAGTAGGCGGGCAGCGTCTCGGGCGAATCGGCGAGTCCCGCTTGCAGTCGGGTATTGCGCTCAGGTGTGGCCATAAACCGGGCTATTCTCTTCCGCCCTGACGGGCTGGCCCGCGAATCTTCGCGTGAAACGTGCGTCCCGCGCGTTAGTGCGCGGCCGGCCTTGGCGTGGCATCGCCCGCGGTCAGGCCCAGCGTCCACTTGACGGCTTCGATCCACATTTTCTGGATGTCCGGCATGTCCCAGACTTCGTCGCGATGGCCGAGCGAGGAGTAGAAGACGCGCCCCTTGCCGTAGTTGCGCACCCAGGTAACGGCGAAATCCTTGTCGGTGCGGTGTACGCGCGGGTTGGTCAGATCCACCGAATCCGGGTCCACGCTCATCAGCACGCGCACTTTGTCGCGAGAATACGGTTCTTTGAACTGGTAGATCTCGTCGTAGAAGGGGAATTTGTCCGGGAAATGCGCGGTGGCGGGGAAGGTTTTGTCCTCGGTGCGGATGACGCAGTGCACCTGCATCCACGGATGTTCGTTGAAGTAGCCGCCGATCAGATCGCCGTATTCGGGCCAGTTGTAATAAGTGTCGGTGGCGCTGTGCGCGCCCAGGAAGCCCTTGCCATCGTCGCGCACGAAGGAGAGGAGATCCGCCTTCTGCCGATCGGTGAGGCCGAGGTCGCCGGTGGTGTAGAACCACACGGCATCGAAATAATTCAGGTTCTTCGCATTGTTGCCGAGCTTGGCCTTGGTGAGGAGCTCGGCGTCGGTGCGGATGTAGGTGTCCCACAAGCCGGTCTGGCGGCCCAGCTTTTCGATGGTGGCCATGGCGTGAGACACCGAATCGTGCTCGAATCCTTTTACCTGGCCGATCACCAGCAGTTTCTTGGCGGGCGGCTGAACCTGGGCGAAAACACAGGCGGAAAGCGACAGCAAAACGAACAGGGATTTCGTCTTCATGGCACTACGATGATACCCCCTAGCGCATCGTCTCTGAAGTTCGTCGACAATACCCCCGGCGGGGCTATCGCCCGATTACAGGGCCTAAAGGCCTGCTTGATGGTGTGATCCATCCCTGAGATCCAGGCAGGCGGCTCCACCGGCAGCCGCGCATCCACAAATTGTTTTACGCGGCCACTTGCCCGGCGTTACACTGGTCCCGCCATGTTCACTCGCCGCAGCTTTCTTCAGACCGCCGCTAGCGCCTCGGCCGCCCTCACCTTGACCGCCCCGCGGCGGCTTCCGGCCCAGGCCAACGCGGTCTATCGCAACCCCATTCTGGGCGGAGACCACCCCGACGCCAGCCCCATCCGCGCCGGCAACGAGCTCTTCCTCACCCACTCCAGCTTCGACTATGCTCCCGGCCTGCTCATCTGGCGCTCCACCGATCTGGTGAACTGGAAGCCCGTCGCCGCGGCCTTGCATCGCTACGCCGGCAGCGTGTGGGCCCCGTATCTCTGCGAGTACGAAGGCCGCTTCTACATCTACTTCCCCGCCGACAACCGCCTGCGTGTGGTCCATGCCGAGCATCCGCTCGGCCCCTGGAGCGAGCCTATCGACCTCGGCATCAACGCCATCGACCCCGCCCACATCGCCGAGAACGGACGCCGCTTCCTCTACGCCAACGGCGGTGTAATGGCCGAGCTGACCGCCGATGGATTGGGTGTGAAGGTGCCTCCGCACCATGCTTTCGATCCCTGGCCCGTTCCCGCCTCGATGCGCATCGAGTGCACCTGCCTGGAAGCGCCGAAGGTGATCGAGCACAATGGCTATTTCTACTTGAACGTCGCCGAGGGCGGAACCGGCGGGCCCTCCACCAGCCACTCCGTGGTCTCGGCGCGCAGCCGCCACGCCGATGGTCCGTGGGAGTACTCGCCCCATAACCCCATCGTCCACACCCCCAGCCGCGACTCGCGCTGGCTCTCGGTCGGCCACGGCCGTCTCGTCGATACGCCCGGCGGACGCTGGTTCATGACCGTCCACTCCTACGAAAACGGCTATCGCGCCCTGGGCCGCCAAATGCTCCTGCTGCCTATCGAGTGGACCGCCGACGGCTGGTTCCGCGTGCCCGCCGGCGTAACCGCCGAGTCGGCCATCTCCATGCCAATTCCCGGCACCCGCCAACTGCCCCTGCCCGACCCTTCGGATGGCTTCGCCAGCGCCGAACTCGGTCTGCAATGGGCCTTCTGGCACGAATTCGACCCAGCGCGCTTCTCGACCGGCCAGGGCGTGCTGAACCTGAAGGCGCGCGGCGGTTCGCTGGCCGACAGTCCCGCTCTCACCACGCCTGTCGGCGGCCATTCCTACACCATCGAAATTGACGCCGAGATCGCCCCTGGCTGCTCCACCGGCCTGCTGCTTTTCTACGATCCGGAGCACTCGACCGGCATCCTGCTAGACGGCGAGGGCATCGGCGTGCGCATAGCCAATGGCTACGTCCCCAGCCGCCAACAGAAGGGCGCAACGCGCGCCACTCTGCGCATCGTCAACGACAACCAGGAAGTCGATTTCTACTTTCGCCTCCCCGGCCAAAGCTGGCAAAAGACCCGCGAATCGGCCGAAGTCAGCGGCATGCACCACAACGTGCTCGGCGGATTCCTCGACCTCCGCCCTGCCGTTTTCGCCGCCGGTTCCGGCAGCACCAGTTTCCGCAACTTCCGCTATTGGCCGGAAGCGAAGTCGCCGGCATGACGAGTCCGCCTTTCCGGTTGGACACATCGCCTCGACGCGGCCCGCCGCGAAGCGCAACGACTTCCGGGCCGGATCAGCGCGCCAACGAATGAGGGGTTGAATGGGTAATGTGGCCGAAAGTCGGCACTACGCGCTAGCCAATCCTCCGGGTGTACACTGAAGCGTTGTATGGCGAAAGGAGAATCCCGGCTCGGTCTGGCCAAGCTGCGCTCTTTCTGGCAACGCACCAGTGACGGCCTCAACGCCGAACAACTCTGGGTCCAGTTCCGGCGGGAAACTCGTAGTAGCCTCAACCTCTATTCGGCTGAGACCGGACGGAACTTGCGCGAGGAGTGGTCTTCGCGAAAGGACCGCCGCCGGGTTTTTGCCGCCGTGGCTGGCGCGATGTATGACCGCCTCACACCCGTGCGGCGCATACTACTGCTGCTCGCCGTCGCGCTGTTGATAATCTCCGTTTTCAATTACTCGGCCGAATCCAGCCGTTCCATTTCATTCGATTTCAGTTCGACGCCCGGGGCCATTATCCTCCTGTTGCTGCTGGTGCTCGAGTTGGCCGACCGGGTGGGTCTTAAGCGCGACCTGGAGATCGCGCGCGATATCCAACGGATGCTGCTTCCCGAGAAGCCTCCGGCGATCCCCGGCCTCGATATCGCGTTTGCCACGAAAGCGGCCAACACCGTCGCCGGCGACTACTATGACGCCTTTCTGCGGCCCGGCACAGACGATTCCCGTTTGCTGCTGATCGTAGCCGACGTCGCGGGCAAAGGGATTCCAGCAGGGCTGTTGATGGCCGCCGTTCAGACCGGTTTCCACACCCTCGCGGCCGACCCCGTGCCCCTAGTCGAGCTGGCCTACAAGCTCAACCGCTCCATGTGTGCGCGCAGCGGCGGCGGGCGCCACTTGACCACTGCGTTCATCGCGGAATTGGACACCTCGGCGCGCTCTCTCACCTGGGTGAACGCAGGCCACAACCCGCCTATCCTGCTCAGGAGAGGTGGTGCGATCGAGCACCTGGAGGACGGCGGTCTCCCGCTTGGAGCGTTCCCTGCGTCCCGGTACGAGAGTGGGTTCACCGAACTCCGTTCCGGAGATGCTCTTTACATCTACACGGATGGTGTCGTCGAAGCGCTGAATGAAGCTGGCGCCGAGTACGGTGAGGACCGCCTCGCGAGACAGGTTGCCGCGCTTGGAACTTCCGATGCGGCGGCCAGCCTGAGCCGCATCTTCGAATCCGTGGATCGATTTGCCGGTGCGGTCCCCCAGTACGACGACATCACCTGTCTTGTTCTGCGCGTGGGCCCGGCCGGGGCCGCTGCCCTCCCCGTGTGATCGGAACAGGATCGTTCACCGAACCCGGTACATGAGGCGTGCCGCCAGTTTCCGGCCAACAAGCCGGATAGGCATTAGGGGCGCCACAGTGGACTAAGATCTTTGACCAAACCTCTCCGCCCAGTCTACAAGAACGTTAACAGTCGCGCCGAGCGTTCCTTGGCGTCTGCTCTCCAGCAAACAGTTCCCCTTCGCCGGGCGGTTAACGTGTGGGGGACAGCACCCCGGCGACATTCGCTGGAGTTTCGCCGAAATTCGCTGACGTCCGCGTTTCACGTCGCCCACTGTGCTGCCAGATAGGCGAATCCGGAAAGGGCTCCGGACATTCGGGCTGCGGCGGCGGAATTGCTGCCAAGCATCAACTAACCTGCCCAGGCTCGACGATGTCGAGGCGGCGGTCGGTCATGGTTGCCGCGCGCCGGCGCGTCGAAGATTGAGCGCGGGGCGCACTGGAATGGGCGATGACGACCGAGAACAGCGGCGAGCCGCCCGCCGCCCCGTAGCAAACCTTAGTAAGCCATTGAATCAGCACCGTTTAGCGGATCGAGTACGAAGCCCTGGCGCCGCAAAACAGACTACTCGATCGGAATAGGTTTCACTGTTACTCGGGTGGTCTCGCCCTCGCGCACAGTGACCGTCTGAACGAAGGACCGGTATTTTTCGAGCACCTCGGGATTCAGGTATTCAATTTCAAGTGCAGGTGCACATGCCAAAACGAAGTACTCACCAGATGGGATGTTCCGCAGGCTCAAAGGGCCCTCGCTGTTGGCGAACATCGGGCGGCCCTGTTCCAACCATTCGTTTCCGTCCGATAAATGCCGGACCAGAATTACTTTCACTGGCGCCCCCGCCTTCGCCGAGCCGCTTTGAGACGAGACCTCGATTGTCCCTCCACCCTGTCCGAGTATGATTTCGATTGGTTCAGGGTCGGCGTCGGGGCCAATTACGATCTTTTGATCGCCGATATCGACCCCTCCTTGCGTTATCGACTGCAAACTCCACCCCGGCGGTGGATAGACCGCCACGGAATACTCTCCCGGCTCTTGTATCACCCACTGGAAGGGGCCGCTAGCGTTGGGATAGATCGACATCAGGTTATCGCCAAACCCGCCGTTGACCCGGCTCTGAGCAGGGTTCTCGGGAGGAATGGGCGCGTCTCCCATCCGCACAGTGCCCGAGAGATAGGGACCCTCCCTGAGCGTTAGCCGGATATCGCTAATGTCCTCAGTCCCCGCGTGGATGAAGCGCATCGCGCGGTAGGTCTTTCCGTCGCCGGCATTTGAATTGGCGGTGATCAGGTAATCGCCTGGACTAAGCGCCAAGATCTCGAAAGATGATGTCTTCTCGTCCCACTTAGCGGTTTGCGTCATGAGCCTTGGGAACCTGTGCCGATCCGTTGGCTGAATCGAAAGCGAAGTCCACTTGCCCGCATTAGCTACCGATCCGCTTACTCGAATCCCCTGGACTGGAGTGAGGCGGAACGCTAGTTTCCGCTCTTCGCCGGGTCCCAGGTTCACCCACTGCGCCAATAAGGGGTCGGTCACGTCGGGAAAGCAGGTCATGCTGTAAGTCAAGCGATGGTGCCTCTGATAAGAACTGGCAGTCGCATCGGCGCAGACCAGGTAACGGCCTGCCGCCAGTCCGGGCATCCGAAACTCGCCAAGGTCGTTGCCGCCGGTTTGGCTCGCAATGATCGTTCTTCCGCGGCCACCCGAAACCGCGCGGCGAATCAACTCGACGCGCGCGTTCGGAAGCGGAAGACCGGCTTCATCCGTTACGCTACCGGTGAGCGTCGCAGCCGGAGTCAGCCGCATCACAATCGGCTCCGGTTTTCTCTGCGCTCCAACATTGGCGAACGCCGCCGCCCCCGGCTGGCCTTGACCCTCAGGGGCCAGATAGCCAGCCCGCTCGGCCCAGAGATTATAGTTCCCTACGGGGACGCTGCCAAAGGTGAACGACCCGCCCGCATCCGTCAAGACGGCCACGCTGGAATTCCCGGCGCGCAGCGTGACTCTCGCGCCGGCGATCGGAGTGGAATCGATCGCGCTGGTCACCGTCCCGGTCAGCGATTGTGTTTGCGCCATGGCAACCCCGCACCAGAGGACGAGTAACACGCTTAGGCGAGCGGTCATTGGTTCCCCTGCCGGAAAGCGTTTAGAAGCGGGACCTGCACTTTCGCCTTCTCGCCGGCTTCGATCTTGATGACCGTCTGCCTCGTTTTCAGCGCTGCCAGATCCTCGATGTCGCCATTCCATTCGTCGGCTTCGTTCCAAGCCCACAGGGAGTACTGGCCGGGTGTCATGCCGTTGTAGCTCATCACGCCATCGTCGCTGGCCGTGCCCAAATCCAGGTCCCCGGGATCTTCCAACGTGCCGCTGATCAGGATCAGGGTCCGCGCCTTCGGCACCGGCTTGCCAGCCTGATCGATCACCGTCGCCTCAATCTCGCCGCAACGGTCGGAAAAAGTCACATCCAGCGTTCCCTTCATGCCTGGCGCGATTTCCAGCGCGTGATCCAGCGCATCGGCTTTTCCCATGCGGGCAGCGGTGAGGCAGAGAGGGGTGCGCGTCACCAGCCAGTACCGTCCGCTATGCTGGAGCGCGATACGCAATGAACCATCCGTCTCCTTTTGAGCATCTGTCGCCATGCCGAAGGGTTCGTCCACATCGCGCAGCCCAACGGAAATGGCACCTGCGTCTTTCGGTGCATGAAGCACCACGTGAATCGCCGGTAGAGGTTCGAGCGTCAATTCCACATCGCCTACGGGGGAATCGCCCACTGTGAGTTGAACTCGAGCCGCCAGCGGCGTCTGCACGCCATTGTCGGTTACCGATGCCTGAGCCGAAGCCCAATAGCGCCCCGGCACAACGTTTTGGATTTGAAAGGTGTGCGTCTCGCCAGACGCCTGAACGAAATAGTCGCGGGTGCCGGCGGACTGTTCCACGGGGTGAAGTTGCGCCATGACAACTTGGCCCTCGGGCGGGTTCGTCACTCTGCCACTGACTTCGACCACCGATCGCGGGCTGAGTACCAAGTCCAGCTCCACTTTCTTTCCGGGCGTGATTTCCACCAGATCCTTCGAACCCGCGCTTGGCTGGCAGCTTTCCGCGTACACCTCCGGCGAATTCTGCCCGAACGTCGCGTAGCCCACCGGCGCAGCGGGCATACCGCCTTGCGGGGACGTCGCGCAAATGCGGTAGCGGCCGCGCGTCACGGACGGAATGCGGAAGCGCCCGAGGTCGTCCGTCATTCCATTTCCGGTCGTCTGCATCGCCGCTTTCCCATTGCCCCAGGAGCGCCGCGCCGCCGTCACCTGCATGTTCGGCAGCGGATTCCCCGCCGCATCGCGAACCGTGCCGGCAATAGTCCCGAGCCGCTCGATTCGAAACACAATTTCCTGGTGAGGGGACTTCTCGTTGAGATTGACGGCGCTCATGAGCCAGGGTTGTGGCCGCTGACCCCAATGGAATGTGCCGAGATCGTTTCGATGAGCGGCCACGATATACGTTCCCTTGGGCAGACCGGTGAAGGCGAAATGGCCTTGCGCATCGGTAAGCACGGGGTCCGCCACCTCTTGCCAGGAGGTGGTGGTGACTTCGATTTCGGCGTTTGCAACGGGCGAGCCGTTGTCAAGAACGAGCTGCCCTGTGAAAGAATAACTCCGCTGTTGCCCAAAGGCGGCAGCGAACGCACTTAGAAACAGAAGCGCGTGGACAAAACGCACGTGGAAGTAGACGCTCATTCCGTGGGATTTGTTTCGCATCTCCTCCGCGTCTCCGCCCATGGGTCGGACCCCAGCATACGTTCAACCATTATCGCGTCCCGCGAGTTGCATTTCATCCTCCGGAACGGTTGGCGCGTTAGTATCGGGACGACACGGTAGGTTCTGCCAGCGCCACGCTGGTCCCATTGGACAAGCGTTAAGTTTTTCTCCCATCCCGCGAACATGGCATCCGCGAACGGACTCAAGGCGTCCCCTGGTCCACCATGCAGGAAGAGCACAACCGGATTATTGCGATCATCCCCTTTGATCGTGATCCACTGGTCGATGCCTCCGATCCGGACGAACGTTTCTTCCTTCACTGACTCCGGCTTCACCGGCTCTGGCGCGCGAACAGATAACGCCTGCGTTGTCGCATTCTGTGAAAGAGCAGGATAGCCAAGACTCAAGTTGAGAGCCGCTACAAACCCCATGACAAGCCACCTGGCCGGTATCGCGGTATCGGTTAACCTAGGCATCTAAGACTCTCCTTTTGTGTGGATTCCCGCGCAACGCGTAGAACTGCATGAGCGTGTATGCCAGCGTCGCTAGCGCGAACCAGGCGAACCAATCGCCCAGCACGAGGTAAAGAGTGGTGTCGTGCATTACCGGAACGTCCGCTACCAGCGTGCTGAAAGGCGCAGAGTCGCTCCGGGACTCGGCTAGGATGCGGCCTCGGTCGTCGCTCACGGTCAGGTAGCCCTGCTTTGCCGCGCGGACGATGCTGAAGCCACTTTCCACTCCGCGCATCACCGCCATGTGGCCATGCCACGCCCGGTCCAGGTCGAAATCCCACGCAGGCACTAGCATCAGGCTCGTGCCCGCCTTGCCATACTGACGGGAGAGCGGAGTGAAATCCATGTCCTTGCAGATGGCCACGCCCCATGTTCCCGAGGGCTCGGAGATGAGCGTGAGCGTCGCGCCGGGTTTCAGCTTCGATTCAAAGGCCGGCAGCATGTGGTGCTTGTCGTAGCTCCGCACCGCGGCGCCCGCCGCATACACGCGTGCCTCGTTGTACTTCACCGGCGGGGACACGTGGATCAGGCCCACGACAATGTCGGCCTTGGTCTTGTCGGCCAGGGACTGGAAGAGTGCATCGGTGCTCTCGATATCGGTGTCCAGAACCACACCGAGCTTCTCCGGTAACACTACGACCCGCGCGCCCCGATCCGCGAGCGATTCCGCTTTGGCGGCATAGTCACGGAACAACCGCGCTGTGCCGGGCCCCTCATGCGCCGCGTTCACGTCGGCGGGCTGGTCGGAAGCGACGAGGCCCACCTTCACCTGTTGGGCCGGCGTGCGCTGGGCGAGGCGCACCGCCCCGAAGACAAGCACCAACACAATAACTCCCAGGCCCGCACCAACGACACGGAAGGCCTGCTTCGGCGCCACGTCGCGAAGGTGCAGGCCAATGGCTAGGGCGGCAGGGAACAGCAGAATCAGGAAGCTCATGCCCCAAGGACCAGTGAGAGAAGCGAGTTGCAAGAAGGGCAGGAAATTCAGTTGTGAGTAAGAGAGACTGCCCAAGGTGCCGTGGACGGAAATGACGTTGAGCAGGTATTCGAAGGAGACCCATGTCGCGGGGAACGCCAGCAGCGCGGTCCACCAAGCGCCGCGGCGCAGCAGCGCCCGGAAGAGCAACACCGCCAGCGCAAACACCAGCGCGGGGACGCCAAAGATGGGTACCAGTATGGATGCCGGGATATGTCCCACCCCGTGGAAGTAGCGCCACAGATTGAGACTGCCGAGCAGCCAGGACACGGCTGCCGTCAGCGCTGCACCCCGCCAGGCGCTGCGCGAGGCGAAGAGGAGCACCGGGAGTGGCGCGAGCCACAGCAAGGGCCACCACGGGTTCAACCCGGTGCCGAACCAGACCAATACCGCGGTGGATGCCACGGCTAGGAACGCCACGCCGTAGCGCCGGTAGTCAAGTGCGAATGCCATTGATGTATCTCCTGAAGGAACGACGGTAGAGGGCCCGGAAGTCAGCGGGATTTCCGCCCATGCGTCCGCCCAAGTAGAGCATGATGAGACCGTGGGAAAGGGCGCCCATCTCGAAGACGATCTCCCACGGATCGTCCTCGCGAAAATGGCTACTCTTCATGCCTTCTCGTACCGCTTCGACCATCAGGGCTGCGGTTGGGGAGCGGCCAGCTTTGAAATCCCGTGGGTAGCGGCGAGCGCCTTCACGCGGCTTGAGGAACATAAGCTCGAATAGGCGCGGATTCTGGAGGGCGTGCTCCAGGTAGATCTCCGTCATCTTCGCGAGCCGTTGCTCAATCCGGCCGGAGAAGCGCTTGGCCCCGAGGCTGGCAGCCAACTCCTCGAAACCCTCGTCGGCCAAGGCGTTCAGGAGAGCTGCCCGGTCCGGGTAGTGGCGATAGATGGCCATGGGCGTGATACCTACGGCCTCCGCCACGCGGCGCATGGTCACGGCGTCCGTTCCCTCTTTGTCCAGCAGGCGGCGAGCGGCTCTGGCGATCTTCCCGGTGGTGTGGCAGGCTGACATGTATACAGTGTATACTCACGAACGGGAGTGGGCAAGGTGCTTCCGGGAAGCTCGCGTCACTTCATCCGCTTCAGCCCCGGGATTCCGAGGCGTGGCGCATGTTCCCGAGCCTTGCTCAAGCGACGACAGTTTGGGCGCTCGACTCGGCGATTCGTCCAGCCGCCACACGATAACCCCAGGATGATCGGCTATCCGGAAGTGAAGCTGAGCGCATAGTCGGCGACCCGCTGAAGTGCCGGGGCAGCCCCCAAACGGCGTTCGAGGAGCCGAGCGTCTGCCGCTTGCGCCGTGCCCCGGCGCTTTCCCGAGTCAGAAATTCCGACCCGCGAAAGCCTGATGCTTCAGTCAGGTGCCCGCCGGCGGACAATCCATTGGCCAGGGGCTCCTGCTACGATACGAGGCATATGAAGTTGTGTTCGAAGATGCAGACCTGGTTCGTTTGCGCCCTGCTATCGGCGTGCTCGTTGCTGACTGGACCCGCCTACGCCCAGCAGGTCCTGAGTTTTCCCAAGGTCACAATCCCCGGTTCGTTTGTTAGGAGCATTCAGTCCACGTCAACTGGACGCCAGATGGACCTCTATCTTCACCTGCCCTCAGATTACGATCGCGAAAAGACGAAGACCTACCCGGCGCTCTACATCCTCGACGGGCAGTGGGACTTCAAGCTGATGGACTCCGTGCTCGGGGGCTTGGTCTATGACAAGTTTGCCCCGGAGATGATTCTCGTTGGGATCACATATTCGGGCGAGAATGCGGACTACGATGGCTTGCGGGCGATGGATCTCACGCCGGTGGCGGCCGCACAGGTCAAGGGCTCCGGAAACGCACCGAATTTTCTGAAGTTCCTGAAGACGGAGCTGATTCCCTTCATCGAGACCAACTACCGTGCCGATCCTGCGCGGCGAGTGTTGCAAGGTAGCTCATACGCCGGGTTGTTTGCGCTGTACACGCTGTTCGGCGATCCGGGGCTGTTTTCGGCGTACGTCTCGGCGAGTCCGGCGGTGACCTTCGGTAACCGCTACGCTTTCGGGCAGGAGGCCGAATTCGCCAAGGAACACAAAGAACTGCCGGTGAAACTGTATCTTGCGGTCGGGAGCGACGAAGGTCTGAGCAGACCGGTGCAGGAGTTCATGCAGGTGCTCCGGTCGCGAGGCTACAAGAGACTGAAGCTCGAAACGCGAGTCGTGGAAGGCGAGCGCCACGCGGGGAACAAACCGGAAGTATTCAACCGCGGGCTACGGTTCGTGTTCTCAGAGTAACAACCAGACCTTCCGCGACAGCAGTCGTTCACACTGTTAACATACGGCGATCTGCGAAGCGTCAACTCCGGGCGTGTGGTCGGCGGCTCGGAGACTGCTGCGGGCATCGCGCGGGCGTCGCGGGACAACTTCAGCGAGCGTGAACACCTCATATCGGTAGCCAACTCCTCTGGCTTGCAGCAGCCGTAGCTCGCTGCACCAATCCGCCAAGGCCCGACACAAACCCTCCACATCCGGATGCCCAGCCCGGAGCGGTGCTTCGACGGCCGCGATCTCCTGCTGGCAGCGTTCGATTCATGCACCACCCTGCCGGCGTTCTGCGGCGATTTCCTCGAACGTACGCCCGTCGCCGTCGAGGGTCGCTTTCTTGCTGGCCAGGGACCGCCACCCGATCAAGGTGTCGTGCGCGAGGCATGACAGACCACGCAAGGCGATGGTCTATCCCACGGTCTGCATGGCTAACGCGAAGCTCATTTCGGAGCGGGCGGAGCCGCGGATGGTGCCGGTGATAGGTGCGGCGAGGCGCGGGTCGGCGGCGGCGGCCACGGCGATGTGGCGGGTGGAGGCGGCCAGGCCGGCGGAAGGATCGTAACCGCGCCAGCCGCCGCCTTGCAGATAGACCTCGGCCCAGGCGTGCAGGTCGGGCTTCTCCTGGCTGGCGGCGCCGGCTTCGTAGCCGCTGACGAAACGGGTGGGGATGCCGACGGCGCGTGCGGCGGCGGCAAACAGCACCACCAGATCGCGGCAGGTGCCGGCCTTGAGGCCGAGCGTGACCTCGGGCGGATTGGGCGGGCCGGCATCGCGCACCTGGTGGCCGAATCCTTCGAAGAGCCTGCGATTGAGCACGGTGAGGAATTCGAGGGTGTGGCCGCCGGCGGCGGCCGCGGCCGATGCGGCGAACTGGCGGATAGCGGCCGAGGGCTGGGGCGATTCCAGATACGGCGCCAGCGACGCGGCCACCGATTCCGGATACACCGGCGCCAGCGACAGCATGCCCGCCGAGGCGACGAAATCGAAGGGATTCTCACGCAGGGTTTCGATTTCAAACCGGCTCTCGACGCGCCACTCGGTCAGCATGCGGTCGAACCACGCCTCCACCGCAACGTTGCCGTCCTGATCCAGGCAGTCGGCGCGGCCGGCGGGCGCGGGCGCGATCTCGAGACGGTAAGAGAGCAGGCGTTGCGCGCCGTCATCCCGCGGGCGCAGCCGGAAAGTGTGCGGTTCGAGAAAAACCGGGCTGTCGTAAACGTATTGGGTCGAGTGCTGGACTTGAATGCGCATGGTGCAGGGAGGAAAGAATCAGAAAGCCATGGACGAGCCGGTCAGCCGGGAGAAAGCCGCCTCCACCCACTCCGAGGGCAGGTCCTGCACGCTGCGCCGCATGCGGTCCTGCCACCAGTTGGAGATCTCGCGCAAGTCGTCCATGTCGTAGCGATGCTCGACCAGTTCGAAGCTGCCGCGCGAATAGAGCAGCACGTCCACCGGGAAACCTACGTCGGCGGCGCAGAGGCGGGTGGCGTCGAAAGCCAGCAATCCGACTTTGAACGCGTACAGCAGGGAATCGGCCGCGGTCACCGACCGCTCCAGGATGGGCTTGCCGAAACCGGTGGCGCCGATGATCTGGTAGGGCGTATCGGGGCCGATCTCGACCCAGTTCCCTTCCGGGTAAACCAGGAACAGGCGGTGGGTGGAATCGCCCGCCATCTGGCCGCCGATCAGGGCGTGCGAATTGAAGGAGAGCTCGGCGCGCTCGAGCGCGGAGCGGTCCTCTTCGGCCACCCGGCGCACCTGGCTGGAATAGAGGTTCACCACCTTATATAGGCGGTCGCGTGCCACCGACTCTTTGGCAAAGGCTTCTTCGAAGAGCAGGAGAATCTTATCGCGCAGCGAGCGCAGGCCGGAATTCATCACGAAGAACGCGAAGCCGGGCCCCTGGTAGCTGGCGGTTTTCCGGGCCATCAGACATTCGTTGCCGCTGAGCACGCGCGTATCGGCGATGCCCACCAGGCCCTCTCCCACGTTGATCCCCAGACAGAATGTCATCGCTCTCCCCTCAGAAGGTTGACAGACGACAAAAACCGATCGTCTGTCCCACTTTGCCCACTTTTTTCTTCACGCCCACACCCGGGCGCCTTCGGGGCGCTGGGCGAAGAAGTCGTTCGCGATACACTCATCGATTGTATTCATTTTCGTTTCCAGCGCGTCGAAAAACTCGTGCAAGCCGCCCTCGAGGATGGCTTCCACGCGGGCAAAGTCCAATTCCGAGCGTAGCAGGCCGACGCGTTGTTCCGAGGCGCAGGAGAAGCCGCCGCGAGGCGTGCCGGTGATGACGTGCAGGGCCTCGTCGGCCTGGCCGATGGAGTAGCGCACGGCGCGGGGGAATTCGCCGTCGAGAAGGAGAAACTCGACGATGCGGTCGGGGACGATGCGGCCGTACTTTTTCCTATACATTTCAAAGCCGCTGACGCTCTTGAGCAGCGCCGACCATTGCACGTCGTCGAACGGCGTGCCCACGTCGGTGACCGACGGCAGCAGGATGAAATACTTCACGTCGAGGATGCGGGTGGTCTTGTCGGCGCGTTCCAGGCGGCGGCCGGCGGAAATGAAATGCCAGGCTTCGTTGTGACTGACGGTGGAATGGGTGATGCCTTCGAACAGGTGGCAGCCCATGCGCACGGCGTGGCAGAATTCGGGCAGCGATTCGGGGGCGGCCTTTCGCGCCTCGGCAGTGATCATCAGGTAGAGCGAGTTGATCTGCTGCCACATTTCCGAGGAGATGGTCTCGCGCACCGAGCGGGCGTTTTCACGCGCCGCCAGGATGCAGGAGTAAATCGAATTCGGGTATTCGGCGTCGAACGCGAGAAACTGCACGGCGTTCTGCTGGGTGGCCTCTCCATAGCGCTTGGCGAACAGCTCGCGATCGCCGGTGGTGTTGATGATCGGCTGCCACTGGCTGGAGAAGACGCCGGGCAGATCGAGCATGAGGTTGTGGTTGACGTCGAGAAAGCGGGCCACGTTCTCGGCGCGCTCGATGTAGCGGGCCATCCAGTAGACGGCGTCGGCCACGCGGCTCAACAGCGGCTGGGCGGGGGTGATCATGACTGGCCTCCGGGAGCGAGCACCCAGGTATCCTTGCTGCCGCCGCCCTGCGACGAGTTGACCACCAGCGAACCCTTCTTCATGGCCACCCGGGTGAGCCCGCCGGGGAGGACGGAAATTTCCTTGCCGCAGAGCACGTAGGGCCGCAGGTCCACGTGGCGGCCCTCGAAATGATCGTCGACGATGGTGGGCGCGCGGGAAAGCGCGAGCGTGGGCTGGGCGATGTAGTTGCGCGGATTGGCTTGAATGCGAACGGCGAATTCCTCCTGCGCGGCCCGCGTGGAGTGCGGGCCCACCAGCATCCCATAGCCGCCCGATTCGTTGGCGCTCTTGACGACCAGTTCCGCCAGGTGTTCGAGCACGTACTGGCGGTCGGTGTCGCGCCAGCAAAGGTAAGTCGGCACATTGGGCAGGATGGCGTCTTCGCCTTCGTAATAGCGGATCATGGCGGGGACGTAAGCATAAATCACCTTGTCGTCGGCCACGCCGTTGCCGGGAGCGTTAGCCAGGGCAACGCGGCCGGCGCGGTAGGCGGCCATCAGGCCGGGCACGCCCAGCATCGAATCGGCGCGGAAGACGTCCGGATCGAGAAAATCGTCGTCCACCCGGCGGTAGATGACGTGGACGCGCTCCAGGCCCTTGGTGGTGCGCATGAAGACGTCGCCGCCGGAAACCACCAGGTCGCGCCCTTCCACCAGTTGGATGCCCATCTGCTGGGCCAGGAAACTATGCTCGAAGTAAGCCGAGTTGTAAATGCCCGGCGTGAGCAGCACCACGCGCGGGCTCTGTTCGCCGAGAGCGAGCGATTCCAGCATCTCGAGCAGGCGGCTGGGGTACTCGTTGACCGGCCGCACCGACAGGCCTTCGAACACGCCGGGGAAGATGCGCTTCAGCACCTCGCGGTTCTCGAGCACGTAGCTGACGCCGGAGGGCACGCGCAGATTGTCCTCGAGCACGTAGAAGCGGCCATCGCGGTCGCGCACCAGGTCGGTTCCGGTGATGTGGCACCAGACGCGCCAGGGCGGATTGAGGCCGTGGCACTGCTTGCGGTAGCTGGCGGCGGAGAGAATCACGTCGGCGGGGATGACGCCGTCCTTGAGGATTTTCTGCTCGTGATAGATGTCGTCGATGAAGGCGTTGAGGGCGTGGATGCGCTGCACCAGGCCGCGTTCGATGACCTCCCACTCGGCGGCGGCGATGATGCGGGGGATCAGGTCGAAGGGGAAAATGCGCTCCGCGCCGGCCGTATCGCCGTACACGTTGAACGTAATGCCCATTTGCAGCAGCAGGCGCTCGGCGGCGCGCTGGTAGCGCAGCAGGTGGCCATCCGAGAGGCTCTCGATGGTATCCACCAGCAGGCGGACGTGCGGCCGCGGCGTGCCGTCGTCCTGGAACATTTCGTCGTAGAAGTTTTCGGTCCGATACGAGGAGAACCGCAAGGTACGCTCCAGTACAAGAAAACCTAGCTACCATGCTCGCGAAATCCGCGCGTAAAGGGAAACCTAAAGATTTTATAGCGCGGATTCGGGTTTTGGATGGACCGGGGCGCGGGCGGGCGTCGGGACAAAAAAACACCGGCGGCAAGACCGCCGGCGCTACCGGAAGAACGCGGGCCGTCTTGCCCCCGGTTCCTTCAGCCGGCGGCTACGGCTGGCGCGATGATAGGTTGCAACGCGCTAAAATCGACGCTTGCCTCAGCAAAGTAATTCGCGCGGGCTTTCGCCGATGGTGCGATTGCTGGCGTGGTATGGGTGCCGTTTCCCGGAGCACAGGGGCAAGTGGCGCCTGCACGAAACCATCCGGCGCCGATTGGGAATCGATATCGACACGGAGCAGACCGTCGAGCGGGGGGGCCTGCGGTGGTCGCTGAACCCGGCGGATTACGCACAATTGCACCTCTTTTGGTTCGGCGTCAGGGATCCATGGGAAGTGTACCACCTGCTACGGATCCTGCCGCCGGAAGCCGTGGTTCTTCAGGCGGGAGCGAACTACGGCTACTACGCACTGTCGATTGCAACCGCCCTAGGCGGTAAATGCCGGATCTTCGCCGTGGAGCCCTACCCGGAGAACTACGCCCGGCTGGTCGACCACGTTCGCTCGAACGGTCTGGAGCGACAAATCGAATGTTGTGACGCCGGGGTCTCCGATGCAGAAGGCATTGAGACGATGGTGCGGCCGAAAGAGAACTCGGGCCACGCGCACATGGTTTCGAGCGGGCCGGGCGCCCAGGTCCGCGTGAAGACGATCGATCGATTGGTTCAGGAGTTCGGCTGCGAAAGGCTGGACGCTCTGCTGATCGATGTCGAGGGATACGAAGACCGCGCGCTCCGCGGCGCGGCAGAGACGCTCGCGCGCTTCCGCCCGTTCATCCTGGTCGAACTGTGGCCGCCGGCCATGCGGCAACAGGGCACCACCGTCGAGGCCGCTGTCGAAGTGCTTGACAAGCACGGCTACCGCCTGTTTTACGCCCTGAAACAGCAACTGCTGCCGGTCACCGGATTACCATCCGGCGATGACCGCCTGTACGCGTTCTGTTTCCATCGGGACCGTATTCCACCATGGCTCGGAAAGGCTCAGCCCGGCGGCTGAGAGGTGACACTTTTGGATCCCTCTTCACCGATCTTCAAAGCGCTGCTGTTTTATGGCTACCGCCTGCCGAACCACCCTCGAAAATGGTGGGTCCACGAGAAGCTACGCAAGGTTTTTGCGACCGGCGTCGATGTGGATATCGACGTCGTCCGGCAAGGCCTCAAATGGCGCTTGAACCCAGCCGACTTTCAACACGAGCCGCTGTTCTGGAACGGCGCGATGGACACGTGGGAGATCGAGGAGTTTCGGCGCAGGCTGGCGCCCGGGTCGGTCTTTCTCGACATCGGAGCCAATTTCGGCTACTACTCGGTTCGCCTCGGCTCCTTGCAGAGAGGCATCGAGATACACGCATTTGAGCCGCACCCAGTCACCTTCCGGCGGCTGAGCGGGCACATCGAACGGAACGGATTGAGCGATGTGGTTCACGCGCACCAGTTGGCTCTTTCCGACGTTACGGGACAAGCGCACATGGCCGAACGCCCCGATAACTCAGGCGCATCCAGGCTCACCGATGGCGATGCCGGGGTCGCGGTCCAGACCACGACTCTCGACGAATTCGCTCGCCGGGTTGGCTTGACCAGGGTCGATTGCATCAAGATCGATGTCGAAGGCGTGGAGCCGCGCGTGCTTCGCGGAGGCCGTGAAACCATCGGGAAATACAAGCCGGCGATGGTGATCGAGTTCTGGACTCCCGGGCTGGCGAAGGCGGGATCGACCCCTGCAGAACTCGCGGCGGTGCTGGCCGAACTCGGGTATCGGATGTTCCGCCTCGGCGCCAGCCCGCCGGCGCAGCTCGAGGAAGCCCCGGACAGCCTCGATCCGGTGAATGTGCTTTGCCTCCACCGCGACTTGTGCGCATAGAAGATGGAAGGCCGACTCTGTCTAAAGCCTGGAGTTATTGGATTAGTTGCGCGCTGGCTGGGCATGCCCGGCCTTTACACAGGACCGTTCCCGGGACACACTGCGGCCGAAAGAAATGGGTGAGAAACAGATAGGAATGCGTTGCGGGTGGCCGGGCTTCGCGGACTTATCGCCGTGCGTTTCGGCCACCCGATGATTCGAGTAGGAACTTCGATGATCTAGGCCCGCTGTATGGCGGACATATCGTTGCCGATTCGTTCCTTCACTCTCTGTTATCCGAGCGGGCGGCAATAGTAGCTATCCGTAATCCGCCGGCGGTTATGAATTCCGGAATCCAAAGTCTTCCGTCGAGAGTCCAGCCCATGGGGGACCCCGCATGCCGTTAACGGGCGCCGGAAGTTCAGTACCACTTGAAATCAACGCTTGCTGGCCAG
>JBAVIH010000360.1:0-1713 GCA_049686695.1 Bryobacteraceae bacterium | reverse complement strand
CTCCCCGAGCCGCGCCCGCAAGGCGGCGGCTTCGCCAACCGCAACACGTGGACCCTCACCAGCCGCCCTCCCGGGCCGGAGCCGCGCCAACTGGCGGGATACGTGGTGGACACCATCGCGGTTACGTATCACGGCAACAGCACCACTCACCTGGATGCTCCCAGCCACTTGTACTACAAGGGCCAGCTCTACAACGGATATCCGCAGTCGAGCTATACCGATCGGGGCGCGGGCAAGGACGACGTGATGTCGATGAAGGATGGAATCCTCACGCGCGGCCTGCTGTTCGACATGCCGAAGCTGAAAGGCGTTCCTTATCTGGGCGACGACGAGCCGGTTTACGTGGAAGATCTGGAAGGCTGGGAGAAGCAGGCCGGCTTCCGCGTGGAACCGGGCGACGCCGTGCTGGTCCGCACCGGGCGGTGGGTGCGCGTGCGCGAGAAGGGCCCGCTGGATCTCAACCGGGCGACGCCGGGCTTGTACGCTTCGTGCGTGAAATGGCTGCGCGAGCGCGGCGTGTCGATCCTCGGCAGCGACGTGGTGCAGGACGTGCGGCCGTCGCGGGTGGAAGGCGTGAACCAGCCCATTCACCAAATGGCGCTGATGACTTTGGGCATGCCTCTGATCGATAACGCGGACCTGGAGGCGCTGAGCGAGGCGGCGGCACAGCGCCGCCGGTGGACTTTCCTGTTGACCATGAACCCGCTGCGCGTCCCCGGCGCAACCGGCGGCCCGGTGAACCCGATCGCGACCTTCTGAGCGAAGAAAAGCCGGTAGAGTCGAGGGCGGGCGCGGGTGCCGGCGCGGAGCGCCAGTCCGTTCATGTAGAGGAACTCCAGGGGCAGGCTTCAGCCTGTCAGCGCGCGCTCCGCTCGCGCGCTTCAGTTACAACCTGATATCCCGGTGGGACCCATCGGCTTACCATCCCGAACGTCCTTCAGAATGCGCTCCTGTTCCGCCAATGGGACGATGCACCAGAGCGCGCGGACGCTGTCGGAGAGAGCCGTCCGGTCATAGGGCTCCATGGACCACGCCCCGTCCGGCCCCCGCAGAAATTGCGTCCCGAACACCTGCGGCTGTTTCACGGCGTGCAGGTAACGGTCAAAGGCCGCCGCAGCCAGCCATTTGGCGTTTCCCTCGCCCTTGGCTACGGCGGTCACAGCCAGCGTGTGCGCGAGGATCAGGTCGTTGGCAGCCCCTGAATGCTGAAAGATCAGCGCGGCGTACTCATAGTCTTTGCCGCTCCGGAGCTTGCCGTCCGCCAGCAGCTTGCGCACCGCCGCGTGACGCAGATCGTCGCGCCTGGCGACCTCCTGCCCGGTCACGCTCTCGGGAGGCTTCACCGCCCGGCCGCCAAACATGTCATTGCCGCGGTCCCACTGGTCCTGAATCACCAGATTCAGAATTTCCGGATTGACGCCGGTGATCTTCGGAATCGTCGGAGCATCCGCGACGCCGGAAGGCGTTTGCGCAACCAGCAAACGGATCGAGATTGCCAGGGCCGCGCCGAGTCCTGTTTTCATTCCGGTCGATAATACCACGGCAGTGCCGCATCACCGCAAGTTCACCGCTGGCGGCCATCGAGTTTTGTCAAGGCAAAGTAGAAATGTCCTATTCCCAGCAAAGTAGAAATGTCCTGTTTTGAGGGGCCGGTCAGAGGGTTGGGGTTAGAGTGGGTTCGATGTTCCGGGGGAGTCGCGCTCCCTGGGGCAG
>JBAVIH010000359.1:0-4260 GCA_049686695.1 Bryobacteraceae bacterium | reverse complement strand
CGCGAGGGCGGCGTGCTGGTGCGCGCCGGCCAGACCGAGGCTGCGGTGGATCTGGCGCGCATGGCCGGCCTTTCGCCCGCCGGGGTGATCTGCGAAATCATGAACCCGGACGGCACCATGGCCCGCGTCCCGCAGCTCAAGGAATTCTGTGCCGGCCACGGGCTGAAGATGATTTCGGTGGCTGAGTTGATCCGCCACCGCATGCGCACCGAACGGCTGCTCCAGCGCGTGGCGGAGGGCTTCATCGAAACCGAATTCGGCGCCTTTCGAACGGTCGCCTACTCGAGCGATCTCAGTCCCGAATACCACCTGGCGCTGGTGCGCGGCGAAGTCATCGGCCGGGAAGGCGTACTGGTACGCATGCATGCCCGCTGCGTTTATGGCGACGTCTTTGGTTCCACCACCTGCGATTGCGCCCGGCTGGTGCGGTGCTCGCTCGAGGCGATCGCCCGCGAAGGCCACGGCGTGCTGGTCTATCTGCACGAAACCGGGCCGGGCTTTCGCACCGACGATTCCGCGAACGGCCCGGCGCGCATGTTGTCGCACAACCGCGAGTTTATGCACTACCAGGGCGAAGCCGGCCAGCGGCAGCTTCAGCACGAGCACGGCATTGGTGCGCAGATTCTATCCGACCTCGGCCTCCACACGATTCGCCTGCTGACCAATCACCCGCGCAAGATCGTCGCCCTGGAAGGCTTCGGCATCGAAGTCGCCGAACAGGTGCCGGTTCCCGCTTTCGATGGCGCCCTAGCTCCGCGTGCATGATGCCGCCGCGCTCCCGGTTAATAACCACGCACCCGCCGCGTCCCCACTGTTATGAAGGCTCCGATCGCTTCCACCGCGGCCCTTGCGGCCCTTTTCTCCGGCGTGCTGTCCGCCGCCGATCCACAACTCCTCAACCTGGTGATGCCGGACGTCAAGGCGATGGCCGACGTCAACGTGGCGCAAGCCAAGACTTCGCCCTTCGGCCAGTACGTGCTGACGCAGGTGGAGACGCAACAACTCGCGCAGATTGCCACGTTGACCGGCTTCGACCCGACCAAGGACGTCGACGAACTGCTGGCCGCCGGCAACGGCGCGGCGCAGCACTCCGGCCTGGCGCTGGCTCTCGGTACCTTTAATGTCGCCACCATATCGGCCCTCATTGCGCAGCAAAAGGTGGCCACCGAAACCTATCGCGGAGTCACCATCTTCGAGGACCCGAAGAAGGACGGGGGGCTCGCGTTCCTGAGCAATACGATAGCGGCTGCCGGCGATCTGACCAACCTGAAAGCCGCCATCGATCGCGTGTCGGCGCCATCCATCCTGCCGGCCGCCCTGATGGTCGAGATCGGCCAGTTGAGCGCGGCGAACGACGCCTGGGCGCTCACCACCGTGCCGCCGTCCAGTCTGAAACCGCCGTCAACCGCGCCCGCCGTTCCCGGCGTCGGCAGCGGCGCCGAGAATGCCCTGGGAACGGTGCAATCCGCCAGCGTGGGCATCAAGTTCGGAACCAACGTGGTGATGACCGGCCAGGCGCAAGCCGATACCGCGCAGAATGCCACCGCCATCGCCGGCCTGATCCAGTTCCTGGTCAACATGGCGCAGTTGAAGGCCGCCGACGAGCCGCAAGTCCAGGCGCTGGCCAAGGCGCTGACGGTGACCGCGAGCGGCACCGCCATCAATCTCTCGCTGACTCTGCCCTCCGACCAGTTTCAGCAATTGCTACAGCCGAAAGCCGCCGCTCACCACCACGCCCACACGGCGCAATAGCTGCATGGGGCATGCGGAGGCGTTCTTTCGCCGTCGCCCCTTTTCCATGAACGTGAGATTCGGTGCTATGGAAGACCGCTCCCTGACGGTCGCGGCTCCGATGGCTCTTCCAAACTATGTGCCTGTCACAATGCCGCCGTCCACGCTGAGCACCACGCCGGTGACGAAGGACGCCGCATCCGAGGCCAGCCAGAGGTACGCATTGGCGATATCCTCCGGCTGTCCCATACGGCCCAGCGGCGTGTGGGCCCGCAGAGCCTCCCGTGCCTTCTCCGGGACGGACCGCATCATGTCCGTGTCGATGATGCCAGGCGCCACGGCGTTGACGCGAATCCCGTACCTGCCGAACTCCCGCGCCCACACCCGCGTCATCCCGATCACGCCGGCCTTGCTGGCGACATAGTTGGTCTGCCCGAAATTGCCGTACAAGCCCACCACGCTGGAGGCGTTCAGAATCACCCCGCCCGCGCCCGCCTCGATCATGCGCGCCGCGACGGCTCGCGTGGCCACGAACACGCCGCGCAGGTTCACCGCGATCACCGCGTCGAACTGCTCGTCGCTCATCAGGCCGGCGATGGCGCCGTCCTTGAATTTGACGATCTGCCCATCGCGCAAAATGCCCGCGTTGTTGACCAGCGCGTACACCGGCCCCAGCGCGCGCACGGTCTCCTCGAGCGCGGTCTCCACCGAGTCCGCGCTGGTGACATCCACCATTTGAAAGATGCCGCCCGCTTCCGGCTCGGCTTCCTTCACGTCCCAGGAAGCCACCTTGCAGCCTTCCTGAGCGAAGCGCCGCGCGGTGGCTTTGCCAATGCCCGCCGCACCGCCGGTGACGATCGCGACCTTGCCTGCCAGTCCCGTTTCGATCATGACATCCCCATTATCGCCGGCCCGGATCGCGGCAGGGATACGTTCGTGGGGCGGACCCCCGGTCCGCGCGGGACGCCCACGTCCCGCTGTCCGTTCAGAGAATCAAACGCACGAGTCGCCGCGAAAGGCCGGCCAGGCGCCTGTTCCACATGGCCGGCGTCTATCGCACCGGTGAATACGCCGTGGCGCGGTGCAGCGACATGTCGATCACGGCGGTGATCTGGCCATCGCGCTCGACGGATTCCTTGCGCACCTTGATCCACTCTTCGTCGGCGCCGAACGCGTTCCATGCTTTCTCGCGCGCGGCCAGGTTGTCGAAGGGAATCAGGTACGTCAGGTTGGGCCGGTTGGCGCCGAAAACGGTCGAGGTGTAGAACACCGGGTGGATACCCGAGCGGTGGAAGATTTTGATTTCCGCACCGCTGAATCGCGCATCGAGCGCCCTGTGCTGCCGCACCGTGGGCGAGTGATACGTGCGCATCTCGAAAATGCGCGGCGACTCGGGCGGTTTCTCCGGCGGCACGATCTCCGGCGAAAAGGCGGTGGCTTCGAGCAGTGTCGCGCTCGATGTGACATACGGCTCCTCGCCGGATTCCCACCGATCGAACGCGCGGCTGAAGTCCTTATCGGCGAACAACTGGTGCGAGATCTCCCAGATCTGCCCCGCCGATTCCACGCCGATAATCGCGGTCACCAGCGGCAGGTGCGGGGCAACCATGGCGTCGAGGAAAATCTTCGGCCCAGGATGAATCCGGTCGAGCGCCGGCAGCAGCGCCTTGGAAAAGAAATCGTGGATGCGGGAAGTCTGCGTTCCCTGCTCCAACTGGAATTGCTCGAGCACGTAAAAGCGCGTCTTGCGCTCGGCTTCGGCGCCCGAGACCGCGCCCGACGCCAGCAGCGCGGGCACGGCCGAAAGAAAACCACGGCGATCGAGGATCATGCGCCACATTGTATAAGATCGGCGAGGGCGGCGGCGGGCAGACGCCCGGGCCACAGCATATTCAGACAACTGCGCGAATTACCACACATACGGCTCGCAAAATCGGTTTCCGTTGCAGTCCGCCCGTTTTTACCTGTACGCTGTAAGCTACGAACTGTAGGCTGCGTAAGGACTGGAGGCCACCAATGTGCGCCCATTCTTGAAGGCCGGATGCCTGCTGCTTTTTCTCGCAATGTGCACGCCAGCTCAGCGAATGGCCAGCACATACGCGAACCTGCAGGCGTTCCTCGATTCATGTCCGCAGAACGATCCCTACACTCCAATCATCCGGCGCGACTTTCGGATCACGAGGGATCAGGTTGCAGTGGGCGACATCCCGTGCACCGAGCCCTACACCCAGATGGACCCGACGCAGGTCACGGACGAACTTTCGGTGCTCCAGACCCTGCGATTCATGTACTACATGGACATGGGACGGTCCGGATATCTGCCCTGGACGACGCTTCGGCTTTACGACTGGGTGAAGTCGCGGGTCTCCGGCGTCAATATCAGCACACCGATGGTCGGCGGAGAGTGTTGCCTTGTCATCAATAACCTTACGTACATTAGCGTGGGGAGCTTGGCGGCCATCGCTGCCGCGGACGGTACCAGCGTCGCTGTCCAGGCGTACTACCGGCAGACTGCGGACGGCCAAGCGG
>JBAVIH010000358.1:0-6848 GCA_049686695.1 Bryobacteraceae bacterium | reverse complement strand
GGCCTAACCAGCGCAGGCCGGCCAGCATCAGCGCGTAGGCCAGGCCGGAGAACAGGGCGACTAGGTTGCCTCGCGGCGGATCCGGCGCCGTGGCCAGCGCCGGCTGGCTGCCGGCGAAGAACAGTGCCAGTCCCGCCGCCACCGCCAGCATGTAAAACAGGCCCGCGCGGCGGATGGGTTCCTGGAGCAGCAGCGGGCCCAGCAGAAGCAGGTAGAGCGGAGCCGTGGATTGCAGGAAAATGGCGTTGGCGGAGGTGGTGAGCCGGTTCGCCATCACGAAGGCGATCAGCGTGGCGGCATACGCCGCGGCCACCGGAGCGATGCGCAAATTCCAGCCGCGGCGCGCCTGCGGCAGCACCGCCAGCAGAACCACGGCCGCCACGCCCGAGCGAAAACAAGCCACCTGCCAGCCGGTCAGGGTGGCGGCTTTGATGGCCGCGCCGCCGGTGGAAAACAGAATCGCCGCCGCCACCAGCAGCAGCCGGTTGCGAATCGGCGAAGCGGGCGCTGTGGCGCCGGCCATCCAGCCGGCTGAGCCTGGAGTCATCTCGGCTTTTCTTCCCGCCGGGCGCCCGTCCGGTTTGTGGGGCGGACGCCCTCGTCCGCGCGCGACCCCCCGGTCGCGTAGCGCCGCGGGCGGACACCTGATTTTCCGAACGAAGAGCGGGTCCAGGGGGAACCACGCAGACCAGGGGGTCTGCCCCACAACGCGCCGCAGCACCCAGGAGTCATCGCGGCTTTTCTTCCCGCCGCGCGAGCGTGATTTGGAACGGCGGATCCCCCGGAAGCGGTGAGAAAATCATGGCCACGGAAGAACACAGATGAACACGGATAAGAACCCTCTTTTTTATCTGAGTTCATCTGTGTTCATCTGTGGCTAGCATCGTCTTGCGCACCGGCGCGGACGCGTGATAGGAGCTGCGCACCAGCGGGCCTGCCTCGACGTGGCCAAAACCCATCTCGCGGCCGGCCGCCCGCCACTCGGCGAACTCTTCGGGCGGCACGTAGCGCACGATGGGCAGGTGCTTCGGCGAGGGCCGCAGGTACTGCCCGAGGGTGAGAATGTCCACCCCCTGCGCGCGCAAATCCCGCATCACCTGGAGGACTTCCGCACCGGTTTCGCCCAGCCCCAGCATCAACCCGGACTTGGTGGGAACCGCGGGCGCGATTCGTTTCGCGTGCGCCAGCACGTCGAGCGATCGCTCGTAGCGCGCGCCCAGGCGGACCTGCCGGTAAAGGCGCGGCACGGTTTCGGTGTTGTGATTGAACACGTCCGGCGCGGCCGCGAGCACCGTCTCGACGGCCGCGTGGCTGCCCTGAAAATCGGGCACCAGCACTTCCACGCCGCAGCCCTCCACGCGCCGGCGAATCGCTTCGATGACCATCGCGAACAGCTCGGCTCCGCCGTCTTCCCGGTCATCCCGATTGACGCTCGTGATGACGGCGAACTTCAGGCCCATGGCCGCCACCGCCTCGGCCACGCGCCGCGGCTCATCGTAATCCACCGGCAGCGGCGAGCCCTTTTCCACCGCGCAGAATCCGCACCGGCGGGTGCACACGTTGCCCAGGATCATGAAGGTGGCCGTGCGGTGGTTCCAGCACTCGCCCACATTGGGGCAGGCGGCGCTTTCGCAAACCGTGTGCAGGCGCAGGCGGGCGACGAGTTGCCGGATGTCCCGGTAGTTTTCGCCTGCCGGCGCCGGCGCGCGCAGCCACTCGGGCCGCTTGGGCGGTGCGGGAGCCAGGTCGATCAGCAACCGGCTAGCCCTTGATCGGCACCGGCGCCATGTCGCGGCTCGAGATGACCCGGTCGATCATGCCGTATTCCACCGCGCCATCGGGCTCCATGATGTAATCGCGGTCCACGTCCTTGGCGACGCGCTCGACCGGCTGGCCCGTGGCGTCCGACAGCATCTTGTTGAGGATCTCGCGCATCCGCAGAATTTCGCGGGCGTAGATGTCGATGTCGGCCGCCTGCCCCGCCAGGCCCTGCATAGACGGCTGGTGGATCATGATCCGCGAATTCGGCAGGCTGAACCGCTTGCCCTTGGTGCCTTTGGCCAGCAGCACGGCCGCCATGGACGCGGCCTGGCCAACGCAGATCGTCACGATATCGGGCCGGATGAAAGCCATCGTGTCCAGAATGGCGAGGCCGGCCGTGATGGAACCGCCCGGAGAATTGATGTAAATGGAAATATCCTTCTCGGGATCCTCGGCCTCCAGGAACAGCAACTGGGCGATGATCAGATTGGCGACTTGGTCGTCAATCGGCGTGCCCAGAAAGATGATGTTCTCTTTCAACAGCCGGGAGTAAATATCGTATGCGCGTTCGCCCCGCGAGGTCTGTTCGACCACCATGGGGACAAGGACAGATTGGCCCATCGTGCCTCCGAATCCATTGTAGCGGTCCCGAGCCGACGAATGCTCCGGCCGGACCGCGGTCTGATTATGCCCGTTTCGCGGCCGCTCGCTTGGCCTTGCGCGCCTTGTTGGTCGCCAGCGTTTTCTTCTTCAGGTCCAGCGCCTTGGCCAGGTCCGCGATCGAATTCTTGCCCAGATAATCCATGATACGCGAACGCAGGGTCACCCAGCTATCGTGCATGGAACAGGGCATGTCGTCGTTGCACTCGGCGAGGCCACTGGCGCACTGCTGGTAAGGCGCCAGGCCGTCCAGCGCCTCGACGATATCGAGCAGCCGGATGTCGCCCGCGTCCACGCGCAGCGCGAACCCGCCGGTGGGACCTTTGCTCGATCGGAGAAGTCCCTTGCGGGCGAGTTGTTGCAGGATCTTGGCCAGGAAGTGCGCGGGGATTTCCTCACTCTCCGCGATGTTCTTCACCATGGCGTATTTGCCATCGGGTACCTGGGCCAGGTACACAAAAGCGCGAATCGCGTATTCCGACGATCGAGAATAAATCATGTTGTCCCCGCTGAATTCGGAGTAAGCCTACTTCGATATCTTAATTGTTTTCCCCAGGCGCACGCAAGGAATTAAATTCGGGTCCTGAACACCCCGTTAATTGGATGCGCCGCCGGATAGGTAGGGTGCAGGGAATTCCGTGCCCGGGCGTCATGGTACTTTTCGGCCGTATCGCAGGGAGGATGCAACCCTTGATATAACGGACGGCAGACGGCCAGCGCGCCGATCCGGTAGGATGAGCCAAGGATGATCCATCTATTGAGCCGGTTGCCCGCCGGCGCCCGGGTGCTGGACCTGGGAGCCGCCGCCGGCAGTTTCTCCAACCCGCGCCCCGACTTATGTGTGGTGCGACTGGACCTGAAGTTCGACGCAGCCGGCCATTCGGGTCGCCTGGTCCGCGGCGATGCCGCCCGGCTGCCCTTTGCCGGCGGCGTTTTCGATCTTCTGGTCAGCAACCACAGCCTGGAGCATTTCGTGGAGCTAGAGGCCGTGGTGGGGGAGATGGGGCGGGTCGCCAAACCTGGCGCGGGGCTGTTCGTGGCGGTTCCCGACGCCGGCACCCTGACCGACCGCATCTACCGCTGGATCGGCCGCGGCGGCGGCCACGTCAACCATTTCCGCCGGCCGGCCGAGGTGATCGCCCTGGTCGAGCGGCTGACCGGCCTCACCCACCGCGCCACCCGCGACCTTTACTCGTCGCTCTCGTTCCTCAACAACCACAACGTGCGCGGCTGGGGGCCCAAGAAGCTACTCCTGTTCGCCAGGGGCGACGAGCGGTTCCTGGCGGTTCTCCTTTGGGCGCTTCGCACGATCGACCGCGTCTTCGGCAGCGGCTTGAGCCGCTACGGCTGGGAATTCCACTTCGGCGCCGCCGATCCCGGCGAGGCCCTCGATCCCTGGGTCAACGTGTGCGTGCGCTGCGGCGCCGGCCATTCCGCGGAGTATCTCCGCGAACAGGCTACGCGCTGGCGCAGATTCGGACCCTTCGAGAGCTACCGCTGCCCGGCCTGTGGCGGCTTCAACCTGTTCAGCCCGGAGCTGAACCCCCCGGCGCGCCGCACGCAGCCGTAGCGCCGGCGGTCTCCGCCGCCGGTGCTTTTCTTGAGAGTGGAGGACAAGCACAAAAACGCCGGCCGCGTTACGCTTTCCGCCGCACCTTCCACATCTGGACGAAAGTGGGCGACAACGAAAGCAGAATGATGAGCAGAATCACTTTGTCGAAGTTGCGCTGCACGAACGCCACCTGGCCCAGCAGGTAGCCGAGCGAGGTCATCAGGAAGACCCAGCCGATGCCGCCGCACACGCTAAATGGCAGGAACCGCAGATACGGCATCTGGCTGACGCCGGCCACAAAGGCGGAAAAGGTGCGGACAATCGGCACGAAACGCGCCAGCACGATGGTCTTGCCGCCGTAGCGTTCATAGAAGCGGTGGGTGCGGGTGACGTATTCCTGCTTGAAGAATCGCGAGTCGGGGCGGCTGAAGATTTTGGGCCCCGTCTGGCGCCCCAGCAGGTAGCCGGTGGAATCGCCCAGCATCGCCGCCAGAATCAGCAACAGGTTCACCTGCCGGAAGTCCAGCGCGCCGAAACCCGCCACCACGCCGATGGTGAACAGAAACGAGTCGCCGGGCAGAAAGAACCCGACCAGCAGGCCGGTTTCCGAATACACCACGGCGAACAGCGCGGCGTAGCCGGCCCAGCCGGCCAGCAGTGTGTGCAGCAGATGGCTCAGCCGCGGCGGGTCGGTGAGCGACCGGTAGAGGTCGAACAGATCTCGCAGCATGCGCTTAGCTGGCGCGGTACTGCGCCACCAGGCGGTTGATGACGTCCTGGTGGTACTTGAGCTTGCCCCGCTTGCGCAATGCGTCGCGCACGCCGCTTTCGAACAGCGTGTTGCGGTCGCGCGCCCGCTGGCTCTTGATCTCGTCGCGAATCGTGGTTACGTTCTGGGCCAGTTGCGACATGTCGGCCGGCACGTGCGCGACCACCTTGGCCACCACAGAACCCTGCGGCGTGCCCACCGGACCGAAGACGGAGCCATCGGGCAGCGAGAATCCCTGCTGCACGTAACTGGCCGGGCCGACGCCTTCCACCGCGCCGGCGCGGTTGAACTCTTCGGAGGTCTTGACTTCGAGTCCCATGGACGCCGCTGCCGCCGCCAGGTCGCCGCCGTTGGCCTTGGCCTTGTCGGCAAGTTCCTTGGCGTGGGTTTGCACGGCGGCCGCCAGCCGGCTCTGCACGATGCTCTCGCGCACCTGGCTCTCGACTTCGGCCAAAGTGTTGGGCCGCGACGGTATCACGCCGGTGACTACCGCCAGCGCCAGCTTGTTGCCCGGCAGAGCCACCGGCTGCGAAACCTGGCCCTGCTTCAACGTGGCGATGGATTGATCGAAATCGTTGTTGGTGCCGATTTCCGGCAGCGGCTGGCCGGCCCGCACGCCGTCCGCGCGCACCACCTGCATGTGGAACTGGGCCGCGATCTCGTCGGGATGGAGCGGATCCTTCTGCAACGCGGCTTGCGCCTTGTCCGAAATCTGCTGCACGATGTCGTTCACCCGGTCGTTCTTCCAGCCGGCGGCCAACTGCGCTTTCACCTGCTCGAAGGGGGCCAGGTGCGCCATCTCGTGCGCGATCACGTGGATAATGTGATAGCCCACTTCGGTCTTGACGATCCCGCTGGTCTCGCCCACCGGCACCGAAAACGCGGTGCGCTCGAACTCGGGCAGGGTTTGCCCGCGCTCGATCCAATCCAGGTCGCCGCCCTTGGCGGCCGAACCGGTATCCTCGGAGTATTTCTTCGCCAATTCCGCGAAGTTGCCGCCGGCCTTGATCTGCTTCAGCAGGTCCGCCGCCTGGGCCTTCATCTTGGCGTCCTCGGCCGGGGGCTTGCCGGAGGTTTTCAGCAGAATGTGCTCCGCATGCACCCGCTCCTTGGTGCGAAACTGCTCCTTGTTCAGGTTGTACATCCGGAACAGGTCGGCGTCGGTCGGGACGATGGCTTCCGCGATCTTCGCCTGGTCGGCGATCAGAATCGCCAGGCTCTTCGATTCCGGCACCCGGTAGCGCGCCTGGTTCACCTGGAAGAACGTCTCCAGATCCTTGGCGCTCGGGTTGATTTCCGCGCGGTACTTGTCGCCGGACACTTTGGCGTACTGGATCTTGATTTTCTCGTTGCGCTCCTGGAAGGCATGTTCGATTTCGAGCGGAGAAACGATCGTGCCTTCCACCGCTACCTCGCGCAGCTTGGTGATCAGGATCTGGCGGCGCAGGTTGGTCTCGAATTCCGTCCGGGTCAACTCCTGCTGGGCCAGCATCGCGTCATAGGCGTCCACACCGGCGAACTTGCCGTCGGGAAACAGTTGGGGAATCATCTGCTGGATTTGGGCGCGCAGGTCGCTATCGCTGACCTCGAAGCCCAGGCTGGTGGCCTCGTACGCGAGCGCCCGCTCCGTCACCATCCCGTCGATGATTTGCGGGACGTAGGTGGAGATCAGTTCGGGGGGAAGCTGCCGGCCGCGCATGGTGGCCTGGATCATGTGCATGACTTCGCCCGACGTGATGTCCTCCCTGCCGACTGAAGCCACCACCGCGTCCGGCGTGGGGGCGCCCGTGTTGTACTGGGGCACCAGGTAGGTCAGCATGGAAAGCGCTACCACCATCAGCAGTGCGCCCAACAGGATGCGCACCGATTTTTCTCGGCTGCGAAACAGATCGAACATGAGTGAGAGAACTCCTGGTTACTAGTGGGAAAACACCAGTATAGCCAATCCCGTGCAGCCGCGTGGGTAATCGCGACGGCGGTGTCGCGGCAAAGTGAGAATGTCCTATTTGGGCAAAGTAGAAATGTCCTATTGACAGGGTCCAGCCTGGCGGGTGGACAAAGGACAACTACTGATGACCCAGGTCGAGCGAGACCGGCTGGTGGCCC
>JBAVIH010000357.1:0-8035 GCA_049686695.1 Bryobacteraceae bacterium | reverse complement strand
GGAAACGACGTCGTAGCGCCGGCGGGTCTGTGCCGCCGGTGTTTTTTGGAGCCCGCGGGCGCGCCGCGGCGTCGAGAAGAATCCGCGTTCTACCGGCCGTTGAGCAGGGCCGTGCCTGTGCCCACGCAGCCGTTTACTCCATTAGGCATGTTGAGCGACAGCGTCTTGTGGACGGTGCCGAGATGTGCGAGCTCGTCCATGGTCAGGTCGAACTTGGGCGGAGACGGCTCCCACCCCTGGGCCGCGCACACGCCGACGAACTCCTCTGCATTTCCAGGAGGCACGCCGCGGATTCTGAACGAGAGCGTAGCGCCGCCCGCCTTGCGCGCGATTTCCGCCCGTATGTAGCCGCTGTCCTGCCCGGGGTCGTCGATTCGGGCGGTCGCGGCGAGTTTGCCTTGGTGCCCCGTGGCCGTTCCGTGAATCGAGTAGATGGCGAACTGGCGAGTCTCGCCGGGATGCATGGCGGCGAGATCGCAATCGGTCGGCGTCAGGGCCGTGTAGAAGCCCTCCTTGTCGCCGACCATTCCGGGCCGGTAAGCGATCGCGATGTGATGAGTCTCGTTGGTGCCGGCATCATTGGCCTGGCGCAGCTGAAGGTCCAGCACGATGCTGAAGCAGGGCGTGGGCGCCTTGCCGCCTGACGGACCCTGAGCCGCAGCCAGGTGTGGCGAAGCCAGGGCCAGGACGAGCGCAGAAATGAGTATCGCTGTGTGATTTCGCACGGAATTCCTCCAGTCGCCACTCTACACCCAGCCGCGAGTCGCTGGGGTCCCGCTACCAGGCCAGATCCAGGATCCCGGCTTCGCAAGTGCCGGTGTCGCGGCACAGACAACCCGGCGATCCCACGCCCGCGGATGGCATCCACATGCGAAGTTACCTCGTTCACAGTTCTGAAGTCCATCGCTTCCCGCTTCCGGTCGGTCACTTCCGATTCCTGTACCATGGGTATATTTGGGGGAGTGTCGGAAATGAAAAACCTCTTGCAGCGGCCGGCGGCCCGCGTGTTTGTCCTCGGTTCCATGCTGGCGACAGCGGGTTTGGCCGGCCTGCTTCTGGCGCAGCGCTCGCCCGAAGAGACACCCGCGGCCGCTGCCCAGACGGGCGGACTGGTTATCGATTATCCCAGCCAGGGTTCCCTCTTCCCTCCCGATTTTGCGGCTCCCACGTTCTTGTGGCGCGATGCCACTCCCAACGTCACGGGTTGGCAAATCGAGGTCGCCTTCGCGGATGGCGGCGTCCCGATCCGTGCGCAATCGAAAGGCGAGCTGATGCGCGTGGGTGAGATCGACGAACGCTGCATCGCTCCCACCAACAAACTGCCCGAGCTGACGCCGCAGCAGGCGGCCTCGCACACCTGGACACCCGACCCCGCAACCTGGGCGACCATCAAGCGCCGTTCGGCGGAGCACGACGCCACGGTCGCCATCTCCGGCCTCGCCGGCGGCCGCGCGGTTTCACGCGGCGAGGTCGCCATCCGGACTTCGAAGGACCCGGTGGGCGCGCCGATTTTCTATCGCGATGTGCCGCTGGCGCCCTCGGAAACCGAAAAGGGTTTCATCAAGCCGCTGGCGCCGAAAGCCATTCCGCTGATCGCCTGGCGGTTGCGCAACCTGGCCGAGCCGCGCAGCCGCCTGCTGCTGACCGGCATGCACACCTGCGCCAACTGCCATTCTTTTTCGGGCGACGGCAAAACCCTCGGTATGGACCTGGATGGGCCCCAGAACGACAAGGGACTGTACGCGCTGGTCGCGGTGAAGCCGCAGATGTCGATTCGCACCGAGGACATGATCTCCTGGAATCGTTCGGCGGACCGGCAGTACGGGCAGAGCCGCGTCGGCTTCATGTCGCAGGTTTCGCCCGATGGAAAGTACGTCGTCACCACCATCAGCGGAACCGTCCGGCCCACTCAAAGCAGTTTCTACGTGGTGAATTTCAAGGACTACCGCTTTCTACAGGTTTTCTATCCCACGGCCGGCATCCAGGCCTGGTATGACCGCTCGAGCGGCCGAGAGCAGCCGCTGCCCGGCGCCGACGATCCCGCCTACGTGCAGACCGACGGCGTTTGGAGCCCCGACGGCAAGTACCTGGTGTTCGCCCGCGCCGAAGCCCGAAGCCCGGACCCCGCCGACGGCAAGCTCGCCGAATTCGCCAACGACCCGAAGGAAGTGCAGATTCAGTACGATCTTTACCGCATTCCCTTCAACGGCGGGATAGGCGGGCAGCCGGAGCGCATCGAAGGCGCCTCCGCCAACGGCATGAGCAACACTTTCCCCAAGGTTTCGCCGGATGGGCGCTGGATCGTTTTCGTCAAGTGCAAGAACGGGCAGTTGATGCGGCCCGACAGCCAGTTGTACATCGTGCCGGCGCAGGGCGGCGAGGCGCGGCGTCTCGCCTGCAACACACCGCTGATGAATTCGTGGCACAGCTTTTCCCCCAACGGCCACTGGCTGGTGTTCTCCTCCAAGAGCCGCTCGCCATACACGCAGATGTTCCTCACCCATCTCGACGAACAGGGCAACGCGAGCCCGGCCATCCTGATCGAGCATTCCACGGCCGCCAACCGCGCCGTGAACATCCCCGAGTTCGTCAACATCCCGCCGGATGGCATCGAGAAGATCGACGTGCCCGCCACCGATTTCTACCGGCAGTTCGACGTGGCCTTCGGATTGTCCGAAAAGCGCCAGTACCAGGCGGCGATCGTGGAATGGAAGAAAGCCCTGGAGATGGATCCCTCCGATGCCAAGGCCCACATCAACCTGGGGTCGGCGCTCGAGGAAACCGGGCAGCCGGATGCCGCCTTCGTGCATTTTCAAAAGGCCATCGACCTCAACCCGCTGAACGCCAATGCCTACACTGCCATGGCGTCGCTGCTGGTGCGCACCGGGAAACCCGCCGACGCGGTTCCCCTTTACGAGAGATCTCTGCGCTTGAAGCCGGACGACGCCAAGCTCCATAACAGCCTCGGGCTGGTGCTGGCCTCGACCGGCCACCCCGGCGATGCCATCGCCCATTACCGCAAAGCGCTCGAAATCGACCCTGCCTACGCGGATTCCTACGCTCACCTGGGGGTTGCCCTAGCGCAGGCCGGACAGGCCGATGAAGCGATTCCGCTGCTCGAAAAAGCGTTGGAGCTGAACCCTAAGGACGAGCCGGCGGAAAGCAACCTGGGGGCCGCGCTGGCGCAGAAGGGCCGCCTGGAGGATTCCATCGCGCACTGCCGGAAAGCGCTGGCCCTCAACGCCAATGACGCGCAGGCGCACACCAACCTGGCCATCGCGCTGGCCAACGCCGATAAACCCGATGAAGCCATTAGTCATTTCGAGGAGGCCGCGCAACTGGTTCCGGACAACGCGAGTTTCCAAAGCAACCTGGGCGCCGCACTGGCCCAGCGCGGCCGAATCGCGGAGGCCATCCCGCATTTCCAGACCGCCCTCGATGCTCACCCGGATGACGTGCAGGCGATGGTCAACCTGGCCATCGCGCTGGCCTCGACGGGGAAGGTGGACCAGGCCATTCCGCACCTTGAAAAGGCCGCCCAGCTTGCGCCCGGCGATGCCGGCATCCAAACCAATCTCGGCGCCGCGCTGGTCGACCGGGGCCGCATCGAAGCCGCCATCCCGCACCTGGAACAGGCCGTCGAGACCGCTCCCGAGAGCGCCGACGCCCACTATCATCTGGGCGATGCGTATGCAAGGCAGAAGCGGACTGCGAATGCCATGGGAGAGTGGCGCAAGGCGATTGCCATCGATGCGAACTATGTGCCGGCTTTGTTTCGCGTGGCTGAGGTGCTGGCTTCGAATCCCAACCCCAGCCTGCGCAACGGCAGCGAAGCCGTCGAACTCGCCGAGCGCGCCGCCAAACTCACTAACGGGCAGCAGCCGGCGGTACTCGACACCCTGGCCGCCGCCTACGCCGAGGCCGGCCGCTTCACCGAAGCCACCGAGACCGCCCGCCGCGCGCTGGCTCTCGCCAACCAGCAGAACGACCGCCAACTGGCCGATGGCCTGAAACTCAGAATCGTCCTCTACGAGGCCGATACCCCGTTCCGCACCCAATAGGGCTTCGGCTCTCGGCCGAGTTGTGGGGCGGGTTGCTCACCCGCGCACCGATTGTCAATCGGTGCAGCCGGGCACGCCCGGAGAGTTATGGCTGGCCGTTATATGCTCATCCCCGCCCCTGCAAGTCAGTATCATAGATGTTCCGGTGGGGCAGGCGCTTCCGCCTGCCAACCCTGAGGCTCCCTTACATGTTTGAACAAGCCTTCAAGAACATCGACGACGTGCTGTGGAAAGAGTCCGGCTGCACCACCGAGCTGGACTACACCGAGCAGACCTCCTGGCTCCTCTTCTTGAAATATCTGGATGGGCTGGAGCAGGACAGGGCCGACGTCGCCGCGATGGACGGCAAGAAGTACAGCCACATCCTCGACAAGGCCTACCGCTGGGAAGAATGGGCCGCACCCAAGGGCAAGGACGGCCAGATCGACCAAAACAAGGCGAAAACCGGCGATGACCTGCGCGACTTCGTCAATTTGCGGCTCTTCCCCTACCTGCACGGCTTCAAACAAAAGGCCACCGGGCCGAATACCATCGAATACAAGATCGGCGAAATCTTCGGCGAGATCAAAAACAAAATCTCCAGCGGCTACAATCTGCGCGAGATCATCGACCACATCGACGAGCTTCGCTTCCGTTCGCAAACCGAGAAGCACGAGCTATCGCATCTCTACGAGGCCAAGATCCGCAACATGGGCAATGCCGGCCGCAACGGTGGCGAGTATTACACGCCGCGTCCGCTGATCCGCGCCATGGTGCAAGTGGTGGAACCCAAGATCGGCGAGCGGATTTACGATGGCGCTTGCGGCTCGGCTGGTTTTTTGTGCGAATCCTTCGACTTCATGAAGGCCCGCAAGAAGGACCTGGGCACCAGAGACCTCAGGACGCTCCAGGAACGCACCTTCACCGGCAAGGAGAAAAAGTCGCTCGCCTATGTCATCGCCATCATGAACATGATTTTGCATGGCATTGACGCGCCCAACATCATCCACACCAACACCCTCACCGAGAACCTCGCCGACATTCAGGAAAAAGACCGTTTCGACGTGGTGTTGGCCAATCCGCCCTTCGGAGGCAAAGAGCGCAAGGAAGTGCAGCAGAACTTCCCCATACGGACCGGCGAGACGGCGTTCCTCTTTCTCCAGCACTTCATCAAGATTCTGCGGGCCGGCGGGCGCGGCGGCGTGGTCATCAAGAATACGTTCCTCTCCAACACCGACAACGCTTCCGTGAGCCTGCGCAAGCTGCTGCTGGAAAGCTGCAACCTGCACACGGTGCTCGATTGCCCCGGCGGCGTCTTCCAGGGCGCGGGCGTGAAGACCGTGGTGCTGTTCTTCGAGAAGGGCACCAGGACGCGTAAGATCTGGTATTACCAGCTCGATCCCGGCCGCAACCTCGGCAAGACCAACCCGCTGAACGATGCCGACCTCGCCGAGTTCGTCCAATTGCAGAAGACGCGCGCCGATTCGCCCAAATCCTGGAGCGTGGACGCCAAGTCGATTGATCCGGCATCCTTCGATCTCTCCGTCAAGAACCCGAACGGCGGCGAGGAAGTGAAGCACCGCACCCCGCAGGAGATCATGGACGAAATCGCCGCGCTGGACGCCGAAAGCGCGGAAGTGCTGGAAACCGTACGGGGGCTGCTGTGAAGATCGCGCCCCAGTTCGTTGACGGCATCCGCGAGTTGATCGCCGGGGCGCGCGCCACCGTGGCGCGTGGCGTTGACCTGGTTCAAGTCCACACCAATTTTGAGATCGGCCGTCGCATTGTGGAGGAGGAGCAACGGGGCGAGGACCGGGCGGCGTACGGAAAGGCGATTGTACGGACGCTGGCCGAGCGGCTGACTGGCGAGTTCGGTAAGGGCTTTTCCACCAGCAATTTAGCCTACATGCGGACCTTTTATCAGGTTTACGAAGACCGAAGCCCAATTTTCCAGTCAGTGACTGGAAAATCCGGGGCGCCTCGAATTCCCCAGACAGCGTCTGGGGAATTGGACCCGTCCCAGATTGGCCAGACAGGGTCTGACCAATTCACTCTACCCTCAATTGGCCAGTCAGCGACTGGCGATTTGGCAATTTTCCAGACACTGTCTGGAAAATCCGGGCCAACACCCCGCCCCTTTAGCCTAAGCTGGTCGCACTACGTCTTTCTCCTGGGCATTGACAACCCTAATGAGCGCAGTTTCTATGAGATAGAGGCAGCCGAGCAAGGCTGGAGCCTCCGTCAACTCCGGCGCCAGTTCGATTCCGGTCTGTACGAGCGCCTGGCTCTCAGCCGCGACAAAGAAGGCATTCGCCGGCTGGCGCAGGAAGGGCAGACCGTGGAGCGACCGCACGACCTGCTCAAGGAACCCCTGGTGCTGGAGTTCCTCGGCATGGACGAGCGCAGCCGCTATTCCGAGTCCGATCTCGAATCCGCCATCATCGGCCAAATCGAGCGGTTCCTGCTCGAACTGGGCAAAGGCTTCCTCTTCGAGGCCCGCCAGAAGCGATTCACCTTCGATGAAGAGCACTTCTTCGTGGATCTGGTCTTCTATAACCGCCTGCTGCGCTGCTACGTGCTGCTCGATCTGAAGCTTGGGAAGGTCGCCCATCGGGATCTGGGGCAGATGCAGATGTACGTCAACTACTTCGACCGCTTCGTCAAGACCGCCGGGGAGAATTCCACGATCGGCATCGTGCTCTGCAAGCGGAAGAACCAGGCCCTGGTGGAAATCACACTGCCCAAGGACGCCAACATTCACGCGCGGGAGTATCAGCTCTATCTGCCCAGCAAGGACGAGTTGCAGCAGAAGCTGATGGAGTGGATCGGGGAGCGGGGCGTCGGCGATGAATGAGGGAGCGGGGAAGGCTGGGTGGGTCAGCGAGAGGCTCGGTGACATCACGACCAAGATTGGGAGTGGGGCCACGCCTCTCGGCGGCGAGGAAGCCTACAAGGAATCGGGCGTGTGCTTGATCCGCAGTCTGAACGTCCACGACTGGGGCTTCAGAGAAGCCAAGCTCGCTCACATCGACGACGTTCAAGCGGCGCAGCTTTCCAATGTCCAGGTCGAGGCGAACGACGTGTTGCTAAACATCACGGGAGCATCCGTCGCGAGGTGCTGCTTGGCGCCCCCGGAGGTCCTGCCCGCCCGCGTAAACCAACATGTCTCCATCGTCCGCCCAGTCCAGGAGAGGCTCTCACCGGCTTTTCTCCATTACTTGCTGATTTCGAATACCTACAAGGATCGGCTCCTGCAGACGGGTGAGGATGGTGGCTCGACGAGGCAGGCGATTACCAAGGCGCAAATTCAGGAGTTCCGAATCCAGTTTCCTGAATCGCTCCCCGAACAGCGGCGCATCGTCGGTATCCTCGACGAAGCGCTTGACGGCATCGCTACTGCCAAAGCCAACGCCGAAAAGAACCTCCAAAACGCCCGCGCTCTGTTTGAAAGCCACCTGAACTCCGCCATCAGCCAGCGCGGAGAGGGGTGGACGGAGAGACCGCTGGCCGAGCTTTGCGACATAAAGCACGGCTTCGCCTTTAAGAGCGAGTTCTTCACGGACCGAGGCGATTTCGTCATGCTAACGCCCGGCAATTTCTACGAGTCCGGCGGCTATCGTGACCGGGGCGAAAAGCAGAAGTACTACTGCGGCGAAATCCCCAGCGGTTATGTTTTGGCGGAAGGGGACATGCTGGTCGCAATGACAGAGCAAGCGGCAGGACTTCTCGGGAGCCCAATCCTCATCCCCGAGTCAAACCGGTTCCTGCACAACCAGCGGCTAGGGCTCGTGACCAAGAGGCCCGGCGTTCCGTGGACAAATGAGTTCTTCTTCCACGTCTTCAACACGAAGGCCGTTCGGAAAGAGATTCACGACAGTGCCTCCGGCGTCAAAGTGCGTCACACGTCGCCCGCCAAGATTGGCCACGTTGTCGTTTCATTCCCGACGTCGCTCTCCGAGCAACGTGCCATCGTTTCGAATCTTGCGGACCTCTCT
>JBAVIH010000356.1:0-6909 GCA_049686695.1 Bryobacteraceae bacterium | reverse complement strand
ACTCACCCTCGATCACGTGCGCGGCAACCGCAAACTCGCCGCCGAGATGTTGGGGATCAGCCTGCGGACGCTGCAGAACCGGATCGCCGCGCTGCGCGAAGAGGCGAACACGACGACTTCCCCCTCGTGAACGGCGTACACGAAGACCGTGGGATCCAACCGCGACCTACAATATTGAGGGCGCCTGGGCCGGACCAAGTGGCGACGATCCCCTGGTTGGCGCGAGGCCCGGCCGGCAAAGCCGCCGTTATGAGCCTTGCGGCGCTTTTCCGCAAGAGTGCGTCACTCGGCTGAAGGCGGATCCGGCAAGAAAGCCGATCGCGACCGCCGCTACGAAAGAGCTTGTCGGATGCCGGCGGGCAAGTCTCCGCAATCCGGTGAATGCATCCCCCAGGTCATGGTCTTCGATGTAGGATGCCGTGGCATCCAGTTGATCGGCTGTGCGGGTAGAGCAGTTGTCGATTGCCGCGGAACTCTGCCGTCCTGCTCTGCGAACGGAGGAGGCAGCCGAATGGAGTGCACCCCCTGTCTCATCTCGCGCCTCATCCAGTTTCTTGCCGGCGGATTGGCCCAACTCCTCGATTGATTCTCTGGCCTGCTTGCCAAGCTCCGCCGCCGTTTCGGTTACCGTCCTTAAAGTCGTCACGATGTTCCTCCAAAGTTGGGATGGTTGGCTTGTTTTTGCTCCAACTGGAAAGGTAGGGCACGTTGACCTCCATTTGTGGATCGAAAGGTTGGACAAGGTACGGGTTGGCGGGCGACGACGTGCTGACGAAAACTGCACCATCGGAGGCATTATTTGCACTTGGGCGTGGTGCTTTCTCAAACCGCGTCTTTTCCGGCCGAGGCAACAAGTGGTCGGACGCGTGCTCGGCGTTTACCCAGGAGTACACGCGAATGAAAAGAATCATAGGGCTATCGGTTCTAGTTTGCCTCGCGGCCTTTGCGCAGAAGGGACACGGTGGCGCGGCAGGCGGCGGCCACGCCGCGGCGGTTGGCGGGGGACACATTCCCGCTCACGGTCCAGCACCCGCGAGGGCTGCAAAGCCGGCACGAGTTCAGCAGCACACTGCCGCCACGGAGAACCACGTTGCCGTGGACAGGAAAGGCCATCCGAGCGTTCCGCACGTTGACGCCAAGAACGATAGGTGGGTCGGACACGATAGCGGACCCAACGATGCGCATTACCACCTCGCCCAGCCGTGGGTGCACGGACACTTCGGCGGCGGTTTTGGAAGTGCATTCGCGCTGGGAGGCGGAAACCGGGAGCGCTTCTGGTTCGGCAGTTTCTTCTGGGATGTCGCTCCGTTCGATTACAACATCGTCGCGGACTGGAACTGGACTGGCGATCAGATCGTGATCTACGAAGACCCGGATCATATCGGCTGGTATCTCGGATACAATCCGCGGCTAGGCACGTACGCTCACATCGAGTACCTGGGAGGTTGACGCGAGATTGATCATGATGAGGATTGATTTCGCTCCGCAGAAAAACTGCGCGCCCGGCATTAAGTCTTCAGGCACACACACGGATTCAACCGGTCCTTGAACCGGAATGCTGTAGAATCGGGAAACATGGATCGGGGGCCGATGAGCCAGAACTCTACGGGCGCCAAGGCTGCCAGACGCGCGTTTGTTCTGCAGGGCCGCTTCCGCAGATTCTTCTCGAACCTTGGCCCCGGACTGATTACCGGCGCCGCGGATGACGATCCATCCGGCATCGCGACCTATTCGGTCACCGGCGCCGCGTTCGGCTACGCGCCTTTGTGGACCGCGCTTTTCTCTTTCCCGTTGATGGCAGCCATTCAAATCATGTGTGCCCGCCTTGGCATGGTTACCGGACTCGGGCTGGCAGGCGTGATTCGGGTGCGCTATCCCCGATGGGTCCTCTGGGGCGCCTGTACGCTGCTCGTCGTCGCCAATATCGTCAATATCGCCGCAGATCTCGGTGGTATGGCCGACGTGACGCAACTTCTGACTGGTGTCAGGTCGCTCTATTGGACTCCCGTATACGCGTTTGTCCTTGTGTGGCTGTTGTTTCAGACGAGTTATCGCCTGATCGCCCGGATTTTCAAGTGGCTCACTCTTGCCTTGTTTGCCTACATCGCCGCTGCATTTCTCGCACACCCGGACTGGCCCGCCGTTTTGCAGGCGACTCTGATTCCACGCGTGCAGTGGTCCGCGGCATATTGGGCTACGTTGGTCGGCATCCTGGGGACCACCATCTCGCCATACCTCTTTTTTTGGCAGGCCGCGCAAGAAGTGGAGGAGGATATCGCTTTGGGAAAGTCGACGGTCGCACAGCGCGAAGGCGCGTCCAATCGCGACCTGCGGCGTTCTCGAAACGACGTCCTCACAGGCATGTTCTTTTCGAACCTGGTGATGTACTTCATCATTCTCACCGCAGCCGCTACGTTGCACAGGCACGGCGAAACGAGCATCTCTACAGCGCGCGAAGCCGCCGAGGCGCTGCGTCCTTTGGCCGGTGCCGGCGCATACTGGCTTTTCAGCCTGGGTTTGATCGGAGCCGGCATGCTCGGAGTCCCGGTGCTGGCTGGATCTTGCGCTTACGCCATAGCAGAAGCCGCGGACTGGGTTGGCTCGCTGGAGGTGCACCCTCCCGTCGCCCACGGCTTTTATGCTGTAATCGCGATTGCGATGGCGCTCGGCCTCGGCTTGGATTACGCTGGTCTGAACGCTGTCAAGATGCTCTTCTGGTCGGCGGTGCTCAACGGAGCACTGGCGCCACCCCTACTCATCCTGGTTGTGCTGCTCACCAGCAGGGCCGACGTGATGGGCGAGCGCCGGAACGGGCCCCTGCTTCGCTGGCTTGGGTGGACGTGCGCTGTTGTCATGCTGATTGCGACTGTCATTATGTTCGTGACGGCAGGCGTAGCATGATGCAACGAAAAGTATAGTTTTACACGACCTGATCGCGAGCTTTGACCACTGAATGGACGGCTCTTTCATCCTCCTTGGCAGTACTCCTCGAGTGTCGGCACTGGCACGCCACGTGCAGAAAGAAGCGCATGAAGAAGCAAGCCGATGAAGCAAGCCGAACATATGCCACGGTTTCGACTGGAGAGAAGGGGCGACCGGAGGATTCCGCTGGCCAATCCGGGGATACTCAAGGATTGCCGGACGTCGCGGAGGCCGGCTCAGAGAGCGTCGAAGAACTGATCGAGGAGGGGCAATCCTATGAAGCCGAAGCGATCGGCGGAGTGGAAGATGCACCCGAGCCAGACGTGGCTGAAGTTCGCACCAGGCAAGTCCCCGAGGACGATGTGCCTGCCGAATACCTGGAAAGAGATTAGGTCGGAAGCAGGCACATCTCTCGGCTCACAGTTGTTGGCATTAGGAATATTCTGTGTCCGCACTCACTTCCGGGGGCCTTCTCCGCGGGCCCGCAATTCTTGCGCGGCATGGAACCAGTCTTCTTCGGGTGATCCCTCCGGACAGCCTCTGGCTTGCCATATCGCATAAGCCAGCGCGGCGATGTCCTCGTGCCCAAAGATCGCGACACCGTGTTCATTCACGGCATTCCGGTGCTCCAACTCGGCGTGCTGATATGCGTTTTGGGCGTGCTCAAGAGCTTGCCTGGAGTGTTCCTGCCCGGTTTGGTGATCTTGTTTCTCATGCGCCTCTGCAGCGCTACGATGCGCGTGGGCGGCGCTATCGTGCAACTCGGCGGCTCGTTGGTGATTCTCGTAGTGTGATCCGTTATTGTGACGAGTAGACATTTAAAGGCTTTCTATCTGTCCCGACTTGTTGTGAAGTTCCCTTGCAAGCTGGTAGGCGTGATCCGAGTACTCCAGCGCCCGTTCCGAGTGCCAGGTCGCCACGGTGCAATTCCCCTTTTCGTTGTGCTCCGCCGCAGTACGATGGGCCCGCGCGGCGCGTTCGTGCTGCTCGGCGGCTTTTCGGTGTGCTTCGTGCACGGTGTTTCCTCCAGTGGAAGGCTAGGCAACAGAACTCTCACGTGCACGAGACGGGCCAATTCTTCATGGATCGGCACGTTTCCCTCAGATGGCTTCGGATTGCCGTAATACTTGACGGGCTGGCAGTCGGCCGGCGCGTCTCCGGCGCCGAAGCGTGGCTTCCAGATGCGGGCTTTGCACCCGCAACGGCAGAATATGCACCCATACGGCTTACCGTACTATTCCAGAGCGTTGAACCTTGTGAGCAGCGGCGACGGGAAGAGTGTTCCGAATAGTAAACCAGGTTGGTGCTGGAAGTGCACTGCTAGTGGACGCAAACATCAAAGGAGATAAGAATGTCCGAACTGAACGCGGTGGTAGCTGTTTATGGGACGCATACGGAAGCCGAAGAAGCAGTCAAGGAGTTGCAGCGGGCGGGGGTCGATATGCGCTCCTTGTCCATCGTTGGAAAGGACTCCCACACCGATGAACACGTTGTCGGTTACTACAATACCGGGGACCGGATGAAGTACTGGGGCAAGACCGGCGCCTTTTGGGGAGGCTTCTGGGGATTGCTGTTTGGATCGGCATTTTTTGCCATTCCTGGTATCGGTCCCGTGCTCGTTGCGGGCCCCGTGGTGGCGTGGATCGTGGGAGCGCTGGAAGGCGCCGTGGCAGTTGGAGGTTTGAGCGCCATCGGTGCGGGACTCTACGGCATGGGCATTCCAAAGGACAGCGTAATTCAGTACGAACTGGCGCTGAAGACGGATAAGTTTTTGCTCTTGGTGCATGGCACTGCGACGGAAGTCGAAAGAGCCAAGGAAGTCATCGAAAGCACACAGCCAGTCAATGTGACACTGCACTCCACCGAGATGGCGGGAGCCACTGTCAGATAGCGCACTGAGCTGAGATCAAGACATCCCGGCAGCGTCACCGGAAACTGCCGGGCCGCGGTGCGCGTGCTGCATTCTCGGAGCCGACCCGGCGAATGAAAGGGAAACGAACCATGGCAAGCACCACACTGACGCTTGAACTGCTTCGCAAGATGGACGCCTACTGGCGCGCCGCCAACTATTTGTCGGTCGGGCAGATTTATCTTTACGACAATCCGCTGCTGAAGCGGCCGCTGACCCTGGCGGATGTGAAGCACATGCTGCTCGGACACTGGGGGACCACCCCCGGGCAGAACTTTATCTACGCCCACCTGAACCGGATCATCAAGAAATACGACCTCGATATGATTTACGTCTCCGGCCCCGGACACGGCGGTCCGGCGGTGGTGGGCAATACGTATCTCGAGGGCACATACAGCGAGGTCTATCCGAACATCAGTCAGGACGAGGCAGGACTGCAGAAGCTCTTTCTTCAGTTCTCTTTTCCGGGCGGAATTCCCAGCCACGCATCGCCGGAGTGCCCGGGTTCGATCCATGAGGGCGGCGAATTGGGTTACTCGCTCAGTCACTCGTTCGGAGCGGTGTTCGACAATCCCGATCTCGTCGTCGCTTGCGTGGTCGGCGATGGCGAGGCGGAAACCGGACCGCTGGCTACCGCGTGGCATTCCAACAAGTTTCTGGATCCAGCCACCGACGGCGCGGTGCTGCCGATCCTGCACCTCAACGGCTATAAGATCTCCAACCCGACCGTTCTGGCACGCGTCACTCACGAGGAATTAGAACAGTTGCTGCGCGGCTACGGGTGGACGCCCTACTTCGTCGAGGGTCACGAACCCGCGTTGATGCATGAAGCGATGGCCGCGACGCTCGACACGGCGATCGAGCGGATCAAACAAATCCAGCAGGACGCCCGCGTAAATGGAAACATTGCCCGTCCTCGTTGGCCAATGATTGTCCTCAATTCTCCGAAGGGTTGGACCGGGCCCAAAATCGTCGATGGCTTGCAGGTCGAGGGCACCTTCCGCGCGCACCAGGTGCCGCTCTCCGACCCTGCTACACATCCCGAACACCTCAAGCTGTTGGAAGACTGGTTGAGGAGCTCCCGGCCGGAGGAACTCTTCGACGAGCAGGGGCGCCTGAGACCGGAACTGGCCGAACTGGCGCCCAACGGTGAACGACGCATGGGCGCCAATCCTCACGCCAACGGCGGAATCCTGCTGCGTGACCTGCGGATGCCGGATTTCCGCGACTACGCGGAAGCTGTGCCCTCGCCGGGGGTGGGTGGCATCGGCGACGCACATGTGCTCGGGCGCTTCCTGCGCGACGTTGCGAAGCTGAACAATGAGCAGCGGAATTTTCGCGTCTTTGGCCCTGACGAGACGCTCTCCAACGGCCTGGAAGCCCTCTTCGAAGTGACAGAGCGCCAATGGGACGCCGCGACTGTGCCGAACGACGAGTTTCTCGCCCCCGCTGGGCGCGTGATGGAAATGCTCAGCGAGCACCAGTGCGAAGGCTGGCTCGAAGGCTACCTTCTCACCGGGCGCCACGGACTCTTCAACTGCTATGAGGCGTTCATCCATATCGTCGATTCGATGTTCAACCAGCATGCCAAGTGGCTGAAGGTCACGTTGGGCCTGCCGTGGCGGAGGAAGATCGCCTCGTTAAACTACCTGCTGGCGTCGCATGTCTGGCGGCAGGATCACAACGGATTTACTCACCAGGATCCCGGCTTCATCGACCACGTCGTCAATAAGAAGGCCGAGGTTGTGCGTGTTTACCTTCCACCGGATGCTAACTGCCTGCTGTCGGTGATGGACCATTGCCTGCGCAGCCGTCATTACGTCAACGTCGTCATCGCGGGCAAACATCCTGCACCACAGTGGCTGACGATGGACGCCGCCGTCAAGCACTGCACCGAGGGCATCGGCATCTGGCAGTGGGCCAGCAACGACCAGGGCGTTGCACCCGACGGGCAGTGTCAAGAGTTTTGTGTAAACGGCTTTCGGTTGGTTGATGGTTTTCGGCTACACTGGTTGCACCTGAGGGGAGGGTAGGGCTCCGCGGGGACGCGACCCGAGCGCCGACTCAGAGGCCGGGAT
>JBAVIH010000355.1:0-2706 GCA_049686695.1 Bryobacteraceae bacterium | reverse complement strand
CCGGCCTCTGAGTCGGCGCTCGGGTCGCGTCCCCGCGGAGCCCTACCCTCCGCTCAGGTGCAACCAGTGTAGCCGAAAACCATCAACCAACCGAAAGCCGTTTACACAAAACTCTTGACACTGCCAGCCGGTGCCGACAACATCGCCGCCGTTCAGGCTCGTCAGGATTTGGCCTACTGCGCGGAACAGTTCCCCCATGCCACGTGCAAAGCGGTCAGCGCGCAGTTCGTTGACACCCACAAAGAGGACAAGGATTACATCGTCCTGTTTGAGGTTGCGATGGAAGGACCTGACGAGGTGGTTTTGGTCCGTGAACGTCGCTATCGGCTCGTCAACCGCAAGGAAATCACCACTGCCGATCTCGATTTCTACAAAACGCTCCGCGACGATCAGACCTTCTGACCCGAAGAGTCGGTGCTCCGCGCCAGGAGGTAAAACTGTAGGTGGTGCGTCATGGATCACGTCACGAAGGAAGTCCGATCCAAGATCATGGCGTCCGTCCACTCGCAGGGCAACACAACGACCGAGTTGCCGCTGGCGAAGCTTCTTTGGGCCGCCGGCATGAGGGGATACCGCAAGCACTGGCCCGTGGCCGGTAAACCCGACTTCGCATGGCCCGGTCGGAAACTGGCGGTCTTCGTGGACGGCTGCTTCTGGCATGGCTGCTCCTGCAAGTACTTGCCGCGAACCAATACCGAGTTTTGGCGTAACAAGATCGAGACGAACAAACGGCGCGACAAGCGCGTAGCGCAATCCCTGCGCCGCGACGGATGGACTGTTCTAAGGATTAGGGAATGCGTCGTCCGGCAACCGGCGACGCTGGCGCGGATCGTGCGAACCCTAGGGCGGTGCAAATGACGACCCTCGCAGGGTTGTACAATTGGCCTTCAGCCTGTCATGGCAACTTCGAATCGACGCCCTCCCACCGTGTGAGACATCGTAGGGCGCCCGGAGGCGAACTACGTGGCTGTGGACGGATCGGTGCAAAAAGCGGTGTCCCCGCTCGCAGCCACGCGCTCTGCGAGTCATTCATACCGGGCCGGGTCCACTGCGCAAAACTCGGTCACAGCACCCGCCCGAAATTTCCGCACCCTCCAACCGCCAGTCCCACAAGACTTACACCCACTTCCCCGCGCCCGGCCCCTCCTCCTCGCACATCCCCCCATGCCACAGTAAGTATAGGAAGCCCATGGCGCTCGCACTCCTACGCAATAACACTCACTTTTTGAAGAACCAAAGCGCGGCAAGAGAAGTGGGGCGGACCCCCAGGTCCGCGCGGGTCCCCCTGGACCCGCCGTCGTATCAAACCCGTGCGTGCAGCGCCGGCAGTGGCGCCGCCGTTCGTGCGCGTCGCAAGCATCGGAGAGGCGCCCAAGTGGGGCAACTTGCCCCACAATTAGACACCCCGTTGTCTTGTTCTCAATAACTTAACCCTCCGGCCGTGGGGCAACTTGTCCCATGCCATTCTCTTTGAGCGGGAAATCCTGCATGGTCAGCCCGAACTCGGCCAGGACCTCTTCGTGCGGAATCCCGCGGCCGGATGAGTTCGTGCGCATGGTGTTTGTTCGGGACAGCCTCCATACATTATCATTCGTCGCTCCGCAAACGGCGACAGCGCCCACTCCCCCATGATCGCGCCGCGGCTCCTACCCGATCTCCAGCCGCACCACGGTTTCCAGATGAAAGGTCTGCGGGAACAGGTCCACCAGGGTCATGGACGCGATGCGGTAGCCGGCAGCGGTTAGGGCCGCCAGATCGCGCGCCAGGGTGGCGGGATCGCACGCCACAATTGTCAGGCGGCGCGGCTTGAGCGCGGCCAACCGGTCGACCATGGCTTTGCCGAGACCGGCGCGAGGAGGATCGGCCAGCACGAAGTCGGGCGCGCGTTCCAGTTTTTCGAGCACCGCCTCCGCCGTCGCCTGTTGGGCCTTGACGCCGGTCAGTCCCGCGCGCTCGGCGTTGAAGCGCAGATCGCGCACCGCGCCGCCGCCGGCTTCTACCGCGTTCACCCGCCGGAAGCGCCTCCCCAGCGCCAGCGAAAAAAGTCCGACCCCGGCGTAGAGATCGAGCGCGGTTTCGCCCTCGGCGCCGTCGAGCGCGGCGTCCACCAACTGGTCGGCCAGAAACCGGTTCACCTGGAAAAAGGAATTGCTGCTGACGCGGAAACGGCCGCCGTAATCGAGCGCACCCTCCACCAGCCCCGGAATGCGCTCGCCGCACCACTCGAAGAAGCGGCGCGCCACCGGCCGCCTGGTGTCGATGACGTTGAGCTGCACGCGCTCTTCGTCGCTGAACACCTCGATGGTTTCGACGAACAGCGGCCAGCGCGGCTCCTGCGCCATCTGGTTGAGAGCGGCAATGGCCTGGTTAATCTTGGGCGACGCAATGGGACAATCGCCGATCGCGCACAGGCTGTGCGAGCGCGGCTCGCGATAGCCGATCTTGCGGCCTTCGATATGCAACTGGGCGCGGTTGCGGTATCCCCATGCGGGGCCCGTCACCGCCGCGATCTCGGCCGGCGGCGAGACTTTCCCCAGCCGCCGCAGCTCCTCGACCAGGATGGCGCGCTTAGCCTGCAATTGGTATTCGTACGGGGCATGCTGATAGTGGCATCCGCCGCAGCGGCCGAACACCGCGCAGCCGGCCGCCACCCGTTCCGGCGCGGGCTCCAGCACCTCGAGCGTGCGCGCCTGCACCAGGCCCGGC
>JBAVIH010000354.1:0-2105 GCA_049686695.1 Bryobacteraceae bacterium | reverse complement strand
ACATATCAAACCCCTGCGGCTCAAAGGCCTGCCTGCTGATCTGCGCCAACAGATAAAGGATGCGCGGGCAAAGCGGGGTTGGGGGCAGCGGGAACTCGGCGCGCAGATCGGCCTGCCGCAGCCGCATATCTCCGCGATCGAATCCGGGGAAGTCGTGCCCCGCTTCGACACCCTGCTCGACCTCGTCCGCGTTCTCAGCCTGGACCTGCTGCTCGTCCCGCGCGCGCTCGTGCCCGCCGTACTGTCCCTCATCCGCGCGCAACAGGAACCGGAGGGGTCCGAAGAGCGGTCCCTCTATGCCGGCGGCGATCAGGAAGCCGACGGAGAAGGGAAGTAGCCCCCATGATGTTCGATCCTAAAACCCTGAATGCGCTCGCCGTGAAACTGCATGGCCGTCAGATCGGCGTCATCAACCGGCTGGGCGGCGACCGCCACCTGTTTTCCTTCGAACAGGGCTATATCGACGATCCGGACAGGCCGGTCCTCAGCCTTTCCTACAAAGGCCAGTCGGGCGGACTCGTTGTGCCGACGCGGGCCGTCAATACCCGCCTGCCCACCTTCTTTTCGAACCTGCTGCCGGAAGGGCATCTGCGCGACTACCTGGCCGCGCGCGCGGGCGTCAAGCCGCAGCGCGAATTCTTTCTTCTCGCCGTGCTGGGCGCCGACTTGCCCGGCGCGCTCGTGGTCGAGCCGATGGAAGGAAACGCCGCCGCTTATGAGGGCGAAGATCAGCATGAGGAACAACGCGCCGGCGAAACCGCTCTGAGATTCTCGCTGGCCGGCGTCCAACTCAAATTCTCGGCCGTGATGGAAGCATCCGGGGGCCTAACCATTCCGGCCGGAGGCATGGGCGGCTCGTGGATCGTCAAGCTACCCTCGGCCCGCTTTGCCGCCGTACCCGAGAACGAATACGCCATGCTGGCCCTCGCCCGCGCCGTCGGCATCGAGGTTCCGGCGAACCATCTGATCGATGTCGGCTCCATAAGCGGCCTGCCGCAGGACGCCGGCGCGATGAAGGGCCAAGCTCTCGCGGTGCAGCGCTTCGACCGGCGCCCCGGCGGCGAATCCGTGCACATGGAGGATTTCGCGCAAGTGTTCGGACTCTTTCCCGACGACAAATACCGCGAGCGCAGCTACGCGAATATTGCGGCCGTGCTGTGGGCGGAAACCGGGGAAGCCGGCACCTATGACTTTTTGCGGCGCCTCGTGTTCTCCGTGCTGATCGGCAACGCCGACATGCACCTCAAGAACTGGTCGCTGCTCTATCCGGACCGCCGCACGCCCGTCCTCTCGCCGGCCTATGATTTTGTCGCCACGCTTCCTTATATCCCGAACGACACCCTCGCGCTGAGTTTCGGCGGCAGCCGCAGTCTCACTGAAATCACGAGAGATCAGGTGCGCCGCTTTGCGGATACTGCGCGCCTGCCCGTTAGCCCTCTATGGCCGATGGTGACGGAGATGACCGACCGCACCGTTGCCGCGTGGGAGACCCTCGATGAAAAGAACCTGATGCCGGATGACATGCGCAAAGCGATCGGTGAGCAGATCATGACAGTTGCCAGGAGCATCAGTCAGGCTGTCACTCAATAGCTACAATCGAGATGCTGGTCATCGACTAGGAACTGAATGGGCATGCTTCTTCTTGACTCTGAAATCATTCCCGTTAGGCATGGGGGCTATACGCTGCGCTTGTTATCTCACGGTACCTGGCGTGATTCTACGTAACACGCGGCTACGCTGATTCTGTAAGCGTGATCAATTCATATTCGCGGTTGGTCCGACGCGATAAGGTATGCGCTGCCGACGGATATGGAGGGGGTGGCCACCATCGGCCGGCCCCTGTGACGGTATGTGAGAGCGTCATTGATAGTTGGCATCACCTCCGCAAACCGCGGCTAGGGAATGGGATCCACCGGAAAGTGTGACGGTGGTGTAAGTAGCGACACCTAAAGGATTCAGAGTGGGTGACGCAAGCAGCGTACCACCATCAGTGAATGCGATTGATCCGGTCGGCGTTGTCAGACCCGCGACCCCGGTTACCGTGAAAGTGAAGGTTACTGACTGGCCGAAGTTCGAGGGGTTGAGACTCGACGTTATGCTCATCG
>JBAVIH010000353.1:0-6527 GCA_049686695.1 Bryobacteraceae bacterium | reverse complement strand
CGTGGCGGCCGCGCGGCGCCTGCTGCGCCGGGCCGGATTCCGCGTGGCGCGCCGCCGCGTCTTCGAAGCCAACACGGTTTTCGACACGGCGGAACGAGGCCTGCGCCAGGCCAATCTCCTGCTGCGTGTGCGCCAGACCCCCGGCGCGGATAGCTTCACCTTCAAGGGTCCGCCGCTGGCGGCCAAACACAAGACGCGAGAGGAACTCGAGGTCACTCTTTCGAGCGCCGCCACGTGCGGCTTGATCCTCCAGCGCCTCGGCTACCAGCCGGCGTTTCGCTACGAAAAGTACCGCACCGAATTCCGCCTTCCCGGCACCTCCGGCGTGGCCACGCTGGACGAAACGCCGATCGGCACCTACCTCGAGCTGGAAGGCAGCCCGCGCTGGATCGACCGGATGGCCCGCCGCCTGGGTTTTGCCGAGCGCGATTACATCACCGCCAGCTACGGCCGCCTCTACCTGGACTGGTGCGCCGCGCGCAAAATCGAACCAAGCCACATGGTGTTCGCGCCAGGGCCGCGCGCGAGAACCTGACAATTCCGCCGCGCTCAGTTGGCGGGCAGTTGCATCTTGTGAAGCAGCGCCTGGAATCGCGCCTCCGAACGCAGAGGATCGTACACCGCATCGGCGCCGGCATAGACCAGACCGGGCGCCCGCACAATGTACGCTTTTTCCAGCCAGTCCATGGCCCGTTCCCGGTCATTCAGCCCGCAATAAATCTCTGCCGGGATCTCCGGAGAAACGAATTCGTGCTGCGATCGGGCGAGTAGTCGCTCCAGGATGGCTTGCGCCTTGTCTCGCTGACCGGCAATGGCGTAGGCATGGCCGAGATCCGCCAACGCTACCGAGCCACCATGCTCCGCATCCGCGACTTTCTCGAACGTTGCGATTGCGTCGGGCAGCATCCCCTTCCGCTCGTATGCCCTCCCGAGAAAGCTGAGAACGCCAGTGAGGCCGGGCGCTTCCTGGAGAAGCCGCCGGCCCTGGCCGATGACGTCATCGTAGCTGCGGGACAAAAGGAAGTGCCAAACCAAATGCGCCCGACGCAAGGGGTCAAGAGGGTCGATTTCCAGGGCGGTCTTGCTGTGGCCCAGAGAAGCATCGAACTGCCGCATGGCGATGAAATAGTGGGACAGCCAGTCGTGGGCGCTGGCGTCGTTGGGATTGAGCTCGACAGCCCGATCGAGCTCGCGCTTTGCACCGGCCCAGTCCCACACGTGAAAAAGGTACGTGTATCCGAGCGAAGCATGAGCTTCCCCGAGATTCGGATCGATCTCCAGGGCGCGCACCGCGGCGGCGGTCGCCTTGGAGAAGAGTTCTTCCTGGTTGGGAGCCCGCTGTTCGGCCGACAATGTGTTGTAGCAATCGGCCAAACCGGCCCAAGCGATCGCGGCGTTGGGGTCAACCCCGATGGCCCGTTCGAAATAACTGATGGCGGTGCGGGTGTCGGGCACATTTCTTCTATTCCAGAAGAAGTGCCCCTGCAGATAGTCATCATACGCCGTGGGGTCAATCGCGGTCCGGCGCGTGGCAGCCAAGGGTGAAACATGGGCCCGAATCTGCCGGGCAATCGCAGCGGCGATGTCCCGCTGCACAGTGAGGACATCCCCCAGATCCCGCTCAAAACTCTCGGCCCATAGATGCCGGTCCTCGCGCGCCAGCAGCAACTGAGCCGTAATGCGCACTCTTTGGTTCGCGTGTTCCACGGAACCTTCCACCACGGCGTCCACGCCAAGAGCGCCGGCGACGACCGGGAGCGGCTGGCGCTTGCCTTTGTAAACCATCACGGAGGTGCGCGAAATCACCCGGACACCGTCCAGTGCGGCTAGGTCGGTGATCAGCTCATCGGTGATCCCGTCGGCGAAGTAGTCCTGGGCAGGGTCGTTCGAGAGGTTCTCAAACGGTAAGACGGCGATCGAGCGGACCTGCGGTTCTGGCGATGCCATAGTAAGACCATCTCGCCAATTTCCCCGGTTCCAGAACAGGACCGCCGCCAGAGCCATGGCGGCAGCAGCCGCGAGCAGGGCACGCTTGCCGGTCAAGGCCCGCGTGCGGGGCGCAGCGCCGGCCGGAGACTCCCGCGCGACGCCTTCCGTGTGACCGCTCGTTGCGGGTGTGGCCTCCGTGAGGCCGAGTTCTTGCACGGGAGCGATGAAGCGATAGCCGCGCCTGGGGATCGTTTCGACGAAGCGAGGGTTCTCGGCGTCGTCGCCCAGAGCATCACGGACGCGATTGACGGCGCGGTTGAGGCCGCGATCGAAATCCACCACTGTGTCGTCCGGCCAGACCCGCTGCTTCAGCTCTTCCCGGGTCAAGACCTCGCCGGGCCGTTCCAGAAGGGCGAGAAGGAGTTCGAACGGCTGCTCCTGGAGCTTGACCTTGCGGCCTTGCTTGAAGATCTCGCGGGAGCCGGAGTCGACCTCGAAGGTAGCGAAGCGGAGTCGGTGAGGTCTGTGGCCGGCAGCGCTCATAACTGGAGTCCACTATAGCACCCGCGGTGGACGGACGACCTTCATTCGAGTACTCCGGACCAGGAGATATGGCACCGTAAGTCAATGACTCCACGCGGATTAGTTGGGGACAAACATTCAAGCGACATCAAACCTGCGGGCCATCGACATAAACCCGGCGGTCGCGTAAGCTCCCTTAAGATCACGGCCGGCGTTGCTGGCGGGGAGGCCGAATCGTGATAAGGCGGGCGCTCCCGCCCGCACTCAAAGGGAAGCTCGCCAAAAACGTTCACTCAAGGAGGAGAAGACAAATGAAGACAGGACTTACGGTATTACTGTTCGCCGCAACCGCCCTCTGGGGGCAAGACAACGAGACTTGTACGAATGCGACCTTGCAAGGCAACTATGGGTTCACGGTCACCGGCACGAGGCCTTCAGCCCCAGGCTCCAGCATCATCGAGACGGTTGTGGGAGTTGCCATAACCAATTTCGACGGCAATGGCAATTTGACCCAGACGGACAACATACACGGATCGATTTCCGGTTATGCCACTCCGGATCGTCCAGGTACGGGAACGTACAACCTCAACTCCGACTGCACCGGCACCATGCAATTGAGCAGCCCCGGCTCGCCCACACTGACCCTGCGCATCGTAGTCGTCGACAGGGGCAGCGAGGTGAGGACGGCGGTGGTGGCTCCGGCGCCAGTCATGGTAACCAGCAACGGCCGGCGAACCTCGCCGCGTATTCCGTAAGCGTTGCAGGTCGTAGTTCCAGCCCGAGGGCGTTCTTTGGGCAGAGAGGCAGGCTGGCGGTCTACTTCACCGCCAGCCAGGCCAGGAACAGCCCGTCCGGCGGCACGTCTTCCCAATAGGAAATGCCGCGGCTTTCCACCTGGCGGCAGTGGCGCCGTAGAAGGCCCTCGAGTTCCCGGCGCGTGAACCAGCGCTCCCACTCGGGCGTTTCCAGGCGTCCCCGCGCGCGGGCGTTCTTGTCAATAATGACGATCCGCCCGCCTGGCTTCACCACGCGGCAGATCTCGCCGACGGCCCTGGCGACCTCGACCGCGTGCTCCAGGCTTTCGGTGGCGTAGGCGGCATCGAAGGTGGAGTCGGCGAACGGCAGCTCGGTCATCGAGCCGGCGCACACGCGCACGCCCGCCGGCGCGAAATGCAGCATCTCGAGCGAGAGGTCCAACCCGCAGATCTCGGCAGCCGGTTCCTCGCCGTGCAGAATACGCGCGAAGCGGCCTTTCCCGCAACCCACATCGAGCACACGCCGCCCGGCCAGCGCGCCCAGGTGCCGGCGGATCAGCTTCACATGATAAATGCGCGGATCGATGGTCGATGGGAAACGCTCCTCGTCGCCGGCCGCCCGGTCGAACGATGCGCGGATGCGGGCGCGCAGCTCGCCGGTGAGCTGCGCGCCGCCACGCGAAAACAGATGCCTCCAGTCCAAGCCTCAGGCCCTGGTCAGGAAGATCGGCAGTCCCAGCTTGTGATCGTAGACCGGCCGGAAGCGCTCGGTGTTGTACATGGTGGCGACTTCGACATGCCGCGGACCCAGCTTGGGGTCGGGAATCGGCACCAGGGTGAAACAGCCGCCGCTGATGGCCGCCATCAGACCGCTCTTGCCTTCCTGGATGGCGTCCATGGCCATGCCGGCGAAGGTGTTCGCCACCAGGCGGTCGACGAAGTCGGGGCTCCCCGAGCGCAAATCGTAGGTCAGGTCGCTGACGATGGTTTCCTCTCCGGTGGCCGCCTTGATTTCGGTCGATAGGTCTTCGGCCACGCTCATCTTCTTGCGATGCCCGAAGGCGTCGGCCTCGCCATACTCCTTCACCTGGTAGCCTTCCCACTCGGCGCCCTCGGAGAGAATCACCAGCGAGTAGTTGCTGGGGTTGTGCTTCTTGTCGGACACCAGCATTTCGATCAGCTTCGGCAGATTCACTTTGTATTCGGGGATGCAGCAGCGCACCGACGTCACATAAGCGGTGTAGAGCGCGGTGTAGCCGGCGTCGCGGCCGAAGACGCGGAAGATGCCGATGCGCTCGTGCGAACCCACCGTGGTCCGCTGCCGCTCGATGGCATCCATGGCGCGCGTGATGGCGGTCGAAAAGCCGATGCAGTATTCGGTGCCGCGCACGTCGTTGTCCATCGTTTTCGGCACAGCCACGACTTTGACTCCCTGGCGATCGAGTTCCGCCGCGTAGCTGAGCGTATCGTCGCCGCCAATCGCGACCAGGCACTCGATCCCCAGCGCTTCCAGGTTCTCGAGCACTGCCGGCGTGACATCGTACACGGTGGAGGTGACGCCCTTCTTGGTGGTCTCCCGGGAGGGGAACGTGCGGCGTTCGAGCACCGGCGGCAGCTTCGACATCTTCGATGGGTTGGTGCGCGAACTGTGCAGGTAGGTGCCGCCGGTGCGGTCGATGGTGCGGGTGTTCTCGCGGTTCAACGGGAGGATGTAGCGGCTGCGGCTGGCCGGGTCCTGCAGGTCGACGTGGGTCAGGCCTTCCCAGCCGCGCCGGATGCCGATCACCTCCCATCCGGCCTCACCGGACCGGTAGACAACCGATTTGATGACCGAGTTCAATCCGGGGACGTCGCCACCGCCAGTCAGGATACCGATGCGCTTCGCGGACATGAATGCTCCTTTTAAGAGAAAAGTCGGTTTCAGATGGAGAAACCTCATTATAGAAGATGGCGCGCGCTCAGGCGCGGCGCAGGTCCCCGGCCTGCGAGGGGAAGAACACAGGCGGCAAGACCGCCGGCGTTACAAGAAACGCAACGCCCTAGCCGTGGCACCGGTGTCCTGCGGTGGCGCCAGCGGTCTTTGCCGCCGGCGATCTTCGGCCGGCGAACCCGATTTCCGGCAGAATCTGCCGCAAACTAGGGGTTAAGTGCTTTGTTTTCGGAAAGAATTTCGGCAGAATCTGCCGGGAATGCACTGTGCTATGATCGGGACACAAAGAGCGCCAAACCCTCGAGGAAGGGCTGGATCGCCGTCGAGGGGGACCCATGATCCAAACACTGATTCAGAACCGGTGGCTGCTGGCATTATGCGGCGTATTTTACGCGGCGTATTCCGTCATGAACCTCTTGTACATGGCTGGCCCGACTGGACCTCTGACTCTGCGCAGGTTCGCGGGGCTGGACGCGGTCCGGGACATGGGTGTGGTCGCTTTGGCCGCGGGAGTTTGCGCGATCGCAGCCTGCATTTGGAACTCCGGAAAGGGCAAGCCCTGGCTTCTGGCGCTGACTGGCACCGCTCTCGGCGCGTTCGCCCTGATCACTATTCTCTGGAGCAGGAGCCGTCCTCTGAGCTTTCGTCCGATCTCGCTGCTGTTCGTTGTAATGGCACTGAGCATCGGTATTCTCGCACTGGCAACCGCGCTCAGGCTGCGGCGTCATGTTGCGGGCAAGTGGCTTTTCGGCGCGGCCGGCGCGGTTTCGGTTGGTTATGCCGTGGGGTTCTTTGCTTTGGGATTTCGCTGGATCAGACTGGAACCACCTTACGCGTTCTTTGTTTGGATGGCCTCTTATTTCGGTCTCAGCGCGATTTTCATGCTGGGGATAGCCCTGCGCCTGAACGGCCTGCGGGGGGACATCCATCGTATGGCCAGCCGCGCACTGCCTGCGGGCTGAGCCAAACACCGGCGGCAAGACCGCCGGCGCTACGTCTCCATCCGCCACTTGTGCCGGATCCACTCGACGGCCGCATCGAAAGCCGCGTCGGTGCGCGCCTCGACGATCTCCACGTAGCGTGCCAGCAGGCCGGCGGGCGGCGCTTCCAGTTGGTTGACGCGTACCAGCAAGACGGCGTCGGATTCGTCAACACTCGAGGCGGCCTCGATGCCGCGCGCGGCGATCAGAACCGGCGGTTTTCCGGAGGACGTCCGCCCGGGGAAGCACGCGACCGAACCATCCGTCAGCGCCAGCAGCGATTCCTCAGGAAAGGGCGGCCTCCGCGCAGGGTTGGCAGGCTGAAGCCTGCCCCACCACGGCAGCGATTCCTCTTGGGCGGCTGGCTTGTGCGCCGCCCCTCCGTCCAGTGCGCATCGGGCTGCGCCGCGC
>JBAVIH010000352.1:0-3769 GCA_049686695.1 Bryobacteraceae bacterium | reverse complement strand
GCGCTCGGCGGGCGTGACGCGGCCGGCGGCCAGCGCCGATCCCTGGCCGGGTTCGTGAGCCGGCCGGCCGGTGATCATCCCCGCGGCGACGGTTTCGTTCGACAGCGGATCGATGACGATGAACGCGCCGGTGGCCCGGTTGCGGCGGTAAGGATCGACAAACAGCGGCTTGCGCGTCTCGATCACGGCCGCGCCGATCTCGTTGAGCCGCAGCTCGGTCGCCGCCTGTTTTTCGAGCGTGTTGACGTCCACCCGGTAGCGGATGGCGCGCACCCGCGCGGCGACTTCCTGGGTGGTGTGTTTGACGAAGTATTCGCGCCGCTGGTCGAGCGGCGTCTGGCTCATCCACACCAGGCGCGCGTCTACCGTGCGGGTGACCTGCGGCGCGTGCGACGGATGCACCAGCATGTCGCCGCGGCTGATATCCAGTTCGTCCTCCAGACACACGGTCACCGAAAGAGGCGCGAACGCCTTGGGCAGATCGCCATCGAAGGTGCTGATCGATTTGATGCGCGAGGTGCGCCCGCTGGGCAACACCATCACCGGGTCGCCCGGCGTGAGCGTTCCCGACGCCACCTGCCCGGCGTAGCCGCGGAAGCTCTGGTCCGGACGGATCACGCACTGAATCGGGAAGCGCATTTCCATCAGGTTGCGGTCGCTGGCGATGTGGACGTTTTCCAAATGATGGAGCAGGCTCTCGCCCTGGAACCACGGCATGTGCGGGCTCTTCTCCACCACGTTGTCGCCGCGCAGGGCGCTGATGGGAATGAAGTGCAGGTCGCAGGCGGGCAATTGCGCGGCGAAGCGCGTGAAGTCCTCCTCGATCGCCTCGAACACGCGCTGCCGCCAATCCACCAGGTCCATTTTGTTGACCGCGACCACGATGTGCGGGGTGCCCAGCAGGGAGGCGATGAAGGCGTGGCGGCGGGTCTGCGCCAGCACGCCGTGGCGCGCGTCCACCAGCACGATGGCCAGGTTGGCGGTGGAGGCGCCGGTAGCCATGTTGCGGGTGTACTGCTCGTGGCCGGGCGTATCGGCGATGATGAACTTGCGCTTGGGCGTGGCGAAATAGCGGTAGGCGACGTCGATCGTGATGCCCTGCTCGCGTTCCGCGCGCAGCCCGTCGGTGAGCAGCGCGAAGTCCATCGTGCCGGCCACCTGGCTGGACCGCGCCTTCCGCACCGAAGCCAATTGATCCTCGTAGACGACCTTGGAATCGTAGAGCAGCCTGCCGATCAGCGTGCTCTTACCATCGTCCACGCTCCCGGCGGTGGAAAAGCGCAGCAGCTCTTTTTCTTCGTCGCGGCGCAGGAAAGTCGCAAAGTCCTCCGCGCGCGCGGGTTTCCGCGGCTTGCCGCCCGCCGCCAGGGAAGATTCCTTCTTTTCCGCGGCGAGAGCGGGTGTGCGCGCCGCGCTGGCCGCGCCCGGCAGTCCCGCCAGCGGTCCGGCTTCGCTCATTAGAAGTAACCTTCCCGCTTCTTGATTTCCATGGAGCCTTCCTGGTCGTGGTCGATCACGCGGTTCTCCCGCTCCGACCGCCGGAACAGCATCATCTCCTGAATGATCTTGGGGACGGTGTCGGCTTGCGAGCGAATGGCGCCGGTGCAATACGTGCAGCCGAGCGAGCGCATGCGGCAGATCACCATCTGCGGCTGTTCGCCGGGCAGCATCGGCATCCCGTGCTCGATGGGAATCAGGGTTTCGCCGCGCACCAGCATCGGCCGCCTCCTGGCGAAATACAGGGGCACGATCGGAATCTTCTCGAGGTCGATGTACTCCCACACGTCGAGCTCGGTCCAGTTGGAGAGCGGAAACACGCGGATGCTCTCGCCCTTGTCGACGTGGCTGTTGAACAGGTTCCACAGCTCGGGGCGCTGGTTCTTGGGATCCCACTGCCCGAAAGTGTCGCGGAAGGAATACACGCGTTCCTTGGCGCGGGATTTTTCCTCGTCGCGGCGCGCGCCGCCGAAAGCCGCGTCGTAACCGCCGGCGGCCAGCGCATCCAGCAGGGCGCGGGTTTTCAATTGCCCGCAGCACTTCTGCGTCCCCAGCTTGAAGGGGCTGGCGCCGTCGTCGATGGCCTGCCGGTTGGTGTGCACAATCAACTGCGCGTCGATGGAAGCGCAGAAGCGGTCGCGAAACTCGATCATCTCGCCGAACTTGTAAGTCGTGTCGATGTGCAGCAGCGGGAACGGGATCTTGCCCGGATGAAAAGCCTTCTGCGCCAGGCGCACCATCACCGAAGAGTCCTTGCCGATGGAGTACAGCATCACCGGCTTCTGGAACTCGGCGGCCACCTCGCGAATGATGTGAATGCTCTCGGCTTCGAGCGCCCGCAGATGAGTCAAAAACAAATCGCCGCTCATGCTGCCCTCCGAACGTGCTCGTCGGTAAATAGACTCATCCTGCCCCAGGAATTCCGGATAAAAGACTCCCCGCTCCCCGAAAGGTGTTGCCGTGCGCTATCTCAATTATAGACAAGACACGGTGGGGCATGCTTTAGCTTGCCCGCAACACTTTTGAACGAATCCCTGCCAAGTGTGAGAGCCCGGAGCCCGGGCAAGCTAAAGCATGCCCTACCCGCGCGGCTATATACTGGCGTTTCGCGGACAATCGGGCCCTGGAGTCCCGGCAGAATGTTCAGGCTTTCCCTTTCTTTCCTGGCGGCCGTTATGGCGCTGGGAGCGCAGCGGCAAACCCTCGGCATCGGCGTCTATCCGGGCGATCCGCGGCAGAACTTCGCGCCCGCGTTCCGCGTGGACGCCACCACATATCGCAACCTGGCCTTGCACCGTGCCGCGTACCAATCGAGCAGCTACGACTACAATCTGACCGCGCAACTGGTGACGGATGGCATCGTCGAGACCAGGCTGCCGCGCTGGGTGACCGTCTCGACCAGCGGCCAGGGCGTGCTTCCGAAGCACGAACGCGAGAATGTGCTCGATCACAACTGGACCACCAACGTCCAACTGAGAGGCGCCGACGTCTGGGTGGATATCGGATTCCTGGGCGGCAACGCAGCGCCGGAAGTCGACCGGGTGGACGTGGACGCCTCGGCGCCGTCCTCCGACAACCAGGAGTGGAGCCTGATTCTCTCCGGCTCGGAGGATGGCAAGGCATGGCGCGAGCTGCGGCGCACGGAAGGCGCCCTGCGGCCGACCGGCGAATTCAAGCCGTCGCTCGCGTTGCCGGCGCCGGTGCGCAGCCGGTATTACCGGGTCGAATTGCGCTGCGGGCGCCGGCTCAACTGGCGCGTCGGCGAGGTGGCGTTCTTTCGCGGCGGGCGGCGGCTCGATCTCGGCGGGCCGTACGATTTCTCGAGCGCGTGGATGAGCGCTGGCAGCGGCGAGGAGTGGGTTTATGTCGATCTCGGGGCGAGCTGTACGTTTGATCGGGTGAAGCTCGACTGGATCCGGCGGGCGGCGGAAGGCTCCGTCGAGGCATCCGACGACGCGGCGCACTGGCGGGCGCTGGCGCCGTTGCGGGCCGCCAAGGGCAACGTAGACGAGATCCGCCTGCCCCAACCGGCGCAGGCCCGCTACGTGCGGCTGCTGATGACCAGGCCGGCCTCGCCCGAGGGTTACATCCTCAGCGAAATGGCAGTGTGGGGGCGCGGCGGGCCGGTACCGGTGGCGCATCCGGCTGCCGCCATCGACGCCGCGGGGCGCCTGGATCTCGCCGGCGGACGGTGGCGATGGCGGCAGCCGGATGCGCCACCGGTACCGGCCCGCCGCGCCCCCACACTGCCATTTCGCTGAGGATGTAACCC
>JBAVIH010000351.1:0-5425 GCA_049686695.1 Bryobacteraceae bacterium | reverse complement strand
CGGCCAGCACATTCCCGACGTGGTGGACGCGCTCAATCGCGCCGCCTTCGGGTCGCAGGCGGAGGACGAACATGCAAGCCACCAATAAGAGCACGCGCAAGAAGAAACAGAGCCCGGTGCACCAGCCGCTGGAGGTGTTTTTCTCCCCCAAGACGGTGGCCGTGATCGGCGCCACCGAGACGGCCAATTCGGTGGGCCGGACGCTGCTGTGGAACCTGGTCACGTCACCCTTCGGCGGAACGGTCTACCCGGTGAATCCAAAGCGCCCCAGCGTGTTGGGCGTGAGGGCCTACAAGTCCGTCTCGGAGATCCCGGAGGACGTCGACCTGGCGGTGATCGTGACGCCGCCGCCTTCGATTCCCGGCCTGATCAAGGAGTGCGGAGAAAACGGCGTTCGCGGCGCGATCGTAATCTCGGCCGGTTTCAAGGAGATCGGCCCCGAAGGCGCGGCGCTCGAACGGCAGCTTCTGGCCGCGGCGCAGGCGGCCGGCATCCGCGTCATCGGTCCCAACTGCCTGGGCGTGATGGCCCCGCTCTCCGGCATGAACGCCACTTTCGCCACCACCATCGCGCGCCCCGGCTCGGTCGGCTTCATCAGCCAGAGCGGCGCGCTGTGCACGGCGGTGCTCGATTGGAGCCTCAAGGAAATGGTGGGGTTCAGCGCATTCGTTTCGGTCGGCTCCATGGTGGACGTCGGCTGGGGCGATTTGATCTATCACCTCGGCAACGATCCGAAAACCAAGTCCATCGTCTGCTACATGGAGTCGATCGGCAACGCCCGCTCCTTCATTTCCGCCGCCCGCGAGGTGGCGCTGAACAAGCCCATCATCATCATCAAACCGGGGCGCAGCGCGGCCGCGGCCAAGGCGGCGGCTTCCCACACCGGCGCGCTCACCGGATCCGACGAGGTGCTGGAGGCTGCCTTCCGGCGCTGCGGCGTGTTGCGCGTGGCCAATGTCGCCGATCTCTTTTACATGGCCGAAGTGTTGTCAAAGCAGCCCCGCCCGCAGGGGCCCCGGCTAACCATCGTCACCAACGCCGGCGGTCCGGGCGTGCTGGCCACCGACGCTCTGATCATGGGCGGCGGCGAACTGGCGGAGATCTCTCCCGAATCCATCGAAGCGTTTAACGCCGTCCTGCCCGCCACCTGGAGCCACGGCAATCCGGTCGACATCATTGGCGACGCCTCCCCCGAACGCTACGCCAAAGCGCTCGATATCGCCGCCAAAGACCCCAATTCCGACGGCATGCTGGTGATTCTGACGCCGCAGGCCATGACCGATCCCACCAAGATCGCCGAGGAGCTGAAACCGCTCGCCAAGCAGGAAGGCAAACCGTTGCTGGCAAGCTGGATGGGCGGCGTGGACGTGGCCGCCGGCGAGGAGATTCTGAACCGCGCCAACATCCCCACTTTCCCCTATCCCGATACCGCCGCGCGCGCCTTCAATTACATGTGGCGCTATAGCTACAACCTGCGCGGACTCTACGAGACCCCGGCTCTGGCCGAGGATTCGGCGGATTGGGCTCCCGACCGCGCGCTGGTTTCCCAGATCGTCCAGGCATCGCGCGACCACGGCCGCGCCATCCTGACCGAAGCCGAATCCAAGCAGGTGTTGGCGGCTTATGGCATCCCCGCCGCCGCCACCATCGTTGCCGCCGATGCCGCAGCCGCGGTCCAGGCCGCCGATAAGATCGGCTATCCGGTGGTGCTCAAACTGTATTCGGAAACCATCACCCACAAGACCGACGTCGGTGGCGTGCAGCTCAATTTGGGCGATGCGCAAGCCGTCGAGAAGGCTTTCGCGGCGATTCAAACCTCGGTCGCGGAAAAGGCCGGCGCCGGGCATTTTCAGGGCGTCACCGTACAGCCCATGGTCCGCCTCAAGGATGCCTACGAGCTGATCGTCGGCTCCAGCCTGGATCCCCAGTTCGGACCCGTGCTGCTGTTCGGCACCGGCGGCCAACTGGTGGAGGTATTCAAAGACCGCGCGCTGGCGCTGCCGCCGCTCAACACCACGCTGGCCCGCCGCATGATGGAGCAGACCAAAATCTACAAGGCGCTCAAGGGCGTCCGCGGCCGCAAGCCGGTCGATCTGGCGGCCCTCGAGTTGTTAATGGTTCGCTTCAGCACGCTGGTGGCAGAGCAGCGCTGGATCAAAGAGATCGACATCAACCCGCTACTGGCTTCACCCGATGGCCTGATGGCGCTCGACGCCAGGGTGGTGGTATATGGGCCCGAAGTCACCCTCGATCAGATCCCCAAGATGGCCATTCGGCCCTATCCCACGCGGTACGTGGGGCCGTTCACCCTCAAGGACGGCAACCTGGTCACCATTCGCCCGATCCGTCCCGAGGATGAGCCAGCCATGGTCCGCTTCCACAAGACCCTCTCCGAGCGCAGCGTTTACCTGCGGTTCTTCCACATGATGAATCTCGAACAGCGCACCAGACACGACCGCCTGATGCGCACCTGCTTCATCGATTACGACCGCGAAATGGCGCTGGTGGCCGAGCGCCGCAACCCGGAGACCGGCGAGCCGGAAATCCTGGGCGTCAGCCGGATGACCAAGATCCACGGAGCGGAAGCGGCCGAGGTAGCGGTTGTCGTGAGCGACGTGTGGCACGGCCGCGGCCTCGGCAAGGAGTTGATGGCGCGCCTCCTGATCGTCGCCGCCGATGACAAGGTCGCCGCGCTCACCGCCAACATCATGCCCGACAACCGCGACATGATCCGCGTCTTCGAGAAACTGGGCTTCTCGCTCAAGCACTCCATGGAGGACGAGCTGGTCCGCGCCGAATTCAAGCTGTAAGGTAGCTAACGGGGTGAGAGAACGGGCACGGGCGTCGCGGCAGAGTTCGCGCACTTCGGGTCGTCCCTGCTTCTCCCACAGGTTTGCCGAGTGCCGTCCGGACCGCACTATCATTTGGTCTTGGGCAGGAACATGGAAACGCGTAGCCTGCCACTGGTTTTTCCGTCCCAAGAGGCATCTTCCAGTTACGGCCCGTCTGTTTGAATGTATAAGGGCTGAGATGGAAATGGGTTCTCCTGAAGGGTACAATGCCGAGACCGGCTCTTGTGCGCCGGCTCAGAAACCTCAAACAGGAGAACCCCATGAACGTCAACCACTATATCGGATTCGATGTACACAAGAAAAGTGTCGCTTCTGCGTGAAAACTGCCGACGGGAAGATCGTCGAGGAAGGCAAGCTGCGGGCGACGCACGATGTGCTGCGCCAGTGGGCCGGCGGGCGGCCGGAGCCCTGGCGCGGCGCGATGGAAGCGACGCTGTTCAGCGGCTGGATCTACGACACGTTGCAACCGTTTGCGGCCGAGCTGCAGATGGGGCGTATTAGTCGAGGCGGCCAAATTGGCGCCGCGGTGGAATCCACAATTGGCGGCGTTACACGCGCGGGAGTTGGAACAGGGAAATCGCAACCGGGCCACCCTGGCAGTAGCACGGAAGCTGGTGGCGTATCTGTTGGCGGTGGACAAATCCGGCCAGCCGTTCGAAGTGCGCAACCCATTGGTGGCCGAAACGGAGGCACAGGAAGTGGCTTAGGAACAAGCTCAAAGCTCACCAGCGGGAAAGGTTGTTTTCCCACCAAAGCCGCCCGTCGTGAAATCCCCAATGCCAGAACGGTCCTCGGGGTCAAGGGTTCGCTACGCCGCGCCAAAAACCGGCGCGCCCTTGACCGCTGCGGGCCGTTCCGCCGGGAGAATCATTGCGACGGGCGGCTCCGGCGGGAAAACAACCACAGCCTGCCGTGTGCGGCACAACTACGATTTGCCAGCGATCCACCGGCCGTTCCTCGCCTTACCCGTGACTGCAACAAGGAGACCTGCCTCCTCATGTGCCACACCGTCTGTTTCGAGGCCGGCCGGTTTACTCAAACTCAATCTTCGCGGACGGCGTCATGCCGTTCCCGCAAATGGATGTCTGGTCACGCTGACGCTGATGCGTTGACCCAATTCGCAACGGATCGCAAGCGGCAAGTCGCCGTGCAGTTCGATGGATACACAATGGCGCTTCAGGAAACTCTTCCAAGTGCAGGGGAAGTTCTGTTTTCGCTTGACAAGCCCTTATCATGGATGTCCCCGGTTTTGGGGTTTTGGTGTGGTGGTGACGCCGAGTCCCGCCGCTTCGGCCAGGTCGCGCTCGACGATGGGGCGGTAGGTGTGGTTGTCGAGCGCGCGCTGGAACGCGGCTAAGTCGAGCCCGAGCGACTTGGCGTAGCCGAGTAAGTCGGCGCGAGTGAGTTTGGTCTGATTCTCGAAGAGCGTATCGTGCATCTCCCAGAACTTACCCTGGGCGCCGGCGGCGAGGGCGGCTTCATGAGCGAGGAACGAGTTGGGATTCGAGGAAGCGGGCGCGTGCTTGAAAATCACCCGCACGTCCCTGGTCTGTTGGAGCAATCCATCAATGACGCGCGCCGACCGCGCGCAGGGGAAGGACTCGAAGTCGGAGAAGACGAGGACGGTGACGGGAGCTTTGTCGGAGCCGCGGACGTCTGCGACTGGTTGAGATGGCTCCGCCTTCGCCGATGGGTTGATCTGACTACTCGGCTGGCTGGCTTGCGGCGTGACGATCTGCGGCGCGGCGAAGATCAGCAGCGCGGCTAAGAGGAGATAGAAGTGCCGTCTCATTGGGTCTGGCTTCGTCCGCGATGGCCTTGCGTCTCAGGAAACTGGGAAATACGTAGCCTGTCACGGGTTTTCGCTCTCGCCCTTCCGTAGGGCCGTCAGCTTCCGGATGTCCTCCAGCCGCTTGCGCAACGCTTCGCTGATCCTCAGCGATAGGGTTTGGGTTTGCTGCAACGTTTCCGCCATGTACGACAGATTACTCCATGTCTGTCATACATGCAATCAGTCGTACATTCGAACCGAAGATTTGCTGATTCCAGGAGCGTTCCCATATGGGAACCCGCGAACGCCAGACGCCCTGTTTTCAATGGTTACCATATGGGAACCAAGGTTCCTATACAGCTCCCATTCTGGGGTGGCGTGTCACCCCTTCAGCCAGCGCGTAGCGCCGTCTTTTCCCTGCGCCTCCGTTACCGCCCGGTAACCGGCCGATTCCGCCCGCCACCACCCGCTACCGAGCGGCCAGCGGCGGCTACGCGGGACGCTGGAGCCTGCCTCCGGCGTCGCTCGGCTGGTTGACCCAACAACACGGCCGGCTGGCCTGCGGCGTGGCGATCCGCGGCGCGGCGAAGATCGGGAGCGCGGCCAAGGTGCATGAGCGCGGCTCCATTAGGTCAGGCGTCGTCAGAAGACGTCCTGCCAGACCCATCTTCTTCGTCTTCCTTTTCTCCCGCCTCCTCCTCCTCTATACAGCCGCGCATAATTAAAGGGACATTCGAATCAGCAGTATGGAAGTAAGTACGACCGAATCGATTCGGGATCGTCTTGCATCTCTCCGAAGACT
>JBAVIH010000350.1:0-25431 GCA_049686695.1 Bryobacteraceae bacterium | reverse complement strand
CGCCTTGCTTTCTCAGCGCCCTGACGTCTTCTGTGGAAATGGCGTTACGAGACTGCTGCCGGTCATCGAGACCCGGTAGCCCTAAAGAGCTACCCGCTTTTCCGGGATATTCCTGCCCGCTGATTTTGTTCGTTTTTGCACGGTCCCGCGCGTCCGCTGCACGTGGTTTAATGGAGTTTAAACTCTGTAATTGGCCGGTTTGCTGAAACTTGCCAGCCCGCTAGTACGTATGGATCGCTCAGGAGGAATCATGTTTCGCCGTCTCGCTCTTTTGTTGATCGCTGCCTTGATCCCCAGCGCGTCGTTCGCCCAACCCTTTGTACAGGCAGTCTATAATGCCGCCAACTACCGCGCCGCCGGTTTGCCGGCATCCGGCATCGCGCAGGGCTCGATTTTCAGTGTCTACTCAGGCAATCTGCCGGCCTCGTGCAACCAGGCTTTCGCGTTCCCTGTCCCCGCGCAAATGTGCGGCGTTTCGCTCACGGTTACCGTCAACGGCACATCCGTCGCTCCGCTTTTGCTGGGCGTGTACTACGGTTACTGGATCAACGCCATCCTGCCATCCCTCACGCCCACCGGCAACGGAACCATCACGGTCAGTTACAACGGCAAGACCAGCGCCCCGTTCCCGATCCAGGTGGTCAGCGCCGCTTTCGGCGCGTTTACGGCGACCTCCGCCGGCATGGGGCAGGCCTCGGTGACCGACGTCAACTACAACCTCAACACGATCATCCACCCGCTGCATCCCGGCGACATCGGCATCCTATGGGGCACCGGCCTGGGAGCCATCACCTCGAGCGATGCGGGTTCTCCGCCGTTTGGCAATGTCGGCTCGCCCACCTTATATGTCGGCAACACCGCCCTCACCACCGGTCCCGGCCTGCTTTATGCCGGCCGCTCCGGCTCCTGGCCCGGGCTCGACCAGATTAACTTCACCGTGCCGCAGGGGGTGCAAGGCTGCTCCGTGCCCATCGCTGTCGCGGCCGGCGGCGCCGTCGGCAACGTCGCCACCATCGCCGTAGCGCCCGCCGGGCAGAGCACCTGCACCGACTCGGTGATGGGACAAACCCTGGTCAATAAGCTCGCCGCGGGGGGCAACGTCAATTTCGGCTACGTCCGCCTGGAGAGCCGCGTTGCGACGATTTCCGGCCAGGCGGCGTCCGGGACCTCCAACAACGGGGATTTTGCATACGCCACCTTCAGCCAGTACACTCCGCAAACTGCCTACTTGGTGAATTATGGCGTCTCCGCGGGCTACTGCGTCGCGATCCCTTATCCGATCGGTCTCATTTCGGATTTCAGCCCAGCTTCGCTCGATGCCGGCAGCGGACTAACCATCCAGGGCCCGCTGAATGCCCCCGGACCATTGGCCCCCTCATTCGGTTTCCCGGATTACTACTATCTCTTTCTGGGCAACGCCGGAAAATACCTCTATAGTGACTATCACTACACCATCGCCGGCACCGGAGGGGCGAATATCGGCGCCTTTTCCGCCACCGAACTCGCCAGCAATGTCACTGCCCAGTTCAGCGGAATCCTCCCCAATACACAGATCCCCCGAACCAGCGACTTCACGGTCCAGTGGGATTACCCCCTAAATCCTACTTTGCCGAATGCACCTGTGACCATCGGCGGCTTTTCGTACAGCAGCGACTTGACGCTGTCGGCTTCGTTCCAGTGCACCGCACCGGCGGGCGCGCAAAAGTTCACCATCCCTGCCTGGATACTCTCCACGATGCCGCCAACCGGAACGCAGACGCAGGGGTCTCTGACGTATCCGGTTGGCGAGATCTGGATTGGGGAATACAACGCTCCTACGCCGTTCACGGCGCCCGGCCTTGACGGCGGAGTCATCACCGACGTGTTCTTCCAGGGCGCCTTCGTTTACTATCAATAGTCCCGTTCGGCCCATCCGCGGCGCCGGCTGTGCGCGTTTCCAGCCGGCGCCGATTTTTGGCATGCTACCCTGAACAATTGATGCTGCGCCGTGTCCTCCTGTTTTCCGTGCCGGTCCTCGTTCTGGCCGCCGGCGCGGCCGTCGGTCCCATCGCGTTCGAGGAAATCGCGGAACGCGCCGGCGTTCACTTCGTCAGCCGCAACAGCGCCAGCGCGGCCAAGGAGCAGCCCGAAAGCATGGTCGCCGGCGTGGCCCTGTTCGATTACGACGGCGATGGCCTGCTCGACATCTACTTCGTCAACGGCGCAACCATGCCCGGACTGGTCAAGGACGGCCCGCAATTCAGCAATCGCCTGTTTCATAACAACGGCAATCTGACCTTTACCGATGTCACCGAGAAAGCCGGCCTGGCCGGCGCCGGTTACGGCATGGGCGTCGCCATCGGCGATTACGACAACGACGGCCGGCCTGACATCTTCGTCGCCAATCTGAACGGCAACCAGCTCTTCCACAACAACGGCGACGGCACTTTTTCCGATGTCACCGAGAAGGCCGGCGTCGGCGGCGGCAAATACGCCGGCAAGAAGATGTGGTCGGTGGCCGCCGCCTGGGTCGATTACAACAACGACGGCCTGCTGGATCTGTTCGTCTCCAATTACTGCCAGTGGGAACCCGTTGGCTACGCCGAATGCAAGGACCGCGGGCAGCCGATGTATTGCACTCCCCGCCATTACAAGCCGCTTCCCAACACCCTCTATCGCAATAACGGCGACGGCACCTTCACCGACGTTTCGGTGGAGACCGGCATCGCCGACCACTTCGGCCGCGGCATGGGCGTCGCCGTCGCCGATTACGACGGCGACGGTTACCCGGATATCTTCGTCGCCAACGACGACGCTCCCATGCAACTGTTCCACAACCTCGGCGGCAAGCGATTTGAGGAGGTCGCACTAAATTCCGGCGTCGCGTTTCCGGAAAACGGCAACGTCATCTCCGGCATGGGCGTCGATTTCCGCGATGTCTTCAACAAGGGCTTTCCCAGCCTCTGGGTCACCGCCGTCGAAAAAGAGACCTTCCCCCTGTTCGTAAACCTCGGACACGGCCAGTTCGACGACCGCACGGCCTCCTCCAGGATCGCCATGGACAGCTACGAAATGTCCGGATGGTCGAACGCCATCGTCGATCTCGATAACGACGGCTGGAAGGACTTGCTGGTGGCGCGGGGCAACGTGCAGAACGACATGGCTCTCTATTCGCCGCGCCACTCGGAGGAACCCGTCGCGGTGTTCCGCAATCTGGCCAATGGAAAGTTCCAGAATGTCAGCGGTGGCGCCGGAGCGGATTTTCAGCTACCGGCAATTCACCGCGGCCTCGCCGTCGGCGACCTGGACAACGACGGCCGCATGGACGCGGTGGTCTCCGTACTGAACGGGCAGGCCAAGATCTTCCATAACACCACCCGCAACTCCAATCACTGGATCCTGCTCCAGCTCACCGGCACGAAAAGCAACCGCATGGCCATCGGCGCCAAGGTGCGGCTGACCGCGGCCAACGGCCTGGTCCAATACAATCACGTCACCACCAGCACCGGCTTTGCCTGTTCCAGCGATCCCCGCGTTCACTTCGGTCTGGGCGCTTCCGCGGTCGCCAAGGAAATCGAAATCACCTGGCCCAGCGGCATCCGCCAGATCCTCCACGACGTCCCCGGGGACCGCATCGTCCCCATCACGGAACCGGCGCGCTGAGAGCCTGTCAGGAAACGATCATCGCGCTATGCCGCCGCTTCGGCCGGGCCGAACCGCACGGCCACCAGGCGCGAGACGCCTGGCTCCTGCATGGTCACGCCGTAGAGAGCCTCCGCGGCTTCCATAGTGCGTTTGGAGTGCGTGATCACCACGAACTGGGTTTCAAGCGACATCTCTTTCAGCAGCGATGCGAGCCTGCCGATGTTAGCCTCATCGAGCGGCGCGTCCACTTCGTCCAGCACGCAGAACGGGCTCGGCTGGTAACGGAAGATGGCCATCAGCAGCGCCACCGCGGCCAGCGCCTTTTCGCCGCCCGACAGCAGCAGTACGTTTTGCAGCCGTTTGCCAGGCGGCGAGCACACGATGTCGATGCCCGATTCGGCCAGATTTTCCTGGTCGGTGAGCCGCATTTCGCCGGTGCCGCCGCCGAACAGCGCCTGGAACATGCCGCGGAAATTGGCGTTGATGGCCTCGAACGCCTCGGCGAATTTCTGCCGCGATACCTGGTCGATCTCCCGAATCGCCTTTTCCGTGTCGCTGATGGAATCGAGCAGGTCCTGACGCTGCACGCTCAGGAATTCCTGCCGCTGCTGCGCCTCCTGGAACTCTTCCATGGCGGCCGGATTGACCGCGCCCAGCCCCTCGATGCGCTGGCGGATCTCATTGGCGCCCTGCTCGGAGGCGGCAATCGAATCGGCGTCCGGCACCGGATCGTCGGCCGGAGCCAACTCCTCCACCGGGCAGTTCAACTCCTTGCGGCTGGTTTCGTCCAGATATTTCAGCTCCGCCTGTTTGCGCACCAGCTCGACTTCGATCTGGGTACGCCGCTCCTGGCACACCTGCACGGCCATGCGCAGCGTCTTCAACTCTTCTTCTCCGTCGCGCAGCGCTTCCCGCGCGGCCGCATCCTCGACCGCCATCTCATTCACGGCGGCTTCCAGGCGCGAGATCTCGCCGGCAAGCTCGGCGCCGCGCCGGTCCAGTTCGATATTTTCCTGGAGCAGGCGGGCGCGCTGCTCGCCCAGCCGCTCGATTTCCGCCGCCGTCGCATTGCGCCGGGCTGTCGTCTCCTGGAACTGCTGCTGGAGCCGTCCCATGGCGTTCCGCTCGCCGCGATGGCGCTCTTCCAGGCCGGCCAGCGCGGCGCGCGTGGCCCCATGCTCTTCGCCGATCGCCGCGGCTTCCGCTTCCAGTTTCTCGGCTTCCTGCCGCTCGGCATCGAGCGCCTCTTCGCGAGCCGCCCGCTGCCGCTCCTTCTCTTCCACCGCGGCCCGGTTGCGCTCGCGGTCGCCGGCGGATTTCTCGGCGTCGCGCCGCAGCCGCTCCAGTTCCAGCCGCGCCACCGAAACCTTCGAATTGGCGCGCGACCAATCCTCGGCCAGTTTGCGCACCTCGTGATCGAGCGCCACGCGATCCTTTTCGCGGGCCTGTTGCAGAGTGCGCAGCCGTTCCACCTCGGCCTCCAGGCCGGCGATCTCCCGGTGAATGCCATCCAGGCTCGCCACCTGCTCGTCGAGCGCCGCCTGCCGCTGCCCCAGCGCGGCCGTCAGCTCGCGCACTTCGCGCTTCATGGCCAGCGGCCCGGCGCCGGTTTTCTTGCCGCCGGTGACCGTGTGGCCGTGGTAACAGACGCCATCGGCCAGCAGAAAATAAAGGTGCGGGTAGGCCGTCGAAAGCCGCTGCGCCGAGCTGCGGTCCTCCGCCACGAAGCACAGCGAAACGCGCGGCAGCAGGTCCGTGGCGCGATCACGGAATCCGTTGGTGAGCCGCAGCGAATCGCTCAAGCGCGCGGCGATTCCCGTCTCCGGGCCGATGGCCGGCTCCGGCAGGCGCGCCTTGCCGTTGCCGTTCGGCTCCGGATGCACCAGAAACGTGGCGCGGCCGCTCAGCTCGGCGCGGATGAAATCCAGGCCCCGCTCCGCCTGCTGCCAGCTTTCCACCACCACGTACTCCAGCTCGTCGTGAAGAAATTCTTCCGCCGGCTTTTCGTACTGCGGATCCACTTCCACGTAGTCGGCCAGCACGCCGGCCGGCTTCAGGTCGCCGGCCTTGCCGGTTTCGAGCGACGCGAACAGCTTCTTCACCGATTCGGTGGTGTAGCTGCGGTGCGCCAGCACCTGCTCGAGCGATTCCTTGCGCGCGCGAATCCCCGACACTTCGGTCTTCTCGTGGTCGATGGTCTGCCGCAATCCGGCCGCCGCCTGGCGCCGTGCGGCGAGATCCCCTTCCGTGCGGCGCCGCTCGCCGGTCACCGCTTCCAATTCGAGCTGCCGCGCCGCCACGGTTTCGGTGAGAGACCGCCGCGCCGCTTCCAGCCGCTCGATTTCGGCCGCCGCCACCTGCTCTTCCCGCACCGAACGCGCCGTCTCGCGCTCGATGCTGGCCAGGTATTCCTCCATCTGCGCCAGTTGGTTCCGCAGGTGCGACGCCTCGCCGAGCAACCGCAGGATGGCCTGCCGGCCGGCTTCGATGGCTCCCTCGCGCTCCCGCAGCCTGGTTTGCAGAGCGTCCCGCTGCTGGTTGATGCCGAGCAACCGGGCGCGCGCCTCGGCGATCTGCTCCTCGAGTGCCGTGACACTGCGCTGGTGGACCGCGATCTCGCCATCCAGTTGCTCCAGCCGCGCCCCCAACTGCTCGGATTCGCTCTCCGCCTGCACGATGCGTTCCTCGGTGGCGCCGCTCTCTTTCACCTGGCCGGCCAACCGGCCGCGCGTCCGCTCGGCTTCCACGTTGGCTTCGGAAAGCTCCATGCGCGCCGCGGTCAGCCGCTCTTCGAGCGCATAGCACGCCGCCTGCGCCCGCTCGTGCGCCTGCTCCCGTTCCTCTACCTGCCCGCCCAGGCCCTTGAATTCCGCCGCCGCCAGGTTCAAATCGATGGCGGTCTTGGCCGCATCGCGCTCGAGCAGCCGGAACTTGCCCGAAAGCACCACCTTCAGCCGGCTCTCCAGTTCGCCCTTCAGCTCGACGTATCGCCGCGCCTTCGCCGCCTGCCGCTTGAGCGAATTGGTCTGCCGGGTCACTTCTTCCAGAATGTCGTACACCCGCGACAGGTTCTGCCGGGCGCCTTCCAGCTTGGCCTCCGCCTGCCGCTTGCGGGTTTTGAACCGGGTGATGCCCGCCGCTTCTTCGATCACCCCGCGCCGGTCTTGCGGCTTCGAGCTCAAAATCTGCCCGATGCGCCCCTGCTCGATGATGGCGTAGCTCTCCGGCCCCAGCCCGGTTCCCATAAACAGGTCCTGGATGTCGCGCAGCCGCGCCGTCCGCCCGTCGATCAGGTATTCGCTATCCCCGTTCCGGAACAAGCGCCGCGTGATGGTGACCTCGCCGCGCTTCTTGGCCGCCCCTTCCTCCACCGCTTGCAGTTTGTGGGCATCGTGGCCGTGATAATGTTCCGGGTCCACCAGGGTCATGGTCACATAGGCCATCCCCAGCGGTTTGCGATCGCGCGTGCCGGCGAAAATCACGTCTTCCATTCGCGTGCCGCGCAGGCTCTTGGCCGACTGTTCGCCCAGCACCCAACTGATGGCGTCGGAAATGTTCGACTTGCCGCACCCGTTAGGCCCGACAATTCCGGCAATCCCGGCCCCGTTGAATCGGAGCTCGGTGCGCTCGCAAAAGGACTTGAAACCCTGCAGTTCGACGCGTTTTAGTTTCAGCAAAGCTTTAACCTCACTCGCGATCGGGGGAGTGTAACCATACTAAACCCGAACGGCTCCAAAGTAAAGCACCCCCACCCCTTTATGTTGTAGCTAGAACCGGGGCAACCCCATTGATGGTGCACCGTATCCGAAGGAGACCACCTTTTGGCAAAAAGCACCGCGACGATACATACCGCGAGCTTGGATCTAGCCGGTTTATTCCTGATGGCGGAGGGCCCCGCGACTTCTGTCATGCCGGGCACGGGAGTGGACTTTCGGGAAGGCAGCCTGGGGCGCGCGGAGCACGCGCCAACTGCCCTGATTATACGCCCGCCCGCGGGTCGTTTGCCACGCATCCAAAGCCGGCATCTCGAACGGCTGTCGTGCAATCGCGCCGGCCTCGCCTGCTTGACACGCTCGCAGCGCCCGGCATACGCTCAAAAAACCATGCCCCACCGCCGGCAGTTCCTGCAATCGGTCTCCGCCTCCGCGCTGGCCGCTCCCTGGCTCCCCAGTGTGGCCCAAGCCGGGGATGCCGGCGCGCCATCGCTTCCCGACGCCGCCGACCCGGCCTACTGGGACAAGCTGCGCGACCAGTTTCCGCTGGCCCGCGACAAGGTCTTCTTCAATAACGGAACCATCGGCGCCATGCCGCGCGTGGTGCTCGATCGAACCGTCGACCATCTGCGCCAGATGGCCACCGACATCGCCGACTGGGACTACCGCGGCCCCAACTGGATCGGCGGCTATGACCCCATGGAGCAGCTCCGCACCAAGGCTGGGCGCCTGGTCAACGCGCATTGGAAAGAGATCGCGCTCACCGAAAACGTCACCTGCGCCAACAGCTACATCGCCGCCGGACTGGATCTGCCGGCCGGCGCCGAGATTCTGATGAGCGACCAGGAGCATCCCGGCGGCGAAAGCCCCTGGCTCACCGCCGCCAAACGCCATGGCGGCGCGGTTGTCAAAGTCGCCCTGCCACGCCCCGCTCACAGTCCTCAGGAATTGGTCGATCTCGTCCTTCAAGCCTTCACCGCGCGCACGCGCGTGCTCTATCTTTCGCACGTCATCACCGGCAGCGGCGCCATCGTGCCGGCGAAGGACATCTGCGCCGCCGCCCGCGCCCGCGGCATCATCACCATCATCGACGGAGCGCAGGCCCTCGGCCACATTCCGGTGGATGTGCGCGATATCGGCTGCGACGCCTACGTCGCCTGCTTCCACAAGTGGCTGCTGGCGCCCGCCGGCAACGGCTTCCTTTGGGTCCGCCCCGACCTCGCAAAGGACGTCTGGACCACGCTCGCTTCCGGCAACTGGGCCAATCACGATGACGATGGATACCGCCTGACCCAGCGCGGCACCGGCAGCCTGTCCCTGCTGGTGGGCGCCGAGGCCGCCCTCGATTTCCACTTCGCCATCGGGCCGGCCCGCGTCCAGCAACGAGTCAAGCAACTCGGCGACCGCCTGCGCGCCGGCCTGCGCGAAATCCCCAAGGTGACCATTTACACACCCGAGGAGCCCGCCATGTGCGCCGGCATCACCGTTTACTCGATTGACGGCGTCAGCGGGGTGCGCCTTCAGGAGGAAATGTGGCAGCGCGGCCGCCTTCGCCCGCGCTCGCTCGGCAACGGCGTCCGCCAGTGCACCCATATCTTCAACAGCCCCGCGGAAATCGATCGCACGCTCGAGATCGCCCGCGCCATCGCCCGCGGATAAATTCATTCAGAATTTACTTGACTGATGGCGAAGAAAAAGCGAATATATACCGGAAAGGAACTTTGCAACCTATGTTGATTCGTGACGCGCTACTGCCGGAGTTCGATCAGGAAGCGGCCACCACCCGCCGCCTGCTCGAGCGGATCCCCGACGACAAATTCAGCTTCAAGCCCCACCCGAAGTCCATGGACATGGCCTCGCTGGCCACGCATCTGTGCGAGATGACGGACTGGGCGGCGGAGACCATCCAAAAGGATTCGGTCGATCTGGCCGCCTACGACCCATCGCAGCGCAAGATCGCCGCTTCGCGCGCCGAACTGCTCGAGATGTTCGACAAATCGGTCGCTACCGGCCGCGCGGCGCTGGCCACCGCGGAGGACGCCCAGCTCATGGAGCCCTGGTCGCTCAAGAGCGGCGACAAGGTGTTCTTCACCATGCCGAAGGTGGTCGTGCTGCGCACCTTCGTGTTCAATCACTGCGTGCACCACCGCGGCCAGCTTTCGGTCTACCTGCGCCTCAACGATATCCCCGTGCCGGCCATGTACGGACCCTCCGCCGACGAACCGGGCATGTAGCCGACGAGCTGCGCTTTGGCGCCAGGAACCGAAGGCAACAACCGCCGGCGTTATGACGGAACACAGGGCCACGGCCGTCCCGAAGGCGGTGGACAGCGGTTCAGTGGCGTGCGCCGGCCTGGGCATCCACCAGTTCTCTCGCCCGAGCGGCCTCGCGCTGCAAGAGCGGGTTTTCGGGATACTCGCGTGCGAGACCGGTGAGCAGGGGGAGCGCGGCTTCGGGCCGCTTGTCGCGGAGGTAGATCACCGAAAGCAGGATGCGGGCCAAGGGCGGGTAATAGCGGCCGCGTTCGGCCACCAGCTTCAGGTGCTCGGCTCCCTGTTGGCGGCTGCCCTGGATCCCGTCAAAGTGGACGAACAGGCGGAAGAAGAAGTTCATGCTTCCGACCACGTACTCGACCATACCCAGAGTGAGGTGGGCGTCGTAGACCGGCGGATTGAGCGCCAGCAGTTTGTGCGCATACATTTGCGACTGTTTGGATAGCGAAAAGCTGCGAAAGTAGCTCTTTTCAATCAGGATGGTGTAATCGGTCTCGACGCCCGTGGCCATGCACATGGCGAGCATGGCGTCGCGGTCCTCCGAGGCGGCGAGGCGCGCGGTGGCGAGACGCCGGGCCTCGGCCGTGTTCCGGAAAATGAGCCCGCGCACCTTCGGATCGGCCGCGAGCTTGACGCCGGTCACCTTGTTGTCGCTGACGAAGAAATCGGTTTCGAGGATGCGCATGCGGTGCAGCTCCGAGAACATGAGCGCCACCGCGCGCACGGAATACACCAGGGCGAACGAGGGGTCCTGGCGCTGCTGTTCGTCGAGGATGGCGTAGGTCCCCGGGAAATCGAAATCGTACATGCGCTGAAAAGCGCGGTCGATCGCGTTGGGCGCGTTGGGCGCTGCCTGCGCGGAGGCGGCAGCGAGAAAGAGCACAAACTGAAGCCGATGCCATTTAGCCATGGATGGAGGCGCCTCCGTCGATCGCCAGGGTCTGGCCCGCTCCAGCCAGGCGTCGACCTGGAGCGAACCACCGCGCGAGAACTTCAGCGCTCGCTGAAGCGGATCACCGTGCCGTCCGGGTCGCGGACCTCCGGAACGCCGCCAACTATCTTGACCTCGATGCCGCGCTTCTTCAACTCCTCGGCGGCCCGTTTCGGGTCGGCCGCGAATCGGAGCTCCGGCGTCTCACCGGCCACCCGCGCCTTGAGTTCCACCGTCTCGCCCGGGACTCCCGGCACGCCCAGTTTATAGCCGCTGCCCGAAAAGCCCAGTTTGCCGGTGAAAAACGCCTTCTCGGCATCCACGTCCTTCGCCGTCATAACGACATAGATCATATGATCCGAAATGCGCGCCTCGTCGACGAATTTCCCGCGAGCGTTGGAGTGCAGCGACCCCGGCAGATATTGGGTGTACTCGATCACCTGGCCTTCCGGATCGCGCAGGTTGAACAAGACGTTGCCGGCGCGGCCCTTCTTCGACTCGGTCGGCGTCAGTCCTACTGCCGTGTAAGCTGCGCTCAGCCGATCCAGGTCCGCCGTCTCCAGGCAGATGTGCATAAAACCGAGCGGGTCCGATGGTCTGTCCCTGCGGCACAGCTCGATGTACTGGCGGTCGTTCACCTTTACGTAGGAGGTCGTGGTGCCTTTGTCGTCGCCGAACTCAAACGCCTGGTCCCAGCCCAGGGTCTTGTAGAACTCACGAGACTTAGCGACATCGCCGACGCGCAATGCGACATGGGCGATGCCATCGAGCTTCCGCCCCTCCTGAGCAGCCAGCGTGCCCGCACCACCGAAGCCGGAGAGCAGGAGCGCCATGGTAAGGACGGCGTGTTGTGGGAGAGTAGTAGTCATAACTATGGATGCCTCACGCGGCACTGGCTCATCATAACTCCGTTGCAGCCGGGTGCGGCATGCTGTAGCTTGCCGGTCCGTCAGCCCCGAGGTAAACGGACCTCAAAATGTGTAAAACTCTAGGTTGGCCTAAGGCACTATTATGAGCGACCAACCACAAATCGATCGGCGTATGTTTATCCTCGGGACGACCGCGGCCGGCGTCCTGGAGGCGCAGGTAGAGCGCGCGGCGACGAAGCCGGATCCACAGCGCCGCGTTTACGAACTGAACCGCCGATGGTTGTTCGGCGGCAAGGCGGGAGCCGGCGTTGCCGCCCCGGACTTCGACGATGCGGCGTGGCCGAAGGTCACCCTGCCGCATTCCAACGTGCGCCTGCCGTGGCACAGCTTCGACGAAAGCGGCTTTCAGTACGTCTCCGCCTACCGGCGTCACTTCCGTGCGCTGCCGGAGTGGAAAGGCAAACGCGTCTTCCTCGATTTCGCCGGGGCCATGACCGCTTCCACGGTCACCGTGAATGGCCACAAATTCGACGAATACAAGGGCGGCTACACGCCTTTCAGTTTCGAGATCACGCCGCACCTGAAGTACGGCGCCGACAACGTAATCGCGGTGGAACTGGACTCGACCGAGCGCGCCGACATCCCGCCGTTTGGCGAAAACATCGATTACCTGACCTTCGGCGGCATCTACCGCGGCGTCCAGCTTCGCGTGGTGCCGGAGACCTTCATCGACAACGTCTACGCCAAGCCGGTGGCGGCGCTCACCGCGCAACGATCGGTGCTCGTCCGCTGCTATTTGCAGGGGCCCATCGCCGCGCCGGCCACGCTGACCGCGGAACTGCGGGACGGCGCCAAGGTGCTGAAGACGGCGAGTGCCAAGGTCACCGCGGAAGCCGCGTACCACGACATTCAGCTCGATTCGCTCCCCGGCATCGAACTGTGGAATTTGCGGAAGCCCAAGCTGTACAGCGTGGTGGTGCGGCTGGCGACGGCCGGCGGCGGGCACGACGAATACCGCACCCGGATCGGCTTCCGCGAGGCGCGCTACACTCCCGACGGGTTCATGCTCAACGGCGAACGCGTCAAGCTGATCGGCCTCAACCGGCACCAGACGTTCCCCTATGTGGGCGGCGCCATGCCGGACCGTGTGCAGCGCCGCGATGCCTGGATTCTGCGCCGCGAGCTACACTGCAACATCGTCCGCACCTCGCACTACCCGCAGTCGCCGGCATTCCTGGACGCTTGCGACGAACTGGGGCTGCTGGTGCTCGAGGAGATCCCCGGCTGGCAGCACATTGGCGACAAGGCCTGGCAGGATTTGGCGGTACGCAACGTGGGCGCGATGATCCGGCGCGACTGGAATCACCCGTCCATCGTGCTGTGGGGCGTGCGCATCAACGAGAGCCCGGACAACCACGATTTCTACATGCGCACCAACGCGCTCGCCCACTCGCTCGACGATGCGCGCCAGACCGGCGGCATCCGCTACCTTTACGAGACGGAGTTGCTCGAAGACGTCATGACCATGAACGACTTCGGCTTCCCGCTGCGGCCGCCGAACCACCCGCTCTATATGAACACCGAGTTCAACGGGCACATGTTCTCCACCAAACGTTCCGACAACGTGGAGCGGGTGGCGGAACACGTGACGCGGCACGCGCGCGTGCATGACCAGCTCGCCAGCGACAATCGCTATTCGGGTGGTACCGGCTGGTGCGCTTTCGACTACAACACGCACCATAACTTCGGCTCCGGCGACCACATCTGCTATCACGGCGTGTCCGACATTTTTCGCATCCCCAAACCAGCCGCGTATTTCTATTCTTCGCAATGCAGCCCGGAAGAAGAAGTGGTTTTGCAGGCGGGGTTTTTCTGGTCCCAGGGAGACCGGTCGGCCGCCGGCGGCGTGCATCGGGTCCCGGTCCTTTCCAATTGCGACCATCTCAAGATCTATTTCAACGGCGCGTTGAAGCAGGAACTCGATCCCGACCGGACAACCTACGCTCACCTCAAATATCCGCCGTTCATGATGGACCTGGGCGATCTGCCCTTGAGTCCATGGGGCGACGTGAAGATCGAGGGCTACGTTGGCGGCAAGCTCCGCAAGATTCTCACGCTTTCCGGCAGCGGCAAAGACGCCGGCTTGAAAGTCGCCGCCGACGAGACGGAGTTGACCGGCGACGGCAGCGATGCCACCCGCGTGGTGGTGATGATCACCGACGAATACGGCAACATCCGGCCGTTTGCGACGGCCGCGATTGCGCTTTCGTTGACCGGTCCGGGCGAGATCGTCGGCGAGAATCCGCTGGTGCCGGCCGGCGGCGCGGCGGCGATCTGGGTGAGGGCAAAGGAAAGCGCCGGCGTGGTGAATCTCACCGCGACCCACCCGTTTCTGGGAAGCCGTTCGGTCTCGATTCGCGTCAAGCCCGCGGAAGCGGAGCTGGTTTAGTGTAGCGCCGGCGGTCTCCGCCGCCGGTGTTTTTTTTGGAGTGGAGGACAGAGCACCGGCGGCAAGACCGCTGGCGCTACCGTCCTTCCAGGTAATACCGCACCGCCGGCGTCACCACCAGCGACAGAACCATCGAGGCGAGGATGCCGCCGATGACCGCGATGGCCAGGGGCTGCAACATCTGCGAGCCGGCGCCCCAGGCGAGCGCCAGCGGAATCATGCCGGCTACGGTGGCCAGCGCCGTCATCATGATGGGGCGCAGCCGGCGCTCGCCGGCGCGCATCATGCTTTCCTCGGGTGCCATGCCGGCGGCGCGGAATTTCTGGTCGGCGTCCAGCAGCAGAATGCCGTTCTTGGCTACGATGCCGATCACCATGATCAGCCCCATGAACGACGAGAGATTGAAGGTGGTTCCGGTCACCAGCAGCGCCAGGAACACGCCCGAGGTGGAGAGGATGGCCGAGGCCAGCACGGCCGCCGGCGCAGCGAAACTGCCAAATTCGAACAGCAGCACCAGGAACACGAGCACGATGTCCAGAATCAGCACCACCACCAGTTCGCGGAACGATTTCTGCTGCTCTTCGTACTGGCCGCCGTAGGCCACGCGGATGCGGGATGGGATGTGCAGATCGCGAACCGCCTGCTGCACCTGGTTCATGCCTTCGCCCAGGTTCAGGCCTTCGAAACGGGCGGTCACCTGCACGTCGCGCTGCAGGTTCTCGCGGCGGATCTCGGTCTGTCCCGGAATTTGCACCATGCCCGCCAGCGAACCAATGCTGGCGGTTCTGCCGGTTCCGCTCACCAGCACGGTGTCGCGGATCGAATCAAGCGTGGCGCGCGTCCACTCGGGGAACCGGACACGAATCGTGTAGGCGCGGTCGCCCACCACCACCGGCGTCGCAGCGGGCTCGCCTTGCAGAATGGCGCTCGCGTCCACCTCTACTTCCTGCGGCGAAAACCCGGCGCGCGCCGCCACCACCGGGTCCACGGTGAAGACCGTCGCCGGGCCGCTGATGGTGTTCTCGATCCCATCCAGAATGTCCACCACTCCGTGAATCTTTCCGATCGCCTTGGCCGTTTCCGGCGCCCACTTTCGCAGCGCGTCGGGGTCGTTGGAAAACAGCTTGATGATGCAGGGCTCGGGGGCACTCGTCAGGTCGCCGATCATATCCTGGAGCACCTGGGTGAACTCGATATCGAGCACCGGCTCCGCCTGGCGCACGCGCGCGCGGACGTCGGCAATCACTTCCTCCACACCGCGTTCGCGCTGCTTCTTCAGCTTCACCAGGATGTCGCCGTAGTTGGCTTCGGTCACCGCCGCCAGGCCAAGCTGCAGCCCCGTGCGCCGCGACGTGCTCTCCACCTCCGGCGTTGCTCGCAGCAGTTGCTCCACGTGGGTGACCACCCGGTTGGTGGCTTCGAGCGACGAACCGGCCGGCATGATGTAGTCGAGCACGAAGCCGCCCTCGTCCATCTCCGGCAGCAGGTCCGAACCGAGCCGGCTGTAACAGACATAGGATGCCCCGATCAGCGCCAGCGTGAACAGAGCCAGCGCCAGGCGGTGCTCCAGGGTGAAGCGCAGCACGCTCCCGTACACACGCATGCCTCGGCGCGGCGCCTCGTCGAGCTGCTCAGCGCTGTGGCGCCCACGACGGCGGATGAGGTAGTGGCTGAGCGTGGGCGTCCAGGTCAGCGCAAGAGCGAGCGAAGTTCCAAGCGCAATGGTGACGGTGAGGGCTAACGCGCGGAAAAACACTCCCTCGACTCCGGTGATGGAAATCAGCGGCAGGAACACCACGATGGGAGTAACCGTGGAGCCGACCAACGGAACGCGGATTTCGCGGATGGCGCTACGGATCGCATCCGCGCGCGCCTGCCCGCGGTCGCGGTGCATGACGATGTTTTCCACCACCACGATGGCGTCGTCGATCACCAGGCCCACCGCCGCCGCCAGGCCTCCCAGCGTCATCAGATTGAAGCTCTCGTCTAGCACGCGCAGCGCGATGAACGTGATCGCGATGGTCGCGGGAATTACCAGTCCCGCCACCAGCGACGTGCCCCAATCGCGCAGGAAGAGCACCATGATCAACGACGCCAGCACCAGCCCCAGCAGAATCGCATCGCGCACGCTGCGTATGGAGTCGTTGACGAGTTCGGATTGATCGTAGAACGGCCGCAGTTCCACACCCTTCGGCAGCGTTCTCCGCATGCTTTCGATTTCGCCGTGGACGGCGTTGGCCACCGTCACCGTGTTGCCATCGGGCTGCCGGTAGATGTTCAGCAGGACGGCGGGCTTGGCGTTGGCGGTGACAATCGTATAGACCGGCATCGCCGAGGGCGTGACGCTGCCCAGGTCGCCGATGTGAATCGGTGCGCCGGCGGGCGTGGTCTTCACCACGATATTGCCGATTTCCACCGGCGTCCTGGTCTGCCCACTCACCAGGCTGAGCACAAGCTGATGGTTGGTTTCGATCAGCCCCGGCGAATCCACCATGTTGCTGCGCGAGATTGCATCCAGAATGTTGGGAACCGTGCTGCCGGTTTCGACCAGTTTGGCGGGGTCCGGTTCGATCTGAAACTCCGGCACCTGCCCGCCTTGCACCACTACGCTCGATACGCCGGTGGTGCGGTTCAGCCTCGGTTTCAAATCATAGGTCGCCATTTCCCAGATGCGCGTCTGTGGCACAGTGTCCGAGGTCAGACTGTAACCCATGATGGGAAACGCCGCGAAGGTGAGCCGGTTGGCGGTGATCTTCGCGGTTGGCGGAAGCGTCGGCTGGACGCGTGCCAGAGCGGCGTTCACCAGTTCCAGCGTGCGGTACATGTCGCTTTTCCAGTTGAAGAACAAGTCGACTTCCGCCGTGCCGCGGCTGGTGACGGACCAGATATGATCCAGCCCGGGAACCGTGTTGACGGCGTCTTCGATGGGCCGGGTGACTGTGACCAGCATCTGGTCGATGGGAAAAACGCCGTTATCCACGCCCACCACGATGCGTGGAAAGTTGGTTTCCGGAAAGACCGCGACCGGAATCTTCAACGCCATGTAGATGCCCGCAGCCACCAGGGCGAGGATGACGAAGACGATGGGCCGGCCGTGGCGCTCGGTCCAGTGGCCGGAGCCGGCCGCATCCGCGCCGGGCGGTTGCGTGAGGCTGCCGCTCATTCCTTTTGCTCGGCCTTGCCGCCGGCCCCGCCCGCCTCATCCTTTGCGCCAGGCTTGACGATCCGCACCTTGGCATTGTCGTCGAGCCCCACGCCGCCGGCAGTCACCACCTGCTCGCCGGCCGAAACGCCGTTCAGGATCTCCACCTTATCGCCATCGCGCGCGCCGGTCTCGATCGTCTTTCGATGAACCGTGGAATCGGCGCTCACCACCAGCACCGCGGCGCCGCCCTCTTCGCCGGGCAGGATGGCGGCGGCAGGAATCGCCACGGCGCGCGGCACAGTCTCGGTGACGATTCTCAGACGCACGCTGGCTCCCGGCTTGAGCCGTTCGGAGGGGTTGGCCGCTTCCGCCCAGACTTGCACCGTGGTGCTGGCCGGATCGGTGGCCGGGCTCACCACCGTCACCCGCGCCGGCACTTCCGTCTGGCCGTCCGCAAGACGGATGGCCGAGGCGTTGCCGATTCGAATGCTCGCCGTCAGCGCCTGGGGAACGTTGGCGCGCGCCACCACGCGGGAGGTATCCATCACCGTTAGCAACGGGCTGCCGGGCGCGGCCATCTCGCCGGCGTAGAGCGGCCGTTCGGCGATCACGCCCGCGATCGGGCTCAGAATTTCCGAATAGCTCACCTGCGCGGCGGCGGAACGGTACTGCGCCTGTGCCGCGGCCACCTGCGCCTGCGCAGTCTTGATCTGCTCCTGCTTGCCCACGCTCTCAAAAGCGCGCAGATGCTCGCGCGCGGTTTCGAACTGCGCCTTCGCTTGCGCGTAAGTCACCGCGGCATCGTCCACCGATTTCCGCGCCAGGGCGCCATCCTGGAAAAGTTTCTGCCGGCTTTCCAACGCGCGCCGGGCGGCGTCAAGCTGTTCCTGGTAAGAGGCCACGTCGGTCTGCGCCTTCATGACGGCTTCCGGCACAGCGGCCGATTCGATGCTGCGCAGATTGGCTTCGGCTTGATCCACCTGACTCTTGGCTGCGTTTTCGGCGGCCACCAGATCGCGATTCTCGAGCACCGCCAGCAGTTGCCCCGCCTTCACATGGTCGCCCCGATTGACCAGGAACCTCTGCACCGGCGCGCTGATTTTCGGCATCACGGAAGCCTGGTCGATGGCGTACAGCACGGCATCGGCTTCCACCGCCCGGCGAATGGAATCCTGCGCCACCGCGGTCACCTCGACCGCCGCCACGCTTTCCACCTCCGCCGCTTCCTTCTTGGCGCAGCCCGCGGCCAGCAGACAGAAGATGACGAGCAAGAATGTGAATCCCGAGGCGCCGGTGGGCCTAGCCCCACTGCCGGTTTGACGAATCCACTGCGTCTCGCCCCCGAATAGCCGGCCAGGGGCCCGTCCCCAGAGGGTATCCCAGGACGGGGCATCCGCCACACGCTGCTGCCGTTGCCTCATCTCCTAAAACGCTCCCGTCAGAGTCTGCAATGCCGCCAGCGCCAGGCGGTAGCGCGCCAGGCCATCGGCTCTGGCGTTGCGTGCTTGCGTCAGCGTGCTCTGGGCATCCACCACTTCCAGCACCGTGACCTCGCCCGCCTGATAGCGCAGTAGCGTGAGCCGCAGGCTGTCGGCTGAAAGCTCCACCGAGCGCTTCAGCGAATCCACCTGCGAGCCGGCCACCTGCGCCTCCTGATAGAAGGCCTGCAGAGTGGACAGCAACTGGCGCTGGGTGAAGCTCAAATCGTTTCTGGCTTGCTCGAGCCCGATTTGCGCCTGGCGGATCTTGCTGCGCGCCGCGCCCCAGGTCCACAACGGCACCGTCAACTGCGCCTGTGCCACCGAGCCCAGGTTGTTCAAGTGATCCGGGTCATGCAGGGCGAACTGGTTGGCATTGATACCGAAGAAATAGTCGAACGACAGCGTCGGCAACAGCGCCGCGCGGGCCGATTCCACCGCGTGGGTTTGCTGTTCCACCGCGGCCTGCGCCGCTCGCATATCGGGACTATTGCGCCCCGCCATCTCCTGCACCTGCGGGAATGGCGGCAGCGCCGCCGCGTTGTCCAGATCGTCTTCTACCGAAAAATCCTGGCGGAAATCCGGAAACAGCAGAACCGCGAACGCCAGGCGGGCTTTATCCAACGCAAGCTGGCCATCCTCGACGTCGCGTTGCCGCTGCTCTGCCTGAATCTGCGCCTTGATGACGTCGGAGTGCGCCGCCTCGCCGCCGCGCTCCTGTTTTTCGGTGACGTCCAGGAACTGCCGGGCTTCGCCCAGCGCCTGCCGCGAGTTCTCGAGCTTGCGTTCGGCCACCGCCATCGCGTAATAATCCTGCACCACCACTGCGACCAACCCGCGTGCCGCCATGTCGGCCTTGGCGCGCGCCACGGCTTCGGCTGCCAGCGCCCTGTGATAGTCGGCGCGCTTTCCAGGCGCAAAAAGGTCGCCATGCACCAGCGCCTGCTGATTGTAAACGTGCGGCCCATCGTTCGACACAAAGACGCCGCTGGGCGTCCCGTTCGGTTGCGTGTAAATGAACTGGCTGAGCCCACTGACGCCGGGCAGCAGCGCCGCCTTGGCCTGCACCGCGTCTTCGTGAGCGCTGGCGGCCGCAAGATTGGCCGCCAAAAAGGCCGGCCCGAACTGCCGCGCGCGGTCGATGGCCTGTTGCAGGGTGAGCTTCAGCGACGGCGCGGCCGGTTGAGCGAAGCTGGCGGAGGCCAGCGCCAGTCCAAGCGCCACCCGCAACGGCAGATCTGGCAGGGAAAGCATTTTGAACAGTGGGTCGGAGCCGAAGCCCGCGACTCGTAACGGCGTCCTCTGTAGTATAAAACGCGTCATGTGAAGGTGGGGCGAATGCTCCTGCCCCCTCGGTTCGCTTGCCCTATAATGACGAGAAAGGCATTCAATAACCCTGCCCAGGGAATTCAGGACTCTCGCTGTTCACTAAGGCCATAATCCTCGATCGGCAGTGTATGCTTGCCCCACCTTTATAATCGAAGCATGCCTCTCGCCCGCAGGGCGCTGGCCTTTCTGCGTATTCTGCTGCTGGCCTGGATCGTCATCCTCTGGGCGCCGCTAGCCACCGAAAACACCGGCTCGAACAACACAGGCAACCTGGCCGCTAATCCATCGTTTGAAATCCTCAAGGAGCGGGACGCAGCCGGCAGCGTATTCGCGGACTGGGACGCAAGGTCGGAGGGCGGCTGTTCGTTCGCGGTTGGGCTGGTGGCGCACACCGGCAGCACTTCGGCGATGCTCGATTGCGCGTCGGCCGGGGAAATCCGCCTCGGCCAACAGCGGGAGCTCGCGCCGGGCCGCTATTCGATCTCCGCCTACCTGCGCGGGCTCGACATCGGCAACAGCGACGGGGCGCGCGCCATCGAGTTCGCATTCAACGGCCGGCGCATCGACCTCGACAAGACCGGCACTTTCGGGTGGAAGCGATTCACTTACGTCGCCGAGTTGGCGAAACGAACCATCGCCGGGCCGTCATTCGGGTTGCGTGCGCCGGGGCTGCTGTGGATCGACGACGTCTCGATCGAGCGCGTAGGCGACGATGTCCCGATGACCGGCGCGGCGGAGTGGGGCGACGCGGAAGAGCCCATCGTGCCGCCGGGCCCGCTGGGCCGCGGCGAAGTTCGCTGTCCCAAATGCCGCTACCGGAACATGCCCGCCTGGAAGAGATGCTACGCCTGCGGCGCCGCTCTTTCCACCCAGCCGGCGGAAACCCAAGGGCCGCCGGAGAGGGTGGTGACTTCCTTCGAACAGAGCAATCCCTTCACGGGCGGCGCGGTGGTCGAGGAACATGCGACCGACGGCCGAAAGGCGCTGCGCATCGACAAGCACTACGTTGCGATGCGGCAGCCGCAGGACTGGTCCGGCTACGACCTGTTCCGGATGGACTTGTACACGGACGCGCCCGCGCCGCTGCCGCTGAAGCTGGAATTCTGGGACCGGGATACGACCGGCTACTGGACCAGAGTCAACTACAATGCGGTCGCGCCGACGGGCCGGAGCACGCTGACCATTCCCTTGCGGGAGCTGGCGGTCGGCGAGCGGAACCGCCCCGGCCGCAACCTGATGCTCAACGCCATCACGCGCGTGGTGGTGGCTATCGACGGCCCCTCCGCCGCGCCGCTCTTCATCGACAACCTGCGCCTCGAGCGCGACGTGCCCGGCCAACAGGCTCAGTTCGATGGGCTGTTTGCCTTCGCTCTCGGCGCCGGGCCGGCGATGGACGGCTTCACCGCCATCACGCCCGCCACTCTATACAATCCGGGCCGCGGTTACGGGCTGAAGGACGCGCACATCTGGCGGGCGATGGACTCGCTCGGCACGGACCCGCTATACCGCCGGTCCCTCGCGATCAAGTCCGGCGGCCTGGCGGTGGATTTGCCGAACGGAAAATACCGCGTCTTCGTTAACCTGGACAGCCCGGCCGGATACTGGGGCGAATCCCAGATCTATCGCGACCGCTCGATCCGCGCGCAGGGGAAAGTGGTGGTTTCCGAACACCAGGATTTCGCCGCGTTCCGCAAGAAATACTTTCAGTTCTGGGATCGGGACGATTTGCCAACCGACAACACTTTCGACAAATACGACCGTGCCCACTTTCACGAGAAGGTGTTCGACGTGACCGTGAACAACGGCCAGCTTTACCTCGAATTCGCCGGCGAGAAGTCGGCGTGCAGCGTTTCCGCCGTCGTGATCTTCCCCGTGGCCAAGGCCGGCGAGGGCGCACGCTTCCTCGACTTCGTCCGGGAAAAGCGCCGCTTTTGTTTCGACAACGCTTACAAGCGCGTGCTTCACCGGCCTACCGGCGATGCGCTCCAGCCAACCGCGGAGGATGCCGCGCGCGGGTATGTGGCGTTTCATCGCGATTTCATGAAGGACGTGTACTATAACGACACGCCCTCGAGCGGCGAAGCAGCGAATGCGCTCACCGCGGAAGCTTTCGCAGGCCAGGACGCGCCCGTAACGGTGTCGATTCTGCCGCTCGGGGACCTGGGCCGAAGCGCCGTCACGGTGAGCGCACTGAACGGGCCGCGCGCCGCCATTCCAGCCGCCGCCATCGACACCGGGTACGTCTCGTACCGGCTCAGCCGCGTCACCATGGATGGCGCCGTTTACACGATTGCCCCGCGGCTCATCGTGCCGCGAAACTCGGTCGACATGCCGCGGTCCCTGGCGCGGACGTTCTGGTTGACCATCCACACGCCAGCCACCGCCGGCCCGGGCGAATACACCGGCGAGGTGACCTTCACGCCGCGGAAGGGCGCGCCAATGCGGATTCCGCTGCGGCTCACCGTCCGCAAAGGCACGCTGGATGCGGTGGACATTCCGGTGGGCCCGTTTGGCGGCGGCATCGGCATACCCTGGTTCGAGGACGATCCGGCCACCGGCGCATTCCACGCGGAAATGACCGCCAAAAGCCTGCGCTGCCTGCGCGCGAACGGATTCACGATGTTCAGCGGCATTCCGCACGTGGCCTACAGGGGCTTCGCGGATGGCGAACCGGTGCTCGATTTCCGTGTCGCCGATCGCGAGATGGCGGAAGCGAAAGCTTACGGATTCCTGGCCGTCAATTCCTATGGCGCCGGCGTGATGGGCCTGGATGCCTACCGTCAGGACATGGCGCAGATGACGGCGGCCGGCTTCACCGGCTACATCGACTTTATCAAGGCGATCTACACCGCCATCGAGCGCCACGCACGCGACGTCGGCTGGCTTCCCGTGTATTGGAACCTGGGCGACGAGCCGATGGGCGATGCGCTCCGGCAATCGATCGACAATGCCGAAGCCTACCGCCGCGCGTTTCCCGAGGGACCGCCTTTCTTCACCGCAGCTTTGAGCCTGACGGGCCGCGGCGAGAGCGACCCGGATTTCATTCTCGCGCGGAAGTTGCACGCTCCCGCCCTGAATTCGTTCAGCGAGCGAGAAGTCAGGCTGCTGCGAAAGCGCGGCGGCGGTTGGGCGTTTTACAACGATGGCAACCGCTGGACCTATGGCCTGCACCTCTATAAGGCCGCCAAGGAGTTCGGCTTGCGATTCCGCCTGGCGTGGCACTGGAACGCGGTGGCGGGCGATCCTTATTATGCGCTGGATTGCCGCGAGGACGATTACGCCTGGGCCAACGCGACGCCGGATGGCGAGCTTGTGCCATCGGTGGAATTCGCCCGCATTGCCGCCGGCCTCGACGACTACCGGTCGCTCATCACCGTGGCGCGGCTGGCGCAGGCGAAATCCGGCGTACCGGCCGCGAAGGCCGCCCAGCGCTTAATCGCCGCGCGCATGGCGGCTTTCCATTTGGACGACCGCGATCATGACCGCTTATTCGGAGTGGACGACTGGGCCGCGTTTCGCCGGCAGGTCGCGAATGCGATCGAGGAACTGCAATAGCCGCCGCACCGCTATCATGAAAGGACTCGATTCTTCAAACCTATGACCAACGCGCCTGTGGAGCAACGGACCCCGCTCTGGGAACGCTACGCGGACCAGTTTCCGATTCGCCGGAATCTCATCTATCTCAATCATGCCGCCGTGGCGCCGCTATCGAAACCGGCCGCGGAGGCCATGCAGAATCTGGCCGATGACTGCACGCGCTTCGGCAGCTTGCATTACGATCAATGGATGAACACGTACGAGGGCCTGCGCGTTGCGACCGCGCGTTTGATCAACGCCGACCGGGCGGAAATCGCGCTGGTGAAGAACACGTCGGAGGGAATCGCGACGGTGGCGCTGGGCCTGGATTGGAAGCCCGGCGACCGCGTGGTCGGCTTCCGCGAGGAGTTCCCCGCCAACTTCTACCCGTGGAAGCGATTGGAAGCCAAAGGCGTGACCGTCACCTGGCTGAGTGTCACCGACCCCTTGGAACAGATTGAGGCAGCCTGCCGCGGCGCGCGCCTGCTGGCCATCAGCTTCGTCCAGTTTCTCACCGGCTATCGGGCGCCGCTCGAAACCATCGGTGAGATTTGCCGGCGCAACAACTGCATCTTCCTGGTGGATGCCATTCAAGGCCTAGGCGCATTTCCGATCGACGTCCGGGCCTGCCACATCGACGCCCTGGCCGCCGACGGACACAAATGGCTGCTGGGCCCGGAGGGTTGCGGCATCCTCTATATTCGGCAAGCGCTGCAAGACCGGATCGATCCGGTGGAATTCGGCTGGACCAACGTGGCCGGCTATGCCGATTACGCATCCCGCGACATGACCCTGCGCACGGATGCCGGCCGGTACGAATGCGGTACGTTGAATACCATTGGATGCTTCGGCTTGCGGGCGGCAATCGAGTTCTTGCTGGAAGTCGGCCTGGGAGAAATCGCCCCGGCTATCCAAAATCTCGGCGACCGCATCGCCGCCGGAGTCGAGACGCTCGGCTACCAGGTGCTGGGCGAACGAACGCCCGCAAGTGGAGCTGGAATCGTCAGCTTCCGCAAGCCTGGCCTGGAAGCAGGGAGCATCGTGCGCCGCCTGCGCGAGGCAGGGATCTCCTGCGCTCCCCGCGCCGGTTGGGTGCGCACTTCCCCCCATTTCTACATCAGCCCAGCCGACATCGACCGCATGCTCGGGGAGTTGCCGTAGTATTGTGCGCGAGTGTCCGTCTCTGAAGTTCGCCGACGAAACTCCGACCAGCTATCGCTCTATTACAGGGCCTAAAGGCCAGGTCCAACTGGACGGCCCGCCCGATGCTGCGTCGAGATTGGTCGCGACTTTCTTCGCGCGCCACTCACTGCCTGATCGCAAACAGCGCCGCCACCAGGCTCAGAAACTCGGCTTCGCGGTCAATTGTCATCCGCACTTTCAGCCAATAGACATCCAGCGGCGCGGTTGCGTCGCGGAAACCGGCGCAAAGGTTGACGGCGTCTTTTTCGGTGGTGACCAGCGCGGTCGCGTCCGCGGAGCCGGCCTGGCGCGCCATCGAGCGGAGTTCTCTGGGGCGGTAGCGGTGGTGGTCGTCGAACTCGAACCACGCGGCGGGTTCCACGCCGAGGCGCTGAAGGGTGCGCCGGAACGATTGCGGATTGCCTAAGCCGCAAAAGGCGCCGGCGGCGCCAAACGGGGGCTGGGAGAGTGGGCGACTGGCTCCGGTGACGGCATCCATCCAGGCTTCCGGTTCGATGCCCGCGCGAAAGATGGGGACATGCGGATTGACTTCGCGAATTGCGTTTTCGATTGCCGGCGCAAGATCGGAGAACTGGCTGCGCGTGATGACGATGGCGCCGGCGCGCGCGAGGCTCGAAACCGGCTCGCGCAGGCGGCCGAGCGGGAAAACATAACCGCCGCCGAAAGGATCCAGCGCATCGATCAGAACGATGTCCAGGTCGCGCGCCAGGCGCGTATGCTGGAAACCATCGTCGAGCAGGAAAACGTCGGCCGGGAAGCGCTCGAGCAGAAGCGCGGCGGCGCGGGCCCGGTCGGCGCCGATGCCGACGGCGGCCAGGCCGGAGCGGATGAAGATCTGCGG
>JBAVIH010000349.1:0-3160 GCA_049686695.1 Bryobacteraceae bacterium | reverse complement strand
GCAGCAGCCCATCCTGATTTCGCCGCCGGCGCCGACCGGCTCGCCGAATGCCTCTTTGGGCGGCGGGGCGCCTCGCAGCACCGCGATCCAGCGGCGGGCGGCGCTAAACACAACCAGCACCACCCCTACGATGAAGATGGCCATCAGCCCAATATCCAGGTAGCCGGTGATCATCGGCTGGCCCGTCTTCGAGGTCAGCGGCCAGAAGATGTCTTTGATCGAAAGCACTCCGGCGGTGATGGTAGTCGCGCCCACGAAGCACATCGGGATGCCCGAAATCCAGGCGTAGCGGGCTTTGCCCATGTTGATGAGGAAGGTGGTGACCACCGCCAGGGCGATGGTGGCCAGCAACTGGTTGCCGGTGCCGAACAGCGGCCAGATCGTCGAGATGTTGCCCGTATAAATCAGATATCCCCAACCGCACACCACGAAGAACGTGGTGATGAGATTGCCGGGCAGCCATGCGTTGTCGCCGAAGCGGGGACTGGCTTTGCCCAGCAGTTCCTGCAAAACATAGCGCGCCACGCGCGTGCCCGCATCCACTGTAGTGAGGATGAAGAGCGCTTCGAACATGATCGCGTAGTGGTACCAATACCCGATCAGGCGGTCCATGCCGGGAAGGCCGCGGAAGATCTGCGCCATGCCGACGGCGAGCGAAACCGCGCCGCCGGTGCGCCCGGCAAGATTCTCTCCCACTTCGCGCGAGATCACATCCAGATTCACCGTGTGCAGTCCCAGCTTGGCGAAAACCTCGGGTGCGCTGTTGATGGCAAAGTAGTCGCCCGGGTACATCGAGGTGGCGGCGACCAGCGCCAGCACGCCCACCAGCGATTCGCACACCATCGCGCCATACCCAATGAAGCGCGCATCGCTTTCCTTATCGATCATTTTGGGCGTGGTGCCCGACGCAACCAGCGAGTGGAAACCCGAAATGGCGCCGCAGGCGATGGTGACGAACAGGAACGGGAACAGCTTGCCCCTGATGATGGGGCCGCCGCCGGAGACGAACCGGGTGACCGCGGGAAAACGGATGTCCGGGTGAAGGATGAAGACGCCGATCAGCAGGATCGCAATGGTCCCCAGTTTCAAATAGGTGGCCAGATAGTCGCGCGGCTCGAGCAGCAGCCACACCGGCAACACCGATGCGATGAAGCCGTAAGTCACCATCAACAGCGTGATCTGGTGCGGCGAGAAAGTCAGCGCGCCGGCGGCGGAACTGGTGGCGAACCAGTGGCCTCCGATTACCGCCGCGATCAGCAGCACCACGCCGAAGACGCTCGGGCCGGCCACGGTGATTTTGCCGGCCTGGCTCTTGAACATCCACCATCCCATGACGAGGGCGATGGGCATGATGGATCCGATGGTGAACACGCCCCACGGGCTGTTGGCCAGCGCGTTCACTACCACGATACCCAGCCCGGCCAGCGTCACCAGCAGGATGAACAGCACCGCTACCATGGTCACCAGACCGGCGAACGGGCTGATTTCGCTGCGGGCGATGGCCGCCAGCGACCGCCCGCGATGGCGCATGGAAGCCACCAACACGGTCAAATCCTGCACGCACCCGGCCAGCACCGCGCCAATCAGCAGCCACAGGAAACCGGGCAGGAATCCGAATTGCGCCGCCAGCGTGGGGCCGACCAGCGGGCCGGCGCCGGCGATGGCGGCGAAATGGTGCCCGAACAGCACCCACTTGGGCGACGCCACGTAATTATGGCCGTCGGCAAACCGGCGAGCCGGCGTGATGCGGCGGTCGTCCAGCGCCAGCGCCTTGGCGGCGATGAAGGCGGAGTAATAGCGATAAGCCAGGGCGTAGACGCAGAGCGCTCCAAGCAGAATCGGGAACGTATTCACTCTTGCTCTCGACTTCCTTCGAGAGTGCTTAGGTTATCGCACGGCTTCGGTTGCCACTGGCGCGGCCCTGTTGGCGGGCGAAGGCGCCCGCGAATCCTTCGACGGGAAACTGGGACAGGCGCTCTCGTCTGTCAACGCCTCGGCAACGTCGTGGCAGGCCCAGTTGCTTCCGCGGCGCGCGCTGCGCCACACTGAAAGTGGTTCCTTTCGATTGTCATGGCTGACTTCTGCAGTTGCGGCGCCGAGCTTCCACCGGATGCGGTGTTCTGCCACAAGTGCGGCAAGCCGCAGCGAGAGCTGATCGAAGTGGCCGCCGAGGAGCCCTCGCCCACGCCGGTGGTGCCGCCGCCCGAACCGCAGCGGCCGCCGATGCCTCTCGATTTCCGCAACCCGCTGGCGCTGAAGATTGCCCTGCTGGTGGCGATGGGCGCCACGGCGCTCTTCTTCCTGCCATACGTCAATTGGCTGGCGGCGGGCTATTTCGCGGTGTTCCTCTACCGGCGGCGGACCGGCTGCGTGATCAACGTGGGAGCGGGGGTGCGCCTGGGCTGGATCACCGGGCTGTTCACGTTTCCGCTGGCCGGCGTATTTTATGCAGCGGTGTTCTATGTGATTAAGGAAGCCACGGCGATGCCGCAGTTCCGCGCCGATCCGCGTTTTCAGGAACTGGTGGGCCTGATGCGAAGCCCGTCGGACATCGCTGCGCTGCTGCTGCAGTTGTTCATCCTCACCACCTGCCTCAGCATGGCCGGCGGCGCGCTGGCCGCCAAGCTCGGCCAGCCTAGCCAGCCGCGGGGCGGGAGTAACGCTTGACCAGCGCCACCGCCGCGAAGATTATCAGCATCGCCATCGATTCCCGCAGGCCAAACGGCTCGCGGTAGAACAGCCATCCCAGCGCCACCGCGACCACCGCATTCACGTACGGGTAAATCGATACCACGGCTACCGGCAGCCGGTCCATCACGTAGACAAATGCGCTGTAACCCACCAGCGAACCGAAAACCACCAGGTAGAGCAACGCGCCCACGCCGCGCGCGCTCCAATGCATGGCCTGGTGCGGGACCAGCAGCGCGAACGGCGCAATCCCCAGCGCGGCCGCCAGTTGATGAATGCCGCCGGCGACCACCGGGTGCGCCTTGCCCGCGTTGCGCCGTTGATAAATGGAGCCGAACGACCAGCCCGCCATACTGAATTGGAGGACCAGGAAGCCGGTGAGCAGGCTGTGGCCGGCGCCCTGCGGACCGGCGCCCGGCGTCACCAGCAGCGCCGCGCCCGCCAGACCCAGCGCCATCGCCCCGATGGTGGG
>JBAVIH010000348.1:0-7443 GCA_049686695.1 Bryobacteraceae bacterium | reverse complement strand
TCGCCATCAGCCCGAGCGGGATCTCCGTCTTTCCGATATAGAAATTCAGCGGTACCTTCCATTCGCGCCCTAACGGCTGCTTGTAGCGCAACACCAGCACCGAAAGCGCCTTCATGGCGAAGCTCCACACCACGCCGAATGCGTAAGCTTCGCCCAGCATGTAGACATCGCCGCGGCTGATGAGGATGGTGATCAGTTGCAGCCCCACGATCACGTTGATGAGGCGCGAGGTGGTGCCGAACTTTTTGTGCGGATGCCGGAACCAGTCGGGCAGCACGCCATCTTCCGCCACCCGGTTGAGCACACCGTTGGAGCCGATGATGGCCGTGTTCACGGCGCCGGCGAGGATCAGCGTTCCCACCAGCACGACGAAGCCATGAAACAGCAGGCGCACCGAAACCGGCCCCACCAGGAACATCGAGAGCCCGCCGATCAGGTTGTCGAGAAACTGCGGGCGTTGCGCGTCCGGGATGATCATCACCGCGAAAAACGAAACCAGCGAAGTGAACAGCATGCTGTAGATGAAGATCACGAAGCCGGCGCGCTCCAGGTTCTTCAGCTTGGGGTGCGCGATCTCGCGATTTACTTGCGCCAGGCTCTCCTCGCCGCTCATGGCCAGCAGCGAATGGCCGAGGCCGATCATGATGGCGATGGCGGTGATCGACGGCGCCACGGTCCCCTTCAACCAGCCCAACGCCTCCGGGCTGAACTTGATGTTGGCGCGAATGGGAAGGGGCACCGGCTGGTAGCCGTTCTTCAAAATCGTGACGATACACCAGACGATCAGGATCACCACCATCACGGTGGTGATCTGCATGATACGCAGCGCCTTCTCGCTCGATTCGTGGATGCCGATGATATTCTTGCGCCAGAAATACACCGTCACCGCCGCCGCGAAAACGGCCGCGAAGTATGGCGGGTTGACGTGCAGGTTGGGCATCCCCAGCCGCGGGGCGGCTTCATTGATCAGGCCGCCGAGGTAGAGTCCCGCGCTCACCGCGCTGATGGGGCCGGTCAGCACGTAATCGAACATCAGCGCCGACACGGAGAACTTGGCGAGCGTGCCGCCCATCGCCTCGTGAACCACTTTGTACACGCCGCCGCGCACGAACATCGAGCAGCTCTCGATGTAGATGGCGCGCACCGCGTAGGAAAACAGCATGATCGCCAGGATGAACCATGGCGCCGCTTTGCCGATGGCCGTTTCGGCGATGCCGCCCACGTAATAGGCCGAGCTCGCCAGATCGCTCAAGACGATCGCCGCGGCCCGCCAGAACGAGATAAAAGACAGCATCACGGTGGTGGCGACCACGACTTTCACCGCCGCCGGACGTTGCTGGTTGGTCACTGAATGATTTCTCCCCGTTAGGCCGAAGGGGGCTTTGGCGAATTACGAATCGCCTGCGAGGTGCTGACGGGTTGGAACTGGAATGCGATCTGTCCTAACGCGGGACTTCGCCCCAAACTGGTATCCCCGCCCCCAAGTGGAGTTCGGCTTCAACATATTAGCATATGTAAAGGAGGTCGAAATGCCGCAGCCGCAGGCGGAATCGCTGGCGCGCCAGGTGATCGCACGGCTGCGCTCGGCCGGACACCAGGCTTATCTGGTTGGCGGCTGCGTGCGCGACCTGCTGCGCGAGGTTCCTCCCAAGGATTTCGACATCTCGACCGACGCGCGGCCGGACCGCATCATGGACCTGTTCCCCCGCTCCGGCCTGGTGGGCGCGCACTTCGGCGTGGTTCTGGTGCGCGACGCGTTCGCGCAGGTGGAAGTCGCCACCTTCCGCAGCGATCACGAATACGAAGACGGCCGCCGGCCCACTGCCGTACACTTCGAAACCGACCCGAAGGCCGACGTGCTGCGCCGCGACTTCACCATCAACGGTCTGATGATGGATGCAGGGCAGGCGCTTTCGCCTGCCAACTTCACGGTGCTGGATTACGTCGGGGGCCGCGCCGATCTCGACGCCCGGCTGGTGCGGGCGATCGGCGATCCCGACGCCCGCTTTCGCGAGGACCATCTGCGGCTGCTGCGCGCCGTGCGCTTCGCGGCGCGGCTGGGATTCACGATCGAGCCGGCCACCTTCGCCGCCATCCGCCGCCATGCCGCCCTGATCGCGCGGGTTTCGGCAGAGCGCGTGCGCGACGAGTTGATTCGCATTCTCACCGAAGGTGGCGCAGCCTACGGCCTGGACCTGCTGGACGAGAGCGGCCTGCTGGCTGTGCTGCTGCCCGAAGTGGCCGCCATGCACGGCGTCGGGCAGCCGCCCGAGTTTCACCCCGAAGGCGACGTCTGGGCGCACACACGCTTGCTGCTCGAACGGCTCGATCATGCCACGCCAACGCTGGCCCTGGGCGCGCTGCTGCACGACGTGGGCAAGCCGCCCGCGTTCCGCGTGGCCGACCGCATCCGCTTTGACGGGCACGTCGAGAAAGGCGTCGAGATGGCGCGCGCGATTCTCACCCGGCTGCGTTGCTCCAACGATGACATCGGTCAGGTCGAATCGCTGGTGGCGCACCACATGCACTTCAAAGACGCCGGCCGCATGAAAGAGAGCACCCTCAAGCGCCTGATGCGCCTGCCCCACTTCGATGAGCACCTGGAGTTGCACCGCCTGGATTGCCTGGCCAGCCGCGGCAACCTGGAAACCTACGAGTTGGTGAAGCGCAAGTGGGAGGAGATGACCGCAGCCGAGATTAAGCCTGCGCCGCTGATCACCGGCGCCGACCTGATCGCCGCCGGCTACCACCCCGGCCCGCGTTTCGGCGAGATCCTGTCGGCCGTGGAAGACGCCCAATTGGAAAGCCGGCTCCGCACCCCCGCCGAAGCCCTGGATTGGGTGCTGGAGCAGTGGCCGCTGGAGGGCGGGGGTGAGGAGTGCTAACATCCTCGGCGGAGGAATCCGATCATGACAGTTACAGAGCTACGCCAACCGAACGCCCAGCTCTTCTGCAAGCTCTTGCATGATGCGCTCGAACGCGAAGAGAAGGAGATACACAATATCGGAGTTAGATTTCCCGCCGACCGGTACCTATTGAGCGTCGCCTGCGCTCCCGAAGTCGTCGTTGGGTACTTGGTGAGGAAGCAGGCCCTGCGGCGCGATGTTGCAATCGTGGGCGAGCGCCGGTATGAGGCTGGCGCGGCGGGATTGGTAGACTTCTGCGCGGTCGACGTTGACGGCAAATGCACGGCATCACTTGAGATCAAGGGGCCTATCGGCGACTGGGCTGGAAATGGCAGGTTACTGGAGGACATTGAAAAGCATTTCGATCCGTCCGTCCGGATTGAGGGAGCAACGCCATCCGCCAAGCGCTACAACGCCTGGATATTGATTGAGCAGGCCGCGGCCACGTCTGATGAACTGAATCGCCGTGTCGAAAAACTGCTGTCCGGCCCCGGTGGTCTAGACGAGATTGATGTATCTGCCCCAATTTCGATCAACCGAGTGAACAACGTTGTGTACCAGGATGACAACGGCCATTCGTATGGAAACCTGCGGGTGATAGTGTTCAGCGCGCGTTGAGCCCGGACAGGTAGAATATTGAGATGCCGAGCAGACGATCTTTCCTCTTCCTTCCGTTACTGCATCGCTGCTTTCGGCCACCTTCCGCGCGAAGCTTTTGTGTCGGTGACCTGGTGCGCGTGGCGGCAATCCCTGCCCGGTCCCCCTTACGCAATACAGATTTCCTCCGGCACTTGGAGAACCTGGACCTATGCTTGGGAAAAACCTGTCGAGTAATTTTCGTGGGCGAGGACGGCCGGCCGGAGCTGGATGTCGTTGAGCACGTGCGCCACTCGAATCCGAGCTTGGCCGGGTGCTCTATCTCCTTCGAACCCAATTGTCTGGAGCCCGCCTGAGGGACTCGGGCCGCCAGGTTTTAGTCGGGCAAATCTGGACCGGCCGCCGGCGGTAGACTTGGAACGTGCCCACTGTTCTCAGGGTTCGGGGGTACCGGTTCTTCTTCTTCAGCAGGGAGCCGCTCGAACCCCCGCACATCCACGTTGCCCAGGCCGAACGTTATGCTAAGTTTTGGTTAGATCCTGTGTCGGTCGCCGATGTGAGGGGTTTTCGCGCGAATGAGATGACCGAAATTCGCAGAATCGTTGTTGAGAATGCGCCGCTGTTCTTGGAGAGATGGCATGAATACTTCAACCGAGAGATCTGAAGCTTTGGCCGTCGAGGTGTCATGTTCGAAGGATTCGCTTTCGGTGACGCTGACCGATGGGCGAGTTGTTTCCGTGCCTCTAGTCTGGTTTCCCCGGCTCGCCCAGGCCTCTCCGCGGCGGCGATCGGATTGGGAATTGATTGGCGGCGGCATCGGCGTTCATTGGGAGGCGCTCGACGAGGACATTTCAGTCGCGAGCCTTCTGCATCCCGAGAATTTCGTTGGACTGCCTGGGACGCCCACGGCGTCAAATGCGCGCGTAGAACGCTCCAGTGCCCGGACCACGCGGAGGCGCGCAGTTAGGGGCTAGCGCCCTCCCATCACACCTCGGGTGGAATTCGGCCGACACGTCGCCTCTCCCGCCGGCAACTGTTCCACCTGCCTATGGCGCGAATGCGCTCCGCCCCCGGATTTCACAGCCTAGCTTTCGATTACAGTCCTCGGCCCGCTTTTGTTCGCTTTCGGGAACGGGCTCTGGCGCCGGCAGAATAAGGACACGGTCGTGGAATTCGCCTGCGAACGGCAGGTTGGCAGGATACGCGGAATCGGCGGGCCCGCGCCTAGCGCGCCAGGTCGATGCCGAGCTTCTTGAGCTCTTCGGCGTAGTACCGTCTCAGCAGCAGGTCCCACTCTTCGCTGCCTTCCGGAATCTCGCGCTTCTGGCTGCGAATCTTCTGGCGCGCCGCGCGATCGACTTTATCCTCGGCCTGCAGCAGTTCGGTCATGATCCGCAGAATTTCCAGGCGCACCGCGTTGGTGTCCTTGTTCCTGAGCCGCAGTTCGCGGTTCTTGCGCAACATGTCGACGATCTTGTGGGACATGTCCGTCACTTTGTCGCGCGACAGCTTCATGGCGTCGCCGGTGTCGCGGCCGGAAGCGCGAATCACCTTGCGCTGCGAAATGAGAGTGTTCTTGATGCGGCGGAACATCTCCTGGTAGCTGACGCCCTCGCGCCGCATGTAGTCGCTGTACTGGTTAAGCAGGTCGCGCACTTCGTCGTTGAGGCGGTCTTCCACCGCCAGTTCTTCGTTGAGAACTTCGGCGATCTTGTTGGCGACCAGGTCCGGGTCGGAGGTTTCAATCGTGGCCGGCGTCAGCCTTTTGACCAGTTGCCGGGAAGTGTAAGCGACAAACTCTCTCGCAAGCAGCATTCTTAGGATGAAATGTCAGTTTAACACGGCTCAACCGCCGGACCGCGGCGAACCGGGCCTTTTGCGCGAAGCGCGAGCCGGGAGCGGCTGTTGGATGCGCCGTTCTATTTGAATTCGAGCGCGCGCACACGGCCTGCGGCCTCGGGCTGGCCGGGTAGCGGCTGGTATTCGACGCGCAATGCGCGCGGCGGCTTCTGCGGTCCGCACTGCAATTCGACCGGCGCGCCGTTGTCGTTGCGGATGGTCACCGATTCCGGGTCTGTAATCACGAAGACCCGGATCTTGCCCTCGACGCGCACGTGGAGCCGGGCTGACTTGCCGCATTCCAGATGCTCAAACATGCCTTCCATCGAGGGCAGAGCGGGCGCGGGCGGCGCCGCGGTCTCCTGTGCGGGGCTGCCGTGAACCAGGCGGGGAGCTTCGACCGAATCGTCAGTGGTTCGCTCCGGCGGCCGGGCAACCGCTCGCGGCGCGGGAGTTTCCAGGGCGCGGTCGAGGCGGTCGAGCGAGGCCGTCTCTTCGGGATGGTGTACGAACGCGCGCGCTTTGGCGGCGTCCGCCTTGGCCTCCGCCGTCAGGCCCAGCCGGTACTCGGCGAAGGCCAGATTGTAAAGGAAGCGATAGGCCTGTGCGGGCTGCACCTTCTTCATGGACCGCAGTTCGGCCACCGCGGCTCCCCAGTTTGCGTTTCGCACGTAGGCGCCGCCGAGCTCGAAGTGGACCTCGTCGTTATCGGGCTCGAGCCGGGCGGCTTTGCCCAGAATGTCGATCGCGTCGCCCAGGCGGCCGCTGTAAGAGAGGACGCGGCCGTAATCGAGGAAGAGGCGCGCGTCCTGCCCGCCCAGTTCCACGGCGCGCGCGTAATGGCGGGCCGCGTCGGCCACCTTGCGTTGATGCCAGAAGAGCTGGCCCCAGCCTGCTTCGACTTCCCATTGGTTCGGGTACTCTTGCGCGAGCGCGCCGTAGGCCGCGTCGGCCTGCTCGCTCCTGCCCAGCGTATTGGAGAGCATCTCGGCCAGCGCCAGGCGTGCGCTCATCCCGGCCGCAGGCTCGACCTCCGGCGTGTCGATCGTCTTGGGCAACTGAATATCGAACAGCATCACGTTGATGGTTCCATCGCTCAGATACTTGTGCAGGTCGGCTTCGATCGCCGGGAGGCTCTTGTGGTACACCGCCTCCAAAGCCGCCGCGGAGTCGCTCTGCTTCAGCGCGGGTCCCAGGGCTTTGAGCTGCGGGCGATAAGAGGGATCGAGGAAAAGCATGTGCACCAGCTTCCAGCTCTCGGCGTAGAAAATGCCTGCCTTGGATTTTTCGTTGTAATGCGGCGAGCTGGTATCCACGGCCAGCAAGGTTGCCAGTGGCAGCCACCGTTCCTTCTGCAGCGTCAACATGCGGCCGGGGATGTCTTGCCCCACCCGGATCTTCTTTCCCATTGGCTGGAGGTTGGAAAAGAGCTCGGCCAGGCCCTCATTGAACCATGGCGGATATTGATGGCCGCCTTCGTGCACCATCATGTGCGTGAACTCGTGGGTGGCCTCGGCGTAGTGTTCGCTCGATCCTTCGCTCATGACGATGAAGTCGTGCGAGATGCCGCCGTGGAAGAAAGCGGTGGCGAATTCGTTGAAGCGGTAAGGCGCGAATTCCTTTTCGTTACGAAAGGCGATGATGCAGGCCGGTTTGGCGTCGGGCAGGCTATTGCCGAACGCCTGCACGAAGAAGCTGCGAACTTCCTCGAAGTGGCGGATGAGGTCCCGCCCGGAGCGTTCGCCGCCGGTAGTATAGAGCTGAAAGTTGGCGGAAGTGATTTTGAGCCACGGGTCCTGATTGGCAGCCGCGGCGGATAGGGCGGCGGCGATGGACAACATCGCCAGCCGGCGCGCGGAGCGAGGCATGGTGCCGGAGCCGTCTATGTTTCGCTTTCGCTGGCGGCGACTTCCTTATCGCTGTTGTCCGGCAGACCCCGCTCTGCCAGCAGCAATCGCCGCAGTGTGCGCAGGGTGTTCAGCAGGCGGCGGCTGGCCGTGATATGCAGATTGAGCTTGGCCAGACTGTAGGACACCAGCAGCAGAGCTTCTTTGCGGCGTTCCGCGGATTCTCGCTCGGCCAGCGCAATCTCCGCTTCCAC
>JBAVIH010000347.1:0-3123 GCA_049686695.1 Bryobacteraceae bacterium | reverse complement strand
GGGACCACAACGGCAACGATCTCGGCGAGTATCTCCGCGGGTGCGGCCCGGAACAACAGCAGCGCGCCGAGGACATGGGACGTGAGTACCGCAACTTCAAACTCATGGACATGGCCAAGGAGTACCTGCAGATGAAGGGAGTTCCGGTGCGCGGCATGGACGTGACGCGGGTTGCCGAACTGTCGCTCCAGGCTCCCTCGCGCGGGCCGGAATTCTTCGCGGGCGGCGCCGAATCCACCTCCGATTTCCCGGCAATCGTGGCCAACGTCGCCAACAAGACCTTGCGCCAGGGTTACGAGGCTTACCCGCGCACATTCCAGCCGTTCTGCCGGCAAGTGACGGCGCAGGACTTCAAGCCCATCAACCGCGTGCTGCTCGCCGATGCGCCCGCCCTGCCCCAGTTGGACGAGAAAGGCGAGTTTCACCATCTGCAACTGACGGACAACAACATTAGCTATGCGCTCGCAACCTTCGGTGGGCTGGTGGCGTTGACCCGCAAGGTCATCATCAACGACGACCTGCAAGCGTTCACGCGTATCCCGGCGGTGCTCGGGGTGTCCGCGGCGCAGCGCGAATCGAACACGGTGTGGGCCATCATCACGTCGAATCCGGCGGCTGTGTACGCCGGCGACAAGACGTCCACCACTCTGTTCCATGCCAACCATGGCAACCTGTTGACCGGCGTCGGCAGCAGCATCGATCCGAACGTGAATGCGACCGAGGCCGCGATGCAGAAGGCCTACGGCCAGGCGCGTGCTGCCTTCCGGTCGCAGAAAGGGCCGCAGGGCACGCCGTTGAATCTCATCCCGCGATTCATCGCGGTGCCGACGACGCTCGAGATGTACATGCTCCAGCGCGTGTATCCCATCAACCTCGCGGCCTCCTCCGCGACTGCCGTGGTGCCGGAGTGGGTGCGCAGCCTGATTCCGGTGGTCGAGCCGCGTCTGGATGCCAACAGCCCCACGGCGTGGTATTTCATCGCGGACCCGGCGCAGATCGACACCGTGGAGTACTGCTACCTGGAAGGGCAGCAGGGCGTGTACATCGAAACCAAGCAGGGCTTCCAAGTGGACGGCGTCGAGATCAAGGCGCGCATGGATTTCGGCGCGGCGGCCATCGACTATCGCGGGCTTCAGAAGAACGCCGGCGCCTAGGGCGCCTAGGCGTTGGGAAACCACAACAGCGGGGCGGCGCGAGTCGCCCCGACAGGAACAGGAGAAGTTCGATGCAGAATTACATTCAAGAAGGTCAAACCCTTACGGTGGTCGCGCCCAATGCGCTCGTGAGCGGCGGCGGGTGCCAGGTAGGCAACATTTTCGGCGTCTCGGTGAACAACCAGAACACTGGCGACGCCAGCGAACTGGTGGTGGAAGGCGTGTTCGATCTCGCCAAGGACGCGAGCACGTTCAATCCTGGCGACAAGGTCTTCTGGAACAACGCCACGCAGCAGGCCACGTCCAGCACGCTGACCGCGGCTGGCACCTCCAATAAGGAGATCGGCTTTGCGGTGCTGAACCAGCCGGACGGCACTGTCGCTCCCGGCGGTCAGACCGCCGATGCGACCGTTCGCGTGCGGCTCAATCCGCTCAGCTTCGGTCCCGTGCAGGCGGCGGACACCGACCCGTCTCTAATCCAGAAGGCGGTGATGACGCTCACGGCGGCGCAAATCATGGCCATGTACGCAGCGCCGGTCAGCATCCTGCCGGCGCCCGCGGCCGGACAAGTACTCGTCATCGATCAGTTCATCGTGCAGATGAAGCCGGGCGCCACGCCGTTCACGGGCGGCGGCGCGGTGTCGTTCCAGTATCACGGGACGGTCATCGTGCCGCACTCGGCGAACGTTCCGGCCGCGACCGTCACCAGCGCGGCGGCGAGCGAGAACGTGGTGCCGCCGCCCACCGGCGTCATTCAGCCGCCCGTGGCCACTGGCATCGATATCACCAATGCCACCGCCGCCTTCGCCGCTGGCAACGGGACCATGATCGTGACGGTGTTCTACTCGATCATCACGCTCAACTGAGCGCCGCCGCCGCGCCGCCGCATCATTATATATGTCCGACTGGCAGACCATCGACGTGGCTGCGAACGCCATCATGCAGCAGACGTTCGGCGAGCCAGTCGTGTATCAGTCCGCGCAGGCCGGTATGGCGGTCGGCGATCCGGTGACCATCACCGCCATCCGCCACGCCCGCGTGCGCGAGGAATCCGGGGCACTGGCGAACGTCGAAGAGATATCCGTCAATCCGTCCGACCTTGCGAGTTTTCCGCAGCGCGGCGATTGGGTGACCGCGTGGGGATTGGAGTTCGTGGTGACCACCGTGCGCCAGCCGGACCCGCACGGCTTGGTCGAGCTTTCGCTCATGGCGCGCGCCGGGCAGAGTCCCAATGATTAACCCGAAAACGATTCTGGCCGAGTGGGTGACGGCGCTCCAGGCTCTGCCGAACCTGGTGGATGCCCTGGGCGGCGATGGCGGCCGCATCCAGTTCTACACCGAGAACGCCATCGTTTTCGGCCAGCCGACGCAGAACAACATTCGCCTGGCGATCCTGTCCATGCCGCCCGGCTCGATCATGATCGCATGGCAGGGCACCGGGCCAGGCAGGCTCGGCAACGCGCTCGTGTTCGTGCACGAGTTCTCGTTGTATCTGCGTGCCCCGGAGGAAGCCGATGTCGGCTACGAGGATCTCTTCAACTGGATCGTGAACGACGTGCCAGCGGGCAGCAGCCTCCGGATGCTGCACACTCAAATCGATCCGAACTGCGAGCCGATGGATTTCTACCTGCCGTCGGCGCGCCGCAACACCGTGGTGATCAGCGCAGACGGTGCCACCTTCGAGTACTTCGAGGTGCCGGTGCGGTTGATCGAATCCTATAACCCGTAGATCGCAGAGAAGAACGCATGACATGTTTTCTGGAATCGCCGCAAGGCGACGAGATCAAAGAAGTGGAAGCGACTGCGGAGAGCCTCGCACCACTGTTGAGCAAGGGCTGGCGGCAGGTGCCCGCGCCGGCAAAACATGAGGCGGTCGTGCTGGCACCGAAGGAGGGTACGTAGCGTGGCCAACGTCAGCGAGCTAATGAACGGCTGGGGCTTCGGCAAGCAGACAGCCATCGGCACTCCC